>JAUWJD010000035.1 GCA_030607875.1 Chloroflexota bacterium
ATGGAGCGGATGGCAATGAGGATAGAGGAGGCCGCGCGCGCCAATTGGGACCGCGATTATGGCATTAACTACATCCTCCGTCACCACACCTGGGACCAGCGCGTGGAGGGCTATGACAAGATCATCAAAGACAGGTTCGCGTAATGCGCAACTCCCCTACCCACCTGCCATTCTCCCCAAATAGGCAGGCGGCTGCGGCACTTGCGACAAAGGCACTGCTCGGACTGGCGATTGTGTCAGCTCTTCTCCTTTCTGCTATGTACTTGGCGGCGGTCGGCCCCTACTGGAAGATCACGCCGGACAGCGTCTCATATGTCGTGGCCGGCGTCTCTCTCGCCGCAGGTGAAGGGTACACGGTTTGGGGCCAGCCCGCGGTCCCTTTTCCGCCGATGACCTCAGTGGTGTTCACCATTCCCTCTATGCTGTTCCCCAATAGCTACGTGGCACTCAATGCGACAACCACGATCGCAGCGCTTCTCTCGCTCGCACTGTGCTTTGCCTTGCTTGGGAAGCGCGCAGGTTACCTGGGGGCTGCGGCGATTGTGGTGCTGTCGTCCGCATCCATTTCCATGTTCCAACAGAGCACCTTTCTGCTTTCTGACGTAATCTACCTGCTCTTTTCCCTGCTTGCCCTGATCGCGGCCGATTACGTCTCTAGCACCGAGAGCAACTGGAAAAGCAGTGTCCTGCTCGGAGCTGTTGTCTTGATGGCCTGTATGACCAGGACCATAGGGCTGGCGCTGGTGCTCGCTATCATCAGCCATGGCTTTGTGCTTGCGGTCAGACAAGAATCCAAGCTCAATAGACGTGTCCTTGCCTGCATGTTGGTGGTGGCGCTGTTGGTCGGCCTGTGGGAATACCGAAACCTTGTCCTGGGAGAGTCCTTCTTCAAGTTGTTCCTTCAGAATGAGCCGTATGTGGACGCGTCCGGTTATGCCTCTTTGGTTGGGATGACGGAAAAGTTCCTCAATAACCTCGGAGACTATGCTTCCATAGGAGCCCTCCTGACGAACGGGATGCTGGAGAGACTGCAGACAACTCACATGTCCCTTGGTCGAGCAGCCCTGGTTGTGGTTTGCCTCTTGCCCTGCGTGGGCTTGGTGGTGTCCTTGAGGCGAGGGATCACGGTGACAGCGCTGTACTGCATTGTGTATCTGGTGGGCATAGGATTATACCATCCGTACATCGAGAGCAGGTGGTTCTTTCCCCTCCTGCCACTGCTGTTCTACTATGCGTATGTAGGCATTGTACACATGCTCAAAGCCGTAAGCGCTCCAGTACGACCTGTCGTAACTGCAGCAACCTGCATTGTCCTTGCCGTCTACATTGCGCAGTACTTCCAATCGGGCACGGCCTACATGCGGTGGACGATCCGGCAAGAGCACACCTCTGCGTTTGGGACGTATCCCATCAAATACACGTGGAACTATGATGCGCAGCGCCTGGCGATGTGGCTTAGAGACAACAGCGCTCCTGGGGAGCGCTACGTCTGCCAACATCCCTATGTCATGGATCTGCTTTCGGAACGCAAGGGCTACCGATTCCCGATCACACGCGATTCGACCAAACTGCTCGACCTTCTGCAGGCCAAGCAGGTGAGATACGTGCTGGTTGACAAGAAGAAGCCCAAAGTACAAGAGTTCTTGCTTCCCGTCATTGAGGCGCACGCGGAGCAGTTCCGGCTGATCCGGGAAGAAGAGAAGGCCAGCCTGTACGAGTTCAGACTCCAGGGGTGATTTCGGTGTATGACAGACCACAACCGTGGCTTTGCGATGACTGAGCCAACAATCCTGTACATCGTGCAACGGATTCCCTACCCTTTGAACTCAGGAACGCGAATCCGCCAGTTTCAGCTCCTCTCGGCCTATGCCCGAATTGGGAAGGTAAGCCTGCTGTGCTTCTACAAAGGAGCGGAACAGCTTGCCTGGCTCAAAGCTCTCCAACCGTACTGCGAGAGCGTTCACCCGCTGCCCTTTCCGGGCCGGCGTGTCCAGTCCAGTGGCTCCCTGCTTGCCCGCTTGCGTTCCGCGACGGCGCTCCGGCCTACCCTGGCCCGCTTTTGCTTCTCCCGCGAGATGCAGAGACTTGTCGAGCAGCTTGCTCCCACATCAGACATCATTCACGTCGGCCGGCTGCACATGGTACCACACGTGGAGCGCGTGATCGGCCAGCGACGGCACCGCGCGCGCTTCGTCCTGGATCTCGATGACCTCGAGACCACGCTAAAGATCAGAGAGCTGGAAGTGGCCCCGCCAAGCCAATGGCAATTGAGAGCGCGCGAATACGTTGAGCTCTTGCGGTTGTGGCGCTACCAAGGGAAAGCGTTAGAGTGGTTTGATCGCATCCTGGTCTGCTCCGAGCGAGATCGCAATCGCCTTGCCAGCCGCAACAAGGTTGTGCTCGTGCCCAACGGGGCCGATGTGCCAGCGAGGACGCTGCCTGACGAGTCGGATGGCAAGACTGTGCTCTGCCTCGGCACATACGGCCACTGGCCAAACGTTGATGGCCTGCGTTTGTTCCTCAGGGAGATCTTGCCTATCATCCAGAAGGAGGTGCCCAGCCTGCGGGTGTGGATCGTGGGCAAAGATGTGCCTCCGGAGGTCGCTGCTCTGCACGACGGGCGGACCATCTTCGTTGCAGCAGACGTGCCCTCGGTGGAGGAGTACTACCGCCAGGCAACAATATCTGTGGTGCCGCTCAGGATTGGTGCAGGGACCAGGCTGAGGATCCCGGAAGCCTTTGCCCTGGGCAGGCCCGTGGTAACGACCTCTGTGGGTTGCGAGGGTCTGAGAGTGGTCAACAGAGAACATCTGCTGGTGGCTGATGATCCTCACGCTTTTGCCCAGTCGTGCATTGAGTTGTTGAGTAACCGCCAGTTGAGGCAGCACCTGGTTGCCAATGCCCGCAAGCTCGTCCAGAAGCACTATACGTGGGATGCGGTGCGAAACCGCGTTGAGAACCTGGCCAGAGGACTCTTAGAGGAGAGCAGTGGCTCATAGACTCGCACACTGCCCGGCAGGACCCTGGCCAGCAAGGTGTTTGAAATCATGAGACTCTATAGTAGGAAGCATCTCAATCTGCTGAGGGAGATCACGCTCTCGCAGTTCAAGCTCAAGGACCAGAGCACCATGTTTGGCTTTGTGTGGAGTTTTCTAAACCCCCTGCTCATGCTCACCGTCCTCTTCATCTTCTTCAGCGCGAGGATGGGTGAGGCGATCGAGCACTACACCGTGTACCTGCTGGTCGGCATCGTCCACTACACCCATTTCTCGAACAGTACGACGGGATCGATGCACGTCCTGCTCTCGATGAGACATTTGACCGGCAACACGGTGTTCCCCAAGGAGCTGCTGGTCGTTGGCTCGGTTCTGGCCAGCTCCATAGAGTTTGTAATCTCGCTGGTCCTCGTGGTCATGATTGCGCTGCTATCGGGAGTGGAGTTGACTCGGTTTGTGGTGATGCTGCCTCTGGTGATCGCGCTGCAGGTAATGCTTGTGCTGTGGGCCTCGCTTCTGCTGTCCTGCCTGTATGTGTTTGTCCGCGACATCAACCACATCTACCAGGTGTTCCTGAGGATTCTCTTTTTTGTCACACCCATCTTCTACGACCTGCCCTTTGTGGGGCAGGGAATTGCGGAGCGCGTTGTGCTGTTGAATCCAATGACACACCTGATGGGTTTCTCCAGGAGCTTGGTGATTGGGGGCAGGCCATTCTCTGGCGGCTTGTTCCTGTTTCTGCTCCTGGCCAACACCTCGCTGCTCGTGGTGAGCATCGTGGTCTTTAGAAGGCTGGAACCAATGTTCGCGGAGCACGTGTGATATGGCCTACGCCGTGACCACCACCAACCTGTGCAAGAGGTTCTCGCTGCAGCGGGAGCGAACAACCTTGTTCAGGGTGCTTCAGAACCGGCTGCTGGGCAGAGCCCGCGGTTCTTCCTCCTTCTACGCGCTGCGGGACATTAGCATCACTGTGCAGCAGGGGGAGAAGATTGGGGTCATTGGCGACAACGGCTCGGGGAAGACAACACTGTTGAAGTGCATTGCCGGGCTGCACGTACCAAATGAGGGCCAGGTGCTGGTGAATGGAAGCATAGGCTTGTCATCTGGCTTTGGCATCGGAATGGTGCCTGAGCTGACAGCTCGCGAGAACGTGTTCCTATACGGAGCAGTCTATGGCATGGACAGAAGAGAGATCCAGGAGGCGTTCAGCGAGATCATCGACTGGGCTGAACTGCAGGATTTCGTCGCGGCTCCACTGAAAACCCTGTCCTCGGGCATGAAAACAAGGCTGGCATTCTCCGTGGCCCGGCACGTCGACACGGACATCCTGCTGCTGGACGAAGCCCTGACGGCAGGCGACAGGCGCTTTAAGCAGAAATGTCAGGACTATTTCGCCGCACTCAGACAGAGCAGCAAGACGTTCCTGGTGGCGACCCATGATCTCGACTTTGTTGAGACGTTTTGTGCGAAAACGCTGTGGCTTCATCGGGGCCAGCAGATGGCCTTTGGCGAAACACAAGACGTCTTGCAGCGGTACACAGAGTTCGAGGTGATCGCCAGTTGAAGGATTGGCGACTGTCACAGTCGGATGTCTGCAGCTTCTTCAATGAGGGTTCAGAACAAGGCAGGTCATTGAGTATGGGCACCAAGATCCTGTTGGGATGCTACGAGATCCCTGGCTGGGGCGGAGCCAGCACCTCGAGCTACAATCTGTTCCGGCGTTTGCAGCGAGACGGGCTCGACGTCCATTATCTGAACATCGTCGACGAACAGGATGCGGGCTTTTTTCGCTACGCGTATGGTGACGACTATGGCAATCCAAGACAGCTGGACAAGGTTCATAACTGTGTGCTGGATGAGCGCTTGTTTGCTGCACATCCCCGCTTGGCCAGTCTTGTCAGCCAGCTTTCGCCTGACTTGCTGCTGGGCGCTGGGTACATAGCAGCTCTGTTGATGAAGCAGGCGGCTCCCAAACGGCGCCTGGTCTTTCTAACCGCTGGCTGCAACCAAGTGAAAGAGTACCTGATCTCCAGGAAGAGACGGGGGACATTCACCCTCAGTGAGTTCCGGCAGCATGTGAAACCCGGTTACACGTTCTTCCATGTCCATGAAAAGGAGGCCGTCGAGGCTAGCGATTTCATCGTCACTCACTCGTACATGATCAAGGATCTGATCCAGTGGCTGTTCCCTCACTGCAGCGGCAAGGTCTACTCGAACGTTGTATGGAAAGCGGAGTGGATAGCTCAGGATGCAATCGACCATACTGGGTTGAGCAAACCATTCTCCGAGAGAGACATCGATGTCATCTTTGTCGCAAGCTCGTGGCTCCGCCCGGAGAAGAACTATGCGCTCGTTCGTCAGATCGTCTCGAGAAACAAAGGCCTGAACATGCACATCGTTGGAGAAGTTGACAGCAGGCTTCGCGGTGCGAAGGAGCACGGCCTAGTCACGAAACGGAGACAGCTTTTCACGCTGCTGGGAAGGGCCAAGACACTTGTATGCCCATCGCTTTTCGATGCCGCGCCAGGCATTCTGTGGGAGGCTTCAGCGATGGGCTGCAACGTTGTCGCCTCAAAAAACTGCGGCAACTGGATGCTCTGCAATGACAGACTCCTCGTCGATCGGTTTGAACTGAGCAGCTTTGTGGACAGGGTTTCCCTCTCTCTGACAGGCAAGCTTGAGGACAACATGGACTACTTCTTGCAGGCTGGCTCCTACCAGGACTTGCTCGAGATACTCTTGTTGTTTTGCGATGCACATGAGTGATATTGCGGCTGTTGTATTGACAATGGGGGAAGAGACTACCGGGCGCGCTATCCAGAGCGTCAAGAGACAAACAATGCCGCCTGCAGAGATCATCCTTGTCGAAAACGTCACTCCTTTCCACAAAGCACTGAATCTGGGTGCCTCCAGAGTGAGGACGGGCTGTTTCGTCGAGGTGGATGCTGACATGATCCTGGACGAGTGCTGCTTCCAAGCACTCTGGCAGTGTATGCTGCCGGGTGTCGGCATTGTCATGGGATTCCTCCGAGATGCTCTCGTCGGCAGGACATGCTGCATCAAGATGTTCAGAAAAGAATGCTTCCACCATGTTCAGCTCAGGGATTCGATATCACCCGACACCGACTTTGCAGAGGACATCACGCGCCTTGGCTGGAGTATCGTGTACGCATTGAGACGCGAAGATGACGTTGACAAGCGGCTTTGGCACACATTTGGCCAGCACAGGCCCAACTACACGCCAAGCTACACATACACCAAGCATCTCATTCTGGGGAGAAGGTACAGATATCGGACCGATTGGGGAGGGCTGCGATGGCATCTGGGGGAACTGCAACGCAGCAGCCACAGCTCTTCTTTGCTGGCCCAGATAGCGATGGCTCACGGCGTCTTTCTCAAAGAGCAGACTGATCTGCCCAGGCCGTACCCCACAGGTGAGGATTTTCGATTCATCGAGGGCTTCCTGGCAAACGAAGGTGCTTATGACTTGAGGAAAGTGGCCACCTTGCTGGTCCCTGCGCGGAGCCCCAAGGCCCTATTCAGAAACTGCTACAGATTGGGAATCGATCTACGAAAACACAACGCATTTCCAGCCTTTGAGCGTGGTATACGCCTGCTCGAACAGAGCGGGCAGCCTCTTGTTTGGGTAGCCAAGATCGGCCTGTGCCATGGCTTGTTCTCCCAATCCTACAGTCGGACACAACTCGAGGAGGACTATGACAAGCTCTGCGAGTTTCTGCCCAGAGAAACGCTGTCCAGAGGCCTCCGTGGGAAACTGCAGCACTTTGCTCGACGGCTGCGCGATTCTGTCAGTGCTCTGCAGCGATGATCGCAAGGCCCAGTGCGTCTCTTCGAATCGTGTCATGGCAGCCTGACATCACGAACAACGGTGAGCAGTGATGCGTCTTTCTCTCTCTGGCATTTCCCGCATCGGGGACGAGTTGCGGCCTCCAAGCAGAGCGCACGTTGGAGGCCTGCTAACGATCTATGCGTACCACGCGGTTGTCCAAACGCCCCTTGAGGTCTATGATTGGTGTTTCATCGATGCTCGTTCTTTCCGCCGCCAGGTAAGGTATCTCAAGAGGCATTTTGAGGTGGTCTCCCTTTCCGAGGCTGTTGAGCGCTTGAGCAACGGACAGATTGGCCGGCCCACGGCCGTGATCACCTTTGATGACGGCTTTCAGAACAACTATGAGGTCGCCTTTCCGATCCTCCGAGAGCTGGGGCTGCCTGCCACAGTGTTTCTCATCACGGGACTGGTGAACACGGCGGACACAGTCTGGTTCTGTCGCCTCCATCGTGCACTGAGTGTTACCCGCAAGGCCTCGCTGGAGTGGGATGGCACCCATTTTGATCTTACTGGGCCGCTGGCCAGGGCCGCGACGTGTGCCGAGGCTCAAGCCCGGCTCAAGAGGTTGCCGCACCCCAGGCTTCTGGACAAAGTTCGCCGGATCATTGTTGAGTTGGGCGATGATCCAGATCACCCGATCACAGCTAGCTCTCCTTACCGCATGCTCGGCCGGGAAGCGATTCTCGAGATGGCCCGCTCAGGGCTGGTTGAGTTTGGCGCTCACGGCGTCTCCCATGCGATCCTGAGTCTGCTCCCGTCAGAGGAGCGCTACCATGAAATCAAGCGATCCTCGAAGGCAGTCCGCGAACTGACCGGACGGCCTTGCCAACTCTTCGCCTATCCCAATGGCCAGGCACTGGACTATGATGCAGAGAGCATCAAGATCCTGAAAGCGTGCGGCGTGCGTGCAGCGGTAACTGCTATTGCAGGTCCCAACGAAACAAAGACCCCTGTGATGGAATTGAAACGATGTGGAATCGGAGCTAATTTGAGCATGACCGATTTCAAGCGGATAGTGCGATGACACTGCATGCCTGGTCCCACTGCTTGCAGCGACCGAGGCGGATAGGCTTGCACCGAGGTGCGACCGATGGCTGAACTGACAGTATCCATGCCAGCTTACAACACAGAGAGGTTCATCGAAGGTGCGATCGAGAGTGTGCTGCGTCAGAAGGGTGTTGATTATGAACTGATCGTCGTTGACGATGGCTCGCAGGACGGTACCGCGGAAGTGGTACAGTCTTTCGACGATGCCAGGGTCAGGCTGATAAGAAACGAGAGCAGGATGGGCATAGCGTACTGCCACAATCGGGTCATCGAGCACAGCCGCTCACCTTTCATTGCGCACGTTGACTCTGATGACATGCTGCTGCCCGGAGCCCTGGCCAAGATGGTCGAGAAGCTCAAGAGTTCTCCCGACATCGGGCAGGCTCATTGCCATTTCTTCGACGTGGACGAGCAGGGTCGAACGACCAGGGAGGCGTTCCGCAAGCGGAGACGATGGTTCCTCCAGAGCAGGACGCCAGGGATGGACTATCGGAGAGAATTGCTGGTTTTCGGGTCGGTGATGAACGCTCTGCGAACGTACAGAAGAGAGGTCTTTGAAACTGTCGGCACGTTCAACGAGGCGCTGCGCTGGGGCGAGGACTGGGAGATGGCCCTCAGAATCCTAAACAAGTACGACATCGGACTGGTGCCAGAGTTTCTCTACGCCCGTCGATTGCATGAGGGTAATACGTGGGAGTCTTTGCGCTTCAAAGGTCTGAGATCCTGGAGCCAAAGGTTCCTCATTGCTCGACGCCTTCGGAGAAGCCACCAGGTTGGTTTCCTGAGGCAGCAGCAGTACGATCCCAGGCGACTCCTGCTCCTGGGGTTATGTCATATTCTTCGGCTGCCAGAGATGGCAGCGCTTTTCTCCATTCCCCGCAGAGCTGTGCATTTCGCTGCCCGCCACCTGTTAGCTCCCGTCCTGGAGCGTGCCTATGACCTGGCAGTGAATCACCTGTCCTGGTGGCCGATAAAAACAATCCGCAGCACCAAAGGCGCGCAGAAGCGTCGTTTTGCCTACTACCTCTGGCGCTTCCCAACTCTGAGTGAGACCTTCATCCGGCGGGAGATAGCAGCACTCGACAGGTCGGGACTTGATGTGCAGGTTATCGCAGATGCCCCGGGTGACCTACATCTGCTCGATCAAAAGGCCGAATCTCCCGCCCAACGCACTCACTACCTGCTTCCCGAAGACGAGGGGCTCTTCCTCAAGTATAGGAGTCGTTTCCGCGCAGCCGATCCACTGTTGTACTTGAGCTCGTTCCTCAACGTGGTTCTGTGCCGATACGGCAGCTACAAGACGCTGCGAGAGGATTTTCACGTTTTCCGCAAGGCGATCTACCTGGCTGGTGCGTTGGTGGACCAGGGTGCTAACCACGTGCATGCACCCTGGGCGGACAAATGTGCGTTCATTGCATGGATAGCATCGAGACTCGCGAAAGTACCCTATTCAGTCCAGGCGCGTGCCCATGACCTCTACCGAGCAAAACACCGGTACGCACATCGAGAGAAGTTCGGGAATGCCGAGTTCATCGTCACCAACTGTGCATACAACGAATCGCACATCCGCTCGTTCCTGCCTGAACGAGACTGGCACAAGATCCACGTCATCTATGAGGGCATCGACCTCGAGGAATTCCTCCCCGTCCAGCAGAAGCTGCACGAATCCGGGCCAGTCAGGATTCTGTCGGTTGCCAGACTGATTGAAGAGAAAGGGCTGGTGTACTTGCTACAGGCCTGCAAGATGCTGCGGGATCGCGGCTACGCATTCACGTGCCAAATCCTTGGCGGGCCTGAGCTACCGCACTTTGCGAACTATTACGTGACGCTGAAGAAACTGCACAGGGCTCTCGGGCTGGACGACTGCGTCTCCTTTCTCGGCGCCCAACCTTTCGAGCGCGTGCTGGCTGAACTCGGCAGCGCCGACATCTTTGTGCTGCCATGCGTGATGGCCAGCGACGGCAGCAGAGACATCACACCAAACGCGCTGATCGAAGCGATGGCCATGAAGCTGCCGGTGATCTCGACCAACCTTTCGGGCATTCCTGAGAGCGTGGAGAACGGCGGCAGCGGGATTCTAGTTCCTCCGAAAGACGAACAGGCCCTGGCAGACGCACTCATGCAACTCATTGAGGACGAGGATTTGCGCAGAGAACTGGGCGAAAGGGCCAGAAAACGAGTGCAGGAGAGGTTCGACATCAAGAAGAACATCGCACGCTACGTTGCCCTGTTCCAGGGAGCAGGATGATGCCCTATCCTGAGGATGGGCTGCGGTGATGCCCAGCGGAGAACAGCCGGGGACATCGGGCGGTGGCCAGGTCGCCTTCATTGTTTGCCGCAGGCTTGGCATCGGCGGCGCGGAACGAAAGATCGCGGACATCTGTCGCTACATGTCTGAGAACAGCGAGTTCTCGGACTTGGCTGTGTACGTGGTGCTCGACGAGGGACGACCTGCTGACCCTGGCGAAAGCGTGCTGTTCGACATCGTGGACGGCTCGCCAGCAACCATATTGTGCAAGCCGCAGCAGAAGCTGGGAAGCTTTGGGTTGCCACTTCTGCTGCACTTGCTGTGGAGAGTATGGACACTTCGCCCGGCAGTCATAGTGGCCTTTCTGCGCGGTCCGGCGATCATTTCTGTCATGGTCAGGTACCTGCTGTGGTGGCGAGACATCCAGGTCGTCATCAGCAACGACACCATTGCTTCTCGCTCCCTGGCGCACCAGGTGAGCGGTCCTTTTGCCAGATGGGTCATTGGCAGTCTGGTGCGCATCTGCTATCCAAAGGCTGCCGTTGTGATAGCCCCCAGCGAGACCGCAAGGCATGATTTGATCGACTGCTTCTCTGTGCCCGAAACCAGGATCCTGGTCAATAGGAACTGGGTCCGGCCATCGCGGACGCCAGGGAATACACGGGCGCTCTTTGATCTCCTGTACGTGGGGCGGGTTGACCGGGTGAAGAACTTGACCTTTCTGGTGCAGATTCTCGCAAAAGTGCGCCAGGTTCTGCCAGCCGTACGCGCCTGCATTGTCGGTAGTGGAGACCACATGGAAGACGTATCGCGGCTGGCCGAGGAACTCGGCCTCGGTTCAGCAGTCGCCTTGCCTGGCTTTCAGAGAGATGTCCACAGGTACCTCGCAGCTTCGAAGCTGTTCTGCCTCACCTCTCAATACGAAGGCCTACCCATTGCCGCGCTCGAAGCTATGGCACACAGTCTGCCGGTCATCACCACAGCATACCGCGGGGCGGAAGAGCTGGTGCGAGACGGTGAAACTGGCCACATCTGTGCCAGCAGGCAAGACTATGTTGCCTCTGTCGTGCAGCTTCTCACCAGCGAAGAACAGCGGCTGGAGATGGGGAAGCGTGCGCGCGAATACGTGCGCGCACACCATGGAGACGACAATCTGAGGGAGTTCGTGAGGCTCTGTTTCGATGGATGACCTTCGTGCACATTGCCAGACATCTCCGGCGGTGAAAGGGATGGCGATGCCAAACCTCGCCAGGTGGTGTGACCCAGCGTCCGCCGGTTGGATGGTAGGATGATGGATCGGCCACTGCGCTTCTGCATGATCACCACCTTCTACCCGCCCTACAACTTTGGCGGGGATGGCATCTTTGTGCAGCGTCTGTCCCATGAGCTGGCGCAGCACGGCCACCACGTGGAGGTCATCCATTGTCTCGATTCCTACCTGCTGCTGGCGGGCCGTGAGCCGCAAGGGACCTACCAGCACCATCCCAACGTGACGGTGCACGGGCTGCGCAGTCCGTTCGGCTTCCTCTCCCCGCTGGCCACGCAGCAGACCGGCTATCCTTTCTTCAAGGCGGCGCGCATCCGCCACATCCTGGCCCAGGGTTTTGACGTCATCCACTATCACAACATCTCCCTGGTCGGCGGGCCAAAGGTATTGGAGCCCGGTCGAGGCATCAAGCTCTACACCACGCACGAGTACTGGCTGCTCTGCCCCACTCACGTGCTGTTCCGCTTCAATCGTGCGCCTTGCACACAGAGGTACTGCCTTCTCTGTGGACTGTTCTACAAACGCCCGCCACAATGGTGGCGGTATTCGCGCATGTTGAGGTCTGCGCTCAAGCATGTAGACGCCTTCCTCGCTCCCAGCCGTTTCTGCATGGACAAGCACCGCGAGCTGGGGCTCGACCTCCCGTTCGCGCACATGCCGTCTTTCGTCCCTGCCCCACAGACGGCGCCCCCAACACCCACTGCAGCCCTGGACGGGCAAGTGCAGAAGCCATATTTCCTCTTCGTCGGGCGACTGGAGAAGCTCAAAGGCCTGCACACGCTTTTCCCCGTCTTCCGGCGCTATCCCAAAGCGCAGCTGTGGATTGCCGGCACCGGCAACGACGAGCCCCGCTTGCGCCAACTGGCCCAGGGTATGGCCAACGTCCGCTTCTTGGGCTACCACAGCGGAGAGCGACTTCAGGCCCTGTTCCGGAGTGCCGCTGCCGTGATCGTCCCTTCGATCTGCTTCGACGTCTCTCCCCAGGTGGTTATGGAAGCCTTCCGGCAGTGCACACCGGTCATTGTCCGCAACCTGGGCGGATTGCCAGAGATGGTCGAAGAGAGCGGCGGCGGGTTCGTCTATGGCACGGAGGAAGAGCTGATCGCAGCCATGGACCCACTTCTGGCACACCCGTCACGGCGTGACGAGCTAGGTTCGCGGGGCTATCAGGCCTTTCTGCGATACTGGACGCCAGAAGCGCATCTGGGGCGCTACCTGGCGCTGATCGGTACAATTGCACGGCGAAAAGAGACTGAACTCCGCAGATAGGAGACGTGGAAACCGGAATGCCGAATGCGGTCGAATCAGGCCACGGCCGGGCCCGAGAGCTGGGCAAGAGCCGAAACACGGTTCGCAAGACGTTACTACGCCTGCGGGCCAAAGGGCAGGTCGCGACAAAGGAGATACGGGCCACCCAAGAAGGGGGCAAGAAGGTCCTATTCCATAGCCCGGGAGAAGATGCCGCAGAACCCTGAGACTCCTAGCAGTACACAGGGAGTGCAGAGGGAGCAGAGCCAAAGTCCGCTCTGCTCCCTCTGTTCCCGGAGTTGCCGCTGTTCCGTGTGTAGCCTCTGGGGGGCGCGCGGGCGGTGGTATGGGACGTGGGCCAAGCCGTGACTATACGGCGCCAGCTCGCTGGAGGATGCGCGCGGAGTGGGCGGGCGGTGGTGGGAATGCCTGTTGTCGGGCTGTGGCGTGTGCATCTCCGAATCGCCGGCCCGCCCCACTAGAGGCGGGACCTTTGGCAGCCTTTCGCTCTGCTCAAGACGCTTCGCGGCCTCGCCTCACTGATGGCGAGACGCTGCGGAGCAGGAAGTCTGCGAACTGCTGGAGGAGATGGGCGAGGCGAGGGAGGTAGCGACCCACAACCGCGGCGGGCGGAAGATCCTGTTTCGGATCGCGGAGGAGATGGCGGCAAAGCCCTCGCTGCCGGCAGCCTGACGCAGCGCGCACACGGCGCACTCGATTGTGCGGGAGCGCTACCCAGACTGTGCACACTGAGCGCACTGAGCACAGTATGCGGTATTGTGTAGGTGAAAAGCGGTGGCCGGCAAGTGGTATGGAGAGGACGGTGAGTTGCAGTGTGCGGCCAACGGATGGCGCGGCGGCGCGAAAGCTAGCGCTTACGAAGCGCCTTCCGCGCCAGCAGCTGGAAAGACTGCAGCTTGCTCTGCCGGTTGAGCTAGGGACTCGCGGTACTGCCGGTTGCTGTGCTTTTGCTGTTTATTGACCAAGCGTTTGCGCCGAAGGTGTTGCTCTATTCGGCAGCATCACCAACAGGTGGGTCCTTGTGCTGCTCTTGCCTGAGGCACTCTCGCGCTGCTTGAGCAAGGGTGTCGTGCTGTATACTCCCCACCGCTTGGGCCAGGACGACCAAAGTCATGAATAGGCCGATTGCCAGCTGACTGAGAAGCAGACTGTGGCCAAATGACCCCCTGGGTTGCAGTGTGTCGGCACCCAGAAGCGACATCGTTGCGAGACTTGCGTGAAGTGAACCAACGAAACTGTTGAGCTGACCGGAAGGGCGGAAGAGGAAATGAGTATTGCGATAGGCGAAGGCAAACCAGAATACAATCGTAACGTAGTTCAGGAGCGCGAGAAGGAGGCTGCGCTCATGGCTCTCAACGCCGTACTTTCGACCTTTTGCCCCCCGCCGATATGGATCCACCACGAGCACGTTGAACTGATGCACAACAATACCGAAGATGCGCCACAGTGCGTAGAGCCAAACCGGGGCTGCAAGAGCCAGCACGGTGGTGGAGGCCACAACGCCTCGGGCCTGCGTCATCCCAGACAGCGCGTAGAGCTTGTTGAAGTAGGCAAAGCAGGCAATAGACAAGGCTGTGTTGCCAAGAACCCACTTGTCCGTGAGTTCATTGATTCGGCGAACCTGTTGCCTGTATTCCTCCGTGCACTCGGTCAGGTCCCTAAGTTTGGCGTACTCGCACCGCAGCAGCAATGTGCCAGGCGCCAAATCCCGAAGTGTCCCAAATAGCCCTTCCGCAAGATCGAGTATGAAGTACGATTCCGGCGCACGTTGCTCAGGTGGCATATATCCCCTTCGCACCTCACTGTGCAAACCGCAAGACCCATCCACCAACTTCGCAGCGGACGGGCTGCGATGCTAGAATGTGACTGCTACGGTGGCCGCTGCACCGTGGCCGTGCCCTGGCGGCTGCAACAGCGTAGGGTTTTCTGCTGGACACATGTGTTCTATGTCCTGCTACTCCCGAAGTTGCGCAGGACCCAAGCGCAGCAGGTCGGCCCCTGGCAATCGGTAGAGGTTGTCAAGCTTGGACGCAAGCAAGGGCCTTTCACGAAGCCAGCACACCTGACGCGAGTGGCCAAACCAGCACCAAGCAGCGGCACAGAAATGAAGATTCACACTAGTCGCTTGTCGCTCGGCTCACTGTCGTGCCTTCCGTCGAGAATCACCCCTCACTGAGTCTTCCAAGGGCGACGAGAATTCAATATTGTACATTCTCCGCAAAGTCGCGCTCTCCGAGTAGAACTCTGATTCGAGCCCTGCTATTACAGGTCCCCATAGTTGGTTCAAGACTGTCTCAAGCTTTTCCAAGCCGCCCTGGAGTAGCGTGGCCGGTTCGTCGAAGTCCTCCTCGATTCTTTGCGCATCACCGGCAACGTCGTGCACCCTGTGCCATGCTCGCCTATAGTGTGTTACCTTCGATGGTTTGGGCACATGTGGGAGTCGGCCTGGCTCTACGATGATTCCGCCAAGTACCACGTGGTGAACGAAGGTGTTCCCGAAGTGCTTAACGTCGTGTGAGCATTCACGATACACATTCCACAGTTCAGGCTTCTTAAGGTAGTCCTCGAAGAATTCCCTGAGAACGAGCTTCCTCGAAGGAATGTATAGCGTTGCAGCACGGCCCTTCCAGAGGTACTCTTCATACCACGTGTCGTGCTCTTGATCATACATTGTCTCTGCCCAGGCGAGAAACTCGTGTTTGTCCAGCTTCTTGGCAACTGAGTGTCTCTCTCCTCGACACGTTGTCAAAAGGAAATAGAGTCTGTCCAGGAACTCTTCAGCCAAGTCGCACGCGGAGCGAAGGTGGATGTATGCGTCCTCAAGCCAGGACAGTGACTGTGCACGCTTCTCAAAGTGCAAATGAGCAGTTAGTAGATGGCGGAACACTGAGTAATGCAGGGCTGCGATTTGCTGCAATTCTCTGTGGGTGGAGTCGCGGAAGCACTGGTATCCATTCTCCTGAGAGATGCTGGTCGGATACCCCTTCATTCTCTCAGTCAGCGGGACTATGAACAGCCGCCAGAACTCCTCGCAGTTCGGAAAACGCTCAGACACGAAATGCCCGAAGCCCTTCTCATAAGGGAAATCACCGTGTTGGATAAACGATGCATGCCCTAGGAAAGCTCGAAGTGTCTCTGGGTCAACTATCTTAGGCAAGAGACCTCCTTGACAACTGTTTGAGTCCTCAACGCAGCTCACGAATCTGGCTAGGCGCAGATGGATGGGCACCCTGACTTGACATAGTTGTCAATATGATAGCAAAGGCCCGTCGACCGAGGTTGCAGCCCCGCCGAACCCCGCCGTACAGAGGGCGGGACTTTGCAGATAGCGGGCCGCTTCGCAGCCTTGCCGATAGGCAAGACGCTTCGCAGCGAACGGGCTGAGATGTGTGCGGTGTTGGCCGCTGCACCGTGGCCATGCCCTGGACTTTGCGAGAAGTCGCAGGGTTTTCTCTTGTCTATGGCTATTCTACTACAGGACCCTCGCCCTCGTCAAGTCTCTCGGGGAGCAAGTGCCGGCCATTGCGGAGGTACTGGACGCGCCGGGGTAGGGAACAGAGGGAGAGGGGACGGAGCCGTTCCGGCCCCTCTTTGTCGTGGTGGCCGCTGTCAACTCGTAGGGAGGTCCTGACTCGATCCACGGGTAACGGCCACCGGCACCTTCTCAGGTGCCGAGGCTACAACGTCAGCCCCGCACTCAGGGCAATGCCTCGCACGCCACCGCATCGCCGTCCGCATCCAGCCTGTGCACATCAAACCCGCGCACCACCCAGCACGAATCGAAGCACTGCTGCGCCTCGAACTGCGTGGACAAGTCGCTACAATTGTACAGATCAGCCGAGCAGTCGCACAGCGGCTCTGGCGTGGGTGGGTACACCTGATACACGCCCAGCGGCTCACGCCACGCCGCAAGCGTTGCCAGCGCTAGAAGGATGAAGACTGGTAGTAGGTGTTTCGAGGTCAGTTCGTCATTCACCCGCCGTATCCCCTCTTCAAGGCGGAGAGTTACGAGTATGCACTTTCCGCCGCCTTTCGCAGTGTCAGGAAAGCTTCTTTCAACACTTGAGACACCGCACTCTCAGGCTCTGCAAGAAGCAGGTCCTGATATGCGTCAAGAAACTGAATCCGCAGTCGATGAAAAAGATGCAGGATGTGTCTAAGGAAGCCAATACAGTCAAGGATCGAAAATTCAATGCCGCCCGTTTGTTCATACAGACTTCTCGCGTAGCGGGCAACCGACTCGTCAATGTCACCGGTGGTAACCAATATGCAGTTGTCAATCCTTGCAGCGCCTTGGCTGATTCTCAACACCACCTTTTCCAGAGCGCCGTCTACGTCTTCCTTGGTGACTCGCTTATCCTTCATTTCGTACGTGGTCACCACTCGTGCATCATCCACCAAGGTAATCTGTACATCGCCGAACGCACCGGTCTGCGAATCTGCCGCAGTGTGGTCTTCAAGGGGAAGCACTCTCTCGCGAAGATGCTCCGTTGCCGCGTTGTAGGCAGCAGCGACCACCAACACTGGCAAACGGCTTGACTTGGGACATTGCAGATGCTGTTCAATTA
Organism: Chloroflexota bacterium; assembly: GCA_030607875.1. Taxonomy (GTDB): domain Bacteria; phylum Chloroflexota; class Anaerolineae; order UBA2200; family UBA2200; genus JAUWJD01. The sequence goes on from JAUWJD010000035.1 coordinate 17,249, forward strand.
GGGTCACGACATCCTCAGTTGACGGCGGGATACCACCTTGTGACTCTCTCAGGCTATCCATTAGCATCTGCAAACGTCGGTGCCTCTCGCCCCTGAGAACTAGTAGGCACCGAACGGTCTCACGCAGTAGGTCTTCCGCTGATATGTGGCCGTCATGAACGTCATTGAGCAAGTCGATTGTGTCGTCATAAACATATCCGGGCCGCCCCAGCAAGTTCGTTCCTCGTGTCAAGACTTCGTTCCGGTTGCGCCAGGCAGGCGTGAGAAACGCCGTCGTCCGGTTGCAGGGCAAGTCATGTTCGTGGATGAAGTCCGTAAGGTAGCTCTCGTCATAGTTTCTGCCTGAATAGGCGTCATCGTTACCGATCTCAGTATAGGGCTTGCGAATGTCCACACCTGGCTTGTGTATCTTCGCCAAGGCGGACGCCATCAGCAGCCGGACACAGGCTCTATTGGGTTCACATCGACAAACAGAGTATACCCTGCCAGCAATTGTGTCGTCGCTAACAAAGCTCTTGTCTAGGCGCTTGGCCGCTTCGTGAATAGCTAAAGCAAGGATTTCTGGCGGTTCTCGTTGTTGCACTCGGCCCCCCTCTCGACAGAGCAAGGCAAGTCATAGTTGATCCACAGCACCTCTGTTCTCAGTGCCTTCACCGAATGACAGTTCTTGGCTGGCTCTTCTACGCATTGCCAGTCTGCGTACAGGCCATGCATCAGGTCACCATGATATCCGGAGATTGCGACTTTGCCCTCTACGGCGTGCAAGACGTGACTCAATTCTATGTGCTGATTGTCTGTCATTTCATATGCATAGGCCTTGCTGTCGCCGCGAGAGTCATGGGGGTATGGTGGGTCACAATAGAACAGAGTGGCTTCACTATCATAGCGTCGAATAACCTCAATCGCCGGAGCGTGCTCTATCTGAACGCGCAGTAGCCTTTGGGCAACCTCTGGCAAGGCTTCCACAGCGCCCAACCAGCGCGAGACGGCCCCCGCCATTCCCGCCCGGCTGGTGAGCCGACAATGCGCCCACCGGCCTGCGCTTGCGGTCTGGGCAAGCCCGGTCCTTACCTGTCTGGCCCGCACATAGAAGCGCCTGGCCCTTTCCAGGTCTGATAGCCCTTCAGTAGACTCTTTGATCGCTCGCACGAACTCTTCGCGCGAGAAAGGCGTAAGGCCAATAGCTTCGATCAATTGCTCTTTCTCGTCTCGAAGTACGCTGAAGAAGTTTGCGACTTCACCGTCAATGTCGTTGTACGTTTCGATTGGCGAAGGCTCTCTATTAAGCACAACAGCCGCTGAACCCCCAAACGGCTCACAGTAATGCTTCGTCTGTGGTAGAAGCGGTAGAAGCCAGGCGAGATGGCTGTATTTCCCACCGTACCAACCGAATGCTATCAGTTTCCTTCTCTTCATCTTCAATCCTACGCTATTGCTGCCGGGGCAGCTCTCATGCAGAAACCGGTCCACCGACTTTGCAGCGGACGGGCTGCTGTGATACAATCTGTGTGCTGCGGTGTCCGCTGCACCGTGGCCGTGCCCTGGACTTTGGCAGAAGTCGCAGGGTTTTCGAGCCACTTGAGCACATGCAGGGTTCAGAGTGAGTCAAATACTGTCTGCCCCTGCCTCCTTGCCAGCACCACCTTCGGCTGCACAGCGCCACATCCTGGCTATTCTGCGGGCGTACTCGCTGTCAACATTGAGGGGCCGGCGGAACAGCCCTTGCATCAGCCCCGAATCGTACTCCTTGGGAACACGGATGGTGTAACTCAGTTCAGGCTTCTGGGGTCTCAGCGATGCCTTCTCGGTCATCTCTCTCCACTCCTTCAAGTCTCGCGATGATGGTAGCGATTTCGTCTTCCTTGACAAGTCGGACCAAGCTCTTGTGTGGTGAAGACTGGAATAGGTCATACAACTGGTTGAGAAATCCCCACAGGTCATAGTCATCGGCAGACGATACGGACATCCCAAGCTTCCTTGCCTCTGCAGGACCGATGACAAAGCTATGAGACGGGTAGTCGGTGACTAACTTGGCGGGCGCAGTCGCAAGCAGGTCATCCTCCGGCTCGCCAGCGTCTCCCTGGCCGCAGCGCATTTCAAGCAGCCGTTCTCCATACTCTCTGGCGACATCAAGCTCCTGTTTGGCCTTGTGGATAATGGAGGGGTCAAGCTTCTCCACAAGTGGGCGCATGAATTGCGCAGCAAGCTGCACCATACCCCCCAGGACTTCAGCGCGGCGCAAGCCGGTAACCTTTACGATGCTAGCCCCTCCTACCATTATCATCCAAATCGCTCTTTCTGCCAAGTACTCGAGCGAATTGGCCATGTCCAGCGCAGAGATGCGCTCACCTTCGCGGTCCGGGTGCTCGATTTGCGCATCGAGTGGCCCCAGTTCCGTGCACGTGTCCATGAAGACCTCATCCGCCCCAATCGCCAGGAGAGTGCCGGCGCTCTTGGCATAGTCGGGAACCGCTACGCGCAAGCGTTGGCAATGGCCACGCAACAGAAGCATGAGCTTGTAAGCAGCGTCTGCGTCGCCTCCGGGGGTGTTGAGCCACAAATCGACGATAGGCGCGCTCTCTTTGCAGAGGTGCCTCGTGTGGCACTGGTTGCGGACCTCTCTGACCAGGGACCGCTCAACAACGAACTCAGCATCCAGTTTCTGAAAGATGACGAGAATCCACCTCTCCGGCGTCTCAGTCTGCACGTCTTGCACAGTCATTGTCACCGCCCCCTTCCTCATGGCAGCCTTTTGCGAACGACTATTCAGCCTGCCTTGCCCTATATACTGTCCGTTGTGGGTTGTGCTGCTAAGTTGACCGCTCGTTTATCACCAGGTCCCTTGGCCTATTCTGCCCCATGCTCCGTGGCGTTTTGCTGGTCTGGAGGAATGAGACCAAAGGGGCGCTCGCTAACCCTTCCACTTCGCGCGTCCGACAAAGTAGGCATATCCGCCCAGATCTTTTGCAGAGAGTACAGGCGGCGTATGACTTCGTCTGCGGCGGTTTCCCCTGCGCCCTCTGTCACGGGTCCCCTGCCAATCATCCGCCGCCAGCCCGTCGAAGACCAGCGGCTCATGTAGTAAACACACGGTCCCTCCTCGGATTCACGAACGACAATGTCAATATAGGGCTTGTTCTGTTCGTCGTCCTCCGAGAATACGAGTATTCTCGCGGCCAGCCGGCCGTTCCACACGAGACGCAGGGGATGGTTAATTGCAACAACTACCAAGCTGCAGTCGCTCAGCCCGAGAGTCGCCTCCAAGATTCTACCGTTGTCAGCTCTCTTTCTGCAGGCGCCTATACCTTGCACGCCTTGCGTAGCGGCCTCTGTTGTGAACTGTTCTAGCCTTCTGAAGAAACTGTCTCGAAATGGCGTGAAGCTCTGTGAGACCTTCTCCCGCCTGGAGTCCAGTTTCTCTTGGTCAGCCCTTAGCCCCGATATGTATTCCTGCATCCTCTTTGCTCCTCACGAGTCAGTCAGCTTGGCGCCTACCGGGAGGATTGTGCTACTCTCTCGACGTCGCCATGGTCCTCTCCGTTCCGCCTGTCTGCGCGCCGATTCCCCTGGACACATCACAGCCCGTCCACCGACTTTGCCTCGCCAAACACATGGCGAGACCCTTGGCAGCCCCGCCGAACCCCGCCGTACAGTGGGCGGGACTTTGCAGATAGCGGGACGCTTCGCAGCCTTGCCGATAGGCAAGACGCTTCGCAGCGAACGGGCTGAGATGTGTGCTGTGTTGGCCGCTGCAGCGTGGCCGTGCCCTGGGTTGTTGTAGTACTCCGAGGGCCATCATATATCTAGTGCTATTCTACACCCTGACTTCTGTTTTTGTCAAATGCATCCTCTTCGCCCGACTACCTGCCAGCCGTTCACACCCCACATAGTCCCGGTCGGCATCCAGTCGATGCACGTCAAATCCCCGCACCACCCAGCACGAATCCGAGCATGACCAAGGGCTTATGAGTCCCCTGCTCTACCACTGAGCTACGCCGCACAACATGTAGCAGGCCTTGTACGCCCTACCTACTACCCACTGTGGCTTGTACTATTAGTTGACCAAACGTTTATGACCGAGTCCCTTGGTCTATTTCACTACCAGAGCGCCCGTACAATCAGGAGACCGTCAGCGCACACGAAACGAGTAGGTCAGTTGTCCCTCACCGCGTCTGCAAGAGGTGTGAAGGCCTTCAGGACGACCCTTCCGATGGCCCTGAGTTGTCCGGGCGTTGGAGGCAGCCCCCCAACGCTGAGGGTGCTCTCAATCTCTGAAAGAGTCTCATTCTCCTCAGTCCCAGACTTGCCGGCGTGAACGGCCCCAGCGATGTTTGCTAGATACTTGATTAGCTCTCGTACGGTGAAGTATTGCCCATTCGATGCCTGGACTTTCGTCTTGAGAAAGGCGTCACGGCGTACTATCTTCACAGGTGGATTGGGGATGGAGCAAGGGTCGAGAGCGTCTTGGATCCCTATGAACTGTAAAGGGGGCACCCCAGGAACATTGAATGTCGCAAAAAGCTTCTCAGTGTCACAGATTTCATACGTGATTTTGAGCTTGTACTTTCGGTTGACTTGATTTACGAGGGGGACCTTGTCCAGAAGTAGCTTGCGTAGCAACGCAGCAGCCCCAAGCACTGTGTATTCGTCACTTGATGATATACGTTGCTCCAGGTCGCCAAGTGTCTCTAGGAATAATCTTTCGATGTCCATGCTTCTCAAGTCCCCCGTTGGTTTGCGACGAGCAATCAACGATGTCCATCCAGTAGCTGGCTCGTACGCAGGCACGGCCACCTCAAACAACAAGCCCGCCCACCGACTTGCAGCGGCGGGCATCCCCCTGATAGTCGATTATGCCGAACCAGTCGGCCTGTCAGTTGAGTTCGCTACCATCCCCCGCGTGGCGCAGAGCGTTCCCAACCACCTGGTCTGCTTCGGGCCCTTTGAATCTCTGGCCCCGTAGAAGCAGCCGAGCTATGGCCTGGATAGCAGCCCAGTTCCGCGGCTCTTCGATTATTGCCTTCGTTTCGTTACGGAGCCGCTCGACAACCCTGTGAACCGCCGCAGAGTTCTCGATCCCTACCAGGCTGCCGGCCTTCGAGTAGGCATCTAGCCAGTCACGGTTCGCACAGTCTCGGCCCAGTTTTTCGTCCATGATTACCCCAGCCAGATGACACATGATGCATGCTTCAAGCGGGAACGTGCCCTCTACGCTGAACACATGGTCAATACTGACTTCCTTGAGCGGAATACCCAGGCGGTGGTACACTACTGCGTGGGCCGCCTCATGATAGGCGCCGCCTTCACATCCAGCTTTTGTCTTGCGTTCTTCGTCCATCATTCCCGTCACGCAAAAGCCCCGCCGGTGACTTTGCACCAAACGGGGCCTTGTGGTATCATGCCCTTGCGTTGGTGCGTTCTCACCGACGCCGTGCCCTGGACTTACGCCACAAGTTGCAGGGCTTTTACTTGGCTTTAGCTGTCCACCTCATCAACCATTCTTGGGCAGCCTCTTCTGGAATCAACCAGTCGCGGCCAAGCCGAACAGCGCCCTCAATACGCCCTTCGCGGCACAGGCGGCCGACGTAGCTTTGTGTGACCGGGCGTCCAGCATCAGCCGCCATCTCTGTCAGTTGCCGAGTCGTGTAGTACTCTTTCGGCATGGTCGTCGCTCTGTACGTCTAGGCGTACAATGCCCAAACTACCGGGATTTGTCAAATTGCACGTGCGCGGTGTCCAGGGCATACTATACAGTTTCTGAGATATGGGGATAGTGAGCACATCAGGACGAGACAGAAGTCAACGCGTGGTTAGGATCACGGAGCATATGCTCTCGTGCATTCCGCCCTCAGAGATTTAAGTATCAGCCTCGCATGATAGCCACTGAGTGTCCTGGAACGCCCCACCGCGTCGAGTACTTCGCCCCGGGTGTCCTCAATGATCCTATCTATTAGCCGCCATGTTTCATCCAGCACTTGCTTTCTGAGCTTCCGCCAGGGCAACAACCACGCCTGGCTACAGTTCAAGAAAGAAACCCGTTGAAGGAAACCATATTCAGAGGGCTTCAGCTCGACTTGGCAACTGGCCATGTTCTTGTTGTTTGCTATGATGGGATGAATGTAGGAACTCACAAGAAACAGGAGGGCCTTTTTGCTATCACGGGCCAGCAAAAGGGCGTACTTCTCGCGCGGCCCTTGTCGGAAGTCAATCTCGAGCTTCAGCATCTGTCCCGGGGTGAGATGCGAATCTACGTAGCGCTTCTTGTCTGCCTCGGACAAGAAACTTGCCAGGGTCGCCATTGGTTCATGCGCTGAAGAGGTAGTCGAGTAGGAGTTGGCTGTTAGGAAGCGTGAGCACAATCTTCCTTAGAGATATGGGTTTGTTCTCTGCGGTGCGAAACCAAGCGTCATCCTTGCTCTTCTCCCAGATCTCTGGAAATGGAAGATTGCCGTATTCCGCAAGGACCTTGGCCAAACATTCCACCTCGGAGGCGCTGAGAAATTCCAGCCTGGGAGGGCGAAGAGGAATGATAGTGTCGCCTTCCATGCGAAAGGCCTCGTGCACAGGTATGGCCATAGTGCGATGGCTATCTTCTTTGCGCACGAACTTGACAAAGTCGTAGGCGAGGCTGGGCACGGGGCCATGAACCATGGCAATGTAGGTGTCCTGATAGATGAGCCGGCCATATCGAGCCAGGTGCGCCTTGTCGGCGAAGTACAGTAGTTTGAGCGCACTGTACATATCGCTGACCTGCTGCGCCACGTACAGAAGAGCCTCGAGCGCCTTCTTCTCGTCCTTCAGCCTGGGGATGCCCATGTCAAACCTCCGCGCACACTTGCGATGAGAATTCCACATAGAGACCTGATTGGGGAAGCCTGGGGTTGCTCGGCAACCCCAGGGGGCTAATAGACCCAGCGTTGCGCACAACAATGGGGAGTTAATCGCTTGCAGTATACCACATTCTGCCCTGCTGTCAAATCCGCCTACCCACTGCCCTCCTACACCTTACGGCCCCTACCCCCCGCATCCCCGCGGCGACAAAGGCAGGTAGTCAGCGACGAATCTCACGTCTTGGGGCGCTTCAGAATATAGCGATGTAGGAAGTCGCCGTCCCCCCATGCGTACCCCACCAGCTCCCAGCGCTCGTCGCCAAGCTTGCTCAGATAGTCAGTCGTCGCCTCCAGAACGTGCCGGTGCGGCGCGCCCTTGCCAGCCGGGACGGAATACACCTTGGATTCCAAGGCACTGTCCCTGATGCGAAGTTCTGAGCATTCTGTGTCCACTAGAAGGGCTTCTCTAACCTGCACAATTCTGTATTCCCACCGCATCATTGCCTCCTCTATCCCACAAACCACCACACCACCGGCGCCACCAGCACAAACGGCAGCACGCACCACAGCAGGATGGCGGTGCCTACCAGCAGGACAATGCCGAGCCAACGGAAGATTAGGCTCTTGTACTCATCGTCGCTCATGCTCGAAATCTCGAACCCGTGTGTTGGTTTGTCCACCTCTGCCCTCCATGCCGCGATTCTGTGCAGTCCAACGATACGCGGTCGAAACAGCCAAACCTTTCGGGCGACCCTTTGGCAAACAAAAGGCCAACCCCAGCGATGCTGAGATTGGCTAGGCCCCTGGTATATGACGAACCCGTCCACTGATGTTGCAGCCCCGCCGAACCGCGCCGTACAGAGGGCGGGACTTTGCAGATAGCGGGACGCTTCGCAGCCTTGCCGATAGGCAAGACGCTTCGCAGCGAACGGGCTGAGATGTGTGCTGTGTTGGCCGCTGCACCGTGGCCGTATCCTGGACTTTGGCACAAGTGGCAGGGTCTTTCTGTTACGTGTTGTCATGGCTGTGGGATGTCTGGGGCCTCCTCCATCCTTGGTGCCCTATGTCTATCTCGATAGTCCCGCAACAGACGTTTTGCCTCTTTGATGTTTTGGCGATGTTCACCCAACTCATCATCATCAAGCACGCGAGCCTGGAGCAGCCCCTTGGGCCCGTGCTCGAGGACCGCTAGACGTATTGGGGCGTTGACGCCCCCTGGGTTGACCATCACCGCATGCTCCAGCGCCCAAGTGGTAGCGAAAATCCCATCGTGTAGCCCCGGACAACCATGTTCCCAGAGAATGTCGCGCATGAGTGCCAAGAAAGGGTCAGTTATGGGTTGTGCGCTCCCTATCGAACAGTACCAGAGGCGCTCTGTTTTCAGCTCGGGCTGGAAAGTGTTAATGTCCCACTCGCACAGTTGAGGCTTGTGCTGGTATGGAAACGCAACTAGAGCTTGATAGTGACCCTTTGGGGCAGAAGTTGAAACGAAGTCTTGAATTGCTGTGGCAGTCAACCACTTGGCCGCTTCTAACGGAGTCTTCTGAAAAACGTGCTCGTCCCAAGCCTTCTCCACGATGGCATGGAAGCGCTGGTCGAGGCCGATGTACCCGCTCCCCGCCACAATCACGTTGTCAGCGACTACCCAGAGTTTCTCGGTCGGTTGCTCAATTGTGCGCTGTTGCCCAGCAATGAAAGTTGCCGAGCTGTCGGCGCCGATAACAACCCCGTCCCTACAGAAGATGCCTACGACGGAAGTCACAGCCTACCCCTGAAAGACACTGTTGGCGCGCATTTCAGGGTACGCCTTGTATATCGCCGACAACAGCGCTGTGAAGCTCAACGACCGGACAAACTCTGACAAGCGTTCCATATACGTCCGCGCCTTATCAGACAGGCCGTGTAGGGCCTTATCCCCTAGAGCCTGCCCGGGCACGGTGAGGCGGTACAACCGCAGCGTCCAGTCACACGTGATGTCAACGTGCCCTTCCATGCAAAGCTCTTCCAGCACGTCATACACAGCACTATCGAAAGGCCCGTAGTGGTAGGGCTGGAAGTTGAAATGCGGTCCATCAACTAGCTTGGGGATGTTCTTATCAATGAGGAAAAGCAGCTTCTGGACTTGCACGGGGCTATGCTGCGCTCCGCTGGCTGGAGCAAGAGCAGCCAGGACTATCTCTTTGCGATCCATTTGCTCACCTCCGACTTCCGTGTCAGACGAGGGACTCAAGGGTGTAGAGAACTAGTGTTCGCATTATTGTACCTCTGCATGCCCCCTTTGTCAACTGGCACCAAGTCCCCACCATAGACGAAAAGCCGCCCGACCTCTTGGGATATTTGTGGGTCTGGTTTCTCGCCGAGCGCTCTGAAGCTGATCCAGCAGATGGCGCAGATAGCACTGCGCAAAGCCCCGCCATCCGTTTATCCCCCGCAGGGCCCCCGTCGGAGCCGTCGCCTATTGCCTTGTCTTCGCCAAGACCTTCGGCGGTCGCCCGCAGGTGCCCACTGGGCATGCAGAGCACGAACTGCCGCCATTAGTTAGGCGGGATTTGCCGCAGGCATCGGTTGACCACACACCCTCTACACGTAGTCAAGGCAAGTTCACTTGACGTGACTACACGTCCCACTTGTCCGCTGGCCACCAGCCGACGCGCGAATCCTCCCCCGCCACTTCACGATCCGCCAGCTCTCCAAATCGCTGCCGAAACTCCAGAATCCGCGCCCAGCCCCACTTTCGTAGATCCTCCGGCGCATCCGCGCCGATCACCACGGCGTCTATCTTGTCCATGGCCATCGCCACCGCTGCGTAGCCCGCCGCGCCAAAGATCAGCGCCGATTTCTCCGCCTCGCTCAAAGTCGTCGCTGACGCGCCGTCCAGGCCGTTCAGTGTCTGCAGCTGGTCGTGGAAGATGCGCAGATCGTAGCTGTTTTCAGGAGCATCGCAAATGTCCAGGTACAGTGTGTCGTCAGCCAGCATGCGCCATTTCACCGGATGGGGCTTCTTGTAGGTGTCGTGCGTGCTCAGATAGGGATACCAGACTTCCATGATGGCCACCAGCCCGCTGATGCCACTGACGTCGTACTCGTACTGGTCATCGACGGCATCGATGGCACTGATAGCCCTCGATGGCAGCGCCGAGCTCAGTTCGTGCAGCGCGATTCGCAGCGCATTGTCCAACTCACTGGTCGACCAGTCGCTATTGGTCGCGTCCTTCAGAAAGTCCTCTACTCTATCTCTCAACTCTGTGTGATCCGTCAACTGCTCCTCCGCCTATCCCAACACCCTGACTGCACACAGTCTCGTGTACCCCCACGAGGCTCCACTCTATCACGCAGATCCGTGTGATCGGTCATCAGACGTAGACGACGGTCACCTCGACCGTCCCACTGTCTTTCACCAGGTACAGCGATGTGCTGAACACCAGCGGTACCGCCGGCGTGAATACCTGGCTGCCCGCTCCACCAGTGCGCAGGTTCACCAGCTCGGACCCACTCGCCCCGCCATCTTTCAGTGTGATCTCCGATGCGCCCGAGGCGCTCAGCACTACCGCTACCAACAGCCCAGGCGAGGCCTTGATCTCAGCCGATCCGGTCTGATATGAGCTTGCTGCTGCCATCACTTCACCGCCTTCTGCGAAGCGTCTCGTGTACCCCCACGAGGCTGCGAAGCATCTCGTGTACCCCCGCGAGGCTGCGAAGCGTCTCGTGTACTCCGGCGAGGCCGACGCCGAGGCTTGGCTTTCACCTTGGTCGGCATCACCTTCACTTCCGGCGCCTTCTGCGCCTCCAGTTCGTCCAGCCGAACCCTGAGGCCCGCAATGACAGACTGCATCCGCTTCAGCGCCTCGGCCATCAAATCGACCCGCTTCCGCAGTTCCCTCAGTTCCGCACTCCCTCCACCAGCCATCTCTCTCCCTCCCTTTGCTAAATCCGTCGCAGATCCTGGCCGCACTTGGACAGGACTGAATCCCCAATTCCCAATTCTCCCCCTCCCCCTCGAGGGCGGCAGCCCCCCACGGCCACCGCCCCCACTCCAAGAGGAGACTCGCGTCATTTGCCACAAAGCCCTACGGGATGCGCGGCCCCCCGTTCATCCATTTTCACACACCGCTCAAGTCGGGTTTGTTGGGTCTCTATAGGGATCGGTTTTCCTCTGGGGAGAGTCGGTGATTCCTCTCCTCGCCCCAACGCCCCGCCTTCTCTATAGTTTCCTGGTAAAGTTAACCAGCGCACCGAAGAACTTGAGATCCGTTGTCGTGGCCTTGGTGATCGACAACTCCACGTGATACGCCTCGTTGTCCCCGAGGAACGCCGGAGTTGTGATCGTCAGCACTGCCTTCTGCTCGTCCGCTGCATACAACTCTGCCTCCGTGTGACTACAAGTCGTAGTCACCTCAGCCGCTGCAGGGATAGTCGCGTCAGCAGCCAGCGTGGTCTTGAACAGCTTCAGTGAGGCAGCAGTGCCCGCCACATCCAGGTCAAAGTAGACCTCGATACTTGTGACCTTCATGCCACGCCCCGACGCCGCCCGTCCCAACGCATGCGGAATAGGGATGTACACCAGCACTGCTTCCGCCGTGGTTTGAGGCGAGTGCAGCGACGGCAGATTTGACGTCGCCTCCGGCACAAACGTATCAGTCGGCGCAATGCCAAAGCACTGCATCGGCGATATGAACAGCAGACCGTCCGTCTGGCCGGTCTCTTCCTGTACTTTCTCAGCTCTTACTTGCACCTTTCCTCCTTCATCCGTTTATCCGTTTGCCATCCGTTGACCTAGTTGTTGGCCTGAGCCAACTCAATGCAGTTCGTGCCGTCACTGTACAGCCACAGTGCGTCGTACTGCCCCAGTGCTGTGTCGCCACTCAGCATCACCGTCCCTGTGTCTGAGATGGTGATGGTGGTGTTGCTCTGGTTGTACAGCACGATCAGCCGGCCCACACCACCACAAGACAGTTGCGCCGTGAACACGTTGCCAAAGCTGGTCAGCGGCTGCAGTGTGCCCGTCGGTGTGATGTAACCGTTCGTGGTCACACTGATTGCCGTGGCCGCAGTCCACAGTTGGAATGTACCCACGGTCTGCGCTCCGGTCACGCTCAGTGAGGCCAGCGTTGACGCACCCGTCACGTCCAGCGTCTCGCCTACTGTAGCCAGGCCGGTCACAGCCAGGTCGTCACCTACAGTCACGTCATCAGCCACAGTCACGTCGTCACCAGCGATCAGGTCATCGACTGCCTCGACGTCATCCTTGCTGTACACGCTGCTGAAGTGTGACACGCCTTGCGCGTCTATCCACTGATCCAGCCCTTCGGCCGGCGCCCGTGTCATCTCCACGCCCATGCTCACCAGCAGCGCCACGATCATCGCCACGATCGCCGGCTTGAGCAGCGACCACACAACGTCCCGCCAGCCGTCCGGCGGGGCCAGCTTCTTGTGTTTCTCGTTCACTTCCCACCTCGCTTCTCGTTCAGCACCTCGCGGGTGTACCGCGATGGCACGTACTTGTCATAGCCCAGCAGCGCCAATACCGCTATCAGCAGGGCGATGATCCCTTCCTTCAGTATCGGCCACACAAATTCCCACACTGCCGGCCAATTGATGCCTTCCATGCTCACGCCTCCTTCACGCTTTCTTCACGTTATCTTCACGTAGTCACGTTAGGTGCCACCTACCGTGACTACACGTCGCTAGACCGAAGGTGTCGTCGCTAGATCCTGTCGTAGTAAGACAGGGTCGTTAGACACGGTTACCTTCAGGTCAGCAGTAGGCAGTAGGTGCAAAGCTCACCACCCACTACCCACTACCCGCTACCCACTACCCGCTACCCACTACACGTTCGCCTTGTACAGCGGCCGGTAGTCGCCCACGCCCACTGCCACGATAAAGCGCGCCTTGACACGCATCTCGTCATTGGTGAACATGCTGCCTACGGTCTGTTCGCCGGCGATGAACACCTCTGGCGCTCGACCATAGCGGTACCCGATCACGATGCCCGGCCAGACCAGGGGATTCGCTATCGCTGCCCAGTTGTTGGTATCCGTCCACTCGGGCACCACGATCACCCGGCTGCTGGCACGACGCACGTTAGCGTCATTGTCAGCCGTCCCCGGCTCGCCCTGGCTCAGCATGATCGTCAAGGCGGTCTTCTCCAGCTCGATCGGCACCATCAGGTACGCTGGCCGCACGCCCATCCGCGCACTCGACGTTGCTTCGGCCTGTTTGTACATCGCCTGGATGCACGCATCCCAGGTCGAGGCACTCAGTGCACTGGATCCCAGGTTGCCGTAGTTCGAACAAAACAGCCGGTCTGTCGACTGGCTCGCAGGCCAGTAGGGACCCACACCGCTGTTGTCGGTGAACAGTGCGCTCACCAACGCTGCCAGCGTCCGGTAGCCAGCCATCGCCAGCTTCCTGGGGATGGCCCTGAACTTGCGCGTCTCATCCTTGTCCATCATCTCCAGGGTCACGCCCACGTAGGCGCCCTTCTTGACAAACGCGACCACTTCCTCAGCGTCCGACCAACTGAGTTCAGTGTAGGCCGCGCCCTCTGCCACCGTGGGCAAGTTCTCAAAGCCGCCCAGGGTGATCAGCGTCATGTCCTTCATCGAGGCGAAATCCTCGTGGCTGGCGATCGGCTCCCACCACCGGATCACCTGGTTCCAGTAGTCCAGGATCACCTTGTTGAAGGCGTTCTTGACCAGACTGGTCATGGTGCTGGTGGTCACATTGGCCAGTGACACCCGCTCCTTGTCGTACACGCCGGCAAACTGGTAGTCACCGGTCACCATCAGATACAGTTCCCGGATCCCCGACACCGGCCGCACGCCCTGCAGCAGTTCGCTCTTGGGCTGCAGGCCGCACAGCTTGTCCATCACTGCCTGCAGTCTGTCGGCTTCATTCAGGCCCACGCCGAAGGTGCCGCTGCCGTGAGGTCGCGCTCCGGCGGGGTGACCCACGTTGCGCACCTGCGCCTGGCTCTCTGCCAAGCTCGCTGCCCAGGCCGACTGCGCCTGGTCGATGTCCCGATCGAGCACTGCCACGTCAAACACCTGGCCGCAGTGCTGCCGGCGTATCATGGCCTTTAGTGGCTCGGGCAGTTTCGTCGCCTGCAGCCGCATCTCCAGCAGCATCTCCGACACCGCCAGCGCTTGTGTACTCATCTCGTGTACCTCACGAGGTGTACTCATCTCGTGTACCTCACGAGGTGTACTCATCTCGTGTACTCCACGAGGTGTACTCATCTCGTGCACCCCACGAGGTGTACTCATCTCGCGCACTCCGCGAGGCGCTTCCTCTCCCTGTACGGGCAATTCGTGAATCGCCCCTACCTTCACTTCCTCTTTCACGCTTCTAGCCGCCTGTACGGGCGATTCAAACAAAGTCTCACCATCTGTCAGGTGAGAAATTGCCCCTACCTTCACTTCCTCTTCCACGTTCCCTCCTTCACTCTCCTTCTGCTCAATCAGCTTAATCTGCTGACTTCTCTGATTCACAGCTCTCACAAACTCCCCGCCCCTGGCAGGGTCAAACACCACATCCACGGACACTACACGCCCAATCTCCACCACCTCCCTTTCCGCTTGCGTCCCGTCCGCTCTTGGACGGGGCCGCACTTTTACGTCCAGCACCGCCGACAGGCCCACGTTCGGCACATCACGCCCAGCCTTCTTGTCCGCCAGATACTGGTCCACCATCGCGCAGAACCACTCTGCGTCCTCCCCGGGATAAACTTGCAGGATGCCACGGATTGCCTGATCCTGCCAACTGACATCGGTCAGCACGCCCAACACGTTGCGCAGGCTGCGGTTGCCAGTCGCCGACCACAGCTCCTGCAGCCCCGCGTGATCCACGAACACTGTCACGCCTTCAAACAGCCGCAGCGCACCTTGCAGCACCGCCGCCGAGTACTCCAGGCCGTTCCCCTGCCCCGGTTTGATCGCCGCTACTTCGTACGCCCTGCGCTTGTGCTCTGCATGTGCTCTGCGTGTGCTCTGCATGTGCTCTGCATGCCCTGTGGGCACCTGTGGGCACCCGTCGGCACCTGTGGGCGACCACTGAGGGTACGCCGCAGCGATCTCCCCCTGCAGCCTTACTTGCCGAAGGTGCAGAGCCCGCAGGTGCATAGCCCGAAGGTGCATCGCCTTATCTTCCATCTCGCCCCCTTAACCCGCTACCCGCTACCCGCGACCCACTACCCGCGACCGCCTCCGGCACATCCACCGGCCCAAACTTCTCGATGCGCTCCAGCACTGTGCGCACATCGATCAGTTCACCGGCAAACTTTAGCGCCATGGTGATCGCACTCTCCCGGTCGATCCAGCCATACCGCGCCATGGTGTCCAGCGCCCTGGTGATCAGCAGCGCGCTTTGTGCTATGGCCTGATTGTCGCTCTTGGTCACATCCGGGAACTTGACCTGCAGTTTCAGGTCCCCATAGCTCTTGCCGCGCCCTACTGCGTTGGCTCTGCGCACCGCCACCGTGACCAGGTCGGTCAGCAATTGGCCGAACATCAGTTGTCGCCGGTAGTAGTGCCTGAATGTCGGATCCCCCATCTCTGCTGCCGTGGCCCTGGTCGCACTCTCTCCTTCCGCCAGAAAGTGCAGCGGGATGCCCACGCCGGCCGCGATGATCAGCCGCAGGGCCTTTCCGTCCTCTTTGGCGTCCCAGGCTTCGATCTTTGGGCTGACGGCGCTCCATTCTTCGTCGTCGCCGTGTACGATGATGCTGCCCGGCTCAGGCGGCTGCCTGTACCTGAAACGCTTCTTGCGCACGGTATCACCACGCCCAGGCCGGCCGATCACCTTGACGTCCCACATGAACGCCGTCTTGTACTTGTTCAAGCGAACCCGGTTCTCCAGCCAATCTTTGTACCGCTTCAGCCATGGCAGGATCGGGCCCAGGTCACCATCCCCCCGGATGCAGCCCACCGGCCGGTTGATGGTATAGTGCAGCATCACTTGCTCTGCGTTCGGCTGCGCACGGTACGAAGGCCACGCCCGCCCCTCGATGCTCCCCGGCACCGTCTCGCGGTACTCGAGCTCCCGCTCCAGGTCGTCCGGATCCGTCTTGACGCCGTTGATGCGCACTGCCGGGATGGCCCGCACAAAGCTCATGCCGCTCACTTTGTCGGTGCGCAGCACTACGAACAGCTCACCGCTGCGCGTCAGTTCGTCGCACCAGTCGTAGCACCGCCGCGCCATGTCGTTCAGCTTCCACAATTCACCCAGGAAGTTGTCCACCCACGGCACGCCCGAGCTCAGCACGATGCCCGCACCGATCACATAGTCCGTAGTCAATGCCACAATGCGCCGAGCCAGCGGGTTCGTCCGCCAGGCGCTCAGCGCATCGTCCAGGTTCTCTTTGTGTGCTTGCCAGTCCAGGTCCAGGCTGCGAAAGTTGCCGCCCTGAATCTGGCTCCAGTATTCGTCGTCCACCACCTGCACCGCGTTGTGCACACGCGCAGTGATGATGTCACCAAACAGCCGCTCTGCCACGCGCTCTCTGAGGCTCACCATGTCAGTCTACTCCCTTCACCCATGTGCTCTGCATGCCCCGTGGGCACTTCTGGGCGACCATCACGCGCCACCCACCACCCACTACCCACTACCCTACTGCAAGCCTGCCATCCGCAGCAGCGTCCCGATGCCAGCCGTGACAATCGTCGCCACGATCAGTTTCCGGATCCACTGCAGTTCAGCCTTGATGTCCTCGAGATCTCCACGCACCTCGTCCAGCCCATCCTGCACGATCACGCCGTGCAGCCACGCCGGTGTCACGTCCCCGCCATCCACCTTGCGGTTCCCACGCCCCCGCCACTTCCGTATCGCTTCCCGCAGAGCAGCCTCACCCGGCGAGCGGTTGGCAGTACTCAGTTTGCAGTTGGCGGTTGCCAATCTGCGGTTGCCACTGGGCAGTGCCCAGACGCCGGTAACGGGCAACTGGCGACAAAGAACCGCTCCCACTTGGACCTTGGTCATTTCGCATTCGTCATTCGTCATTCAGCCCCCATCTCCTCACCGATCTCTCGCAATGCCACGGCAAAGGCATTGGCAAGCGAGTCGGAGGACTCACCCATCAACACCCTCTCCGTCCGCAGCGCACGGCAGATGGTCTCGACACCCTGGCGGATCAGCGGCAGCGCCTTGACCGGATTCTGTGTGCCGATGGCTTCCATCACCCGGCGGATCATCACGCGCATCAAGGCCACCTCCATCTCGGTGCTCATGTGGGGGGCCGCCAACTGGCGCTCGATCTCCTGCAGCTCTCCAGCGTCAAAGGCGCTGGCGTAAAAGTCCAAATGCAGTTGTCGGGCCGGTTCAAGCGCCCCGGCGCGCGGCGACCGTTTGCTCATCGCTGCTCCTCCTCACACAGTGCACCAGAGAGACAGACCGCACAATTGTGTGCTGCCAAAAAGAAAACGGTGCTCGCCACCTGTTGTGGTGAGCACCGTTTGCGGGCTCGGTTCCTACTTCTGCGCCGTCTGCGCAATGGTCCTCCTTAGAACGTATGTTCTATTGGCGACAGTATAGCATAGAATTGCTTTTTTGTCAAATCGGGCAGAACATATGTTCTATCCTTACAGGACAGCTTCGGCCTTGCCATGATCTGACCCTCCTGCACGGCTGTTGCAAAGTCATCCTACTGTCCTGCGGGTGCCCGCTATCTTGAGAGCAGAGGCGGCTCCCACGCCGCCGGATCGTTCGAGTCAATCGACTTTGCGACAGCCCTAGGTGCTCCTGCCCGCCAGCTTGTCAGTAAGCACCACCTGGAGTACAATATGCTGTGCTTCCGTGGCGTGACGCACCGCCTCCCATGTGCCGTTTGGCTGTTGGCCAAAGTGGGAATCCAGGCTGAAGTGGACCTCATGGACGCGCTACTGCGGGAGGTCCAAAGACAGCCCTTTGTAAGTTGGATTTGCGTTGGGCAAGGAGAGCCTCGTGAACATACTTGAATACTACTATCGGGATGTCGAGGAACCAGGCTGGGATTTCGAGAAGCTGGAGTTTGGCAGGCTCAACCTATTCGTAGGCGATACGGCCACGGGGAAAACCCGTCTGCTGAACACGATATTCAACCTCGGTAGATTGGTCGCGGCCCGAGAATTCCATTCTGGCCACTGGGAGATAAAATTCGAAGCATCCGGGGTCGTCTATTCATGGCACCTTGAGACCAGGAGAAGCAAAGACCGCCGTAGCGGGCTCGTGGTGGAAGACCAGCTTTCGCGGCAACAGGATGACTCGGTCGAACCAATTGTGGAGAGAGACGAGGAGACATTTTCCTTTCAGGGAAATCGGCTACCTAAACTCACGCCTAGCGAGGTCAGTATCACTCTGCTTAGGGAAGAGGACGCCATCCGCCCGATACATCGCGGCTTCGCAAGTATCCAGAGACGACGGTTCTTCCACGACGCACTCCTTAAGGTCTCTATCGCACAGCCTCTTCCATCGACACTGATCGAGGCCATTGAGAACCAGAAGGATCTTGAGAAGCTATTCCGTGCCGGCCTTGGCTTGAGCGCCAATCTCTTCCTCCTAAAGGAGTTCTTCCCCCTCACGTACAAGCAGGTTGTTGAGCAATACAGGAGTATCTTCCCATTCGTGCAAGAGACTCGCATAAGAGAGCTGTCCCAGGTCAAACCCAACATCGCTACGACAGCGAATGTCCCGTTGTTCCAGATTCGCGAGCGGGGATCGCAGACTTGGATAGCGCTGACGGAGCTCTCCTCAGGCATGCAGAAGGTTCTACTGATCCTCACCGATCTGGTCATACTGCCGGAGAGCGGCGTCTACATCATAGACGAATATGAGAACTCGCTCGGAATTAACGCCATCAACTTCTTCCCCGAGTTCCTCCTTGACTTGGAAAAGGAGGTCCAGTTCTTCATCACAAGTCACCACCCCTACATCATCAATGAGATTCCGCCAAGCCATTGGTACGTGTTTCATAGAGAGGGTATGCAGGTCTTGATCAGGCACGGTCAAGAGCTGGCAGAGCGATTCGACAGATCCAAGCACGAAGCTTTCATCCAGCTCATAAACGACCCTTTCTTCACACACGGCGTCCAATGAACATATACGTCGTCACTGAAGGCAGAGTCGAGGCGATCGTCTATCGGCACTGGATTCCTCTCGTGAATTCACACGTGTCACCAATTGACTATCCTGATGATGTTGATCACGACAACTTCTACATTGTGTCCGCGAAGGGATATCCTGACTACTTTAGGGTAATAGGCAATGCGATTCAGAACGTGAACAAGATGCTGGCGTTTGACCGGCTGGTCATTTCAGTTGACTCGGAAGACATGACGAGGCAAGCGAAGTACGCGGAGATCAGTGCCTTTGTTGCGCAGAAACGCTGCGTTGCCGATGTAAGGATTGTTGTGCAGCATTTCTGCTTTGAGACCTGGGCACTCGGCAACCGGAAGATCATCCGCCGTGAACCTTCGGACGCAAGGCTTCGCGAATACAAGAGCTTCTTCAACGTGAGAGTCAAGGATCCAGAACTACTCCCTTCAAAACCGGACGAGGAGCTCAGCCGAGTGAGGTTTGCCCAGAAGTACCTGCGCAGGGCACTGCGTGACAAACACGCCAAACCTGCCTACAGCAAGAGGAATCCTCGGGTGCTGGTCCATGAGAAGTACTTTGCTGAGGTCAGCAGCAGATTGGAGGACACTGGTCACATTGCGAGTTTCAGTGTTTTCCTAGCTGCCTTCGTCTAGGGGCTCTGTCAGTCCTTCAGCGGCTGGTGAACGTGGGCGCGACCATGTACCGCACGCACGAGCACGGCACCATTACTGTGACCACCGACGGCGTGACGTGGACCGTGACCACGGAAAGGCCAGCGGCGCACTTTACGCTGTACCTGCCGATTGCGCAGCGGCGGCGTTGACGGCTCCCGCAGCTTGGCGTGGACAGGCCGCGCGCTATAATTGGCATGTCCAGGGCCGTCTTCGATGAGCGGACACTCAGCGGAAGGAGCACAGCCATGCCCACCGCCTTCATCAGCTACTCGCACCACGACCGAGAGTTCGTCGAGCGCCTGGCCCCTGACCTCGAGCAGGCCGGCGTGGATGTCTGGTGGGACCGAGGAGAAATCGAGGGCGGCGACGTCTTTGTTGAGGCCATCCACGATGCTCTGGGCGACATCGCGCACTTCCTGCTACTGCTCACTCCGCATTCCGTAGAATCGTCCTGGGTCAAGCACGAGATGTACGTGGCCTTGATCCGCACGTTGGAGCGGCAGAACGTGACCATCATCCCGGTGCTCCTGGCCGACTGTCCCATTCCGCTTGCCGTCTCCGACCGCAACTACATCGACTTCCGCGGACCCTACCAGCCTGCCTTGGAAAAGCTGCTCGGCGTCCTCCAGGCCCCACCGCCGGCCCCCAGCCCCCAAGCCATCCCCCGCCGCGTTCAGGACTTTGTCGGGCGGCGGCCCGATCTCACCTGGATCAAGAGACGCCTGATGAAGGGCCGCTCGGTGCTGGTCTGTGGCTGGCCAGGCGTGGGCAAGACTGCACTGGCCATCGAGGTTGTCTACCGGCTCCTCGGCAGCGCCGACTTCAGCATGCGCTTCCCCGCTGGCATCTACTGGCTGCGCATCGAACCACACTGGAACCCTGACCAGGCCGCAACGGAACTCGCTGCCGCCCTGGGCCACGAAGACATCCGCCGCATCGCCAACGACCAGGACCGCTGGCGTGCATTGCAGTCTACCCTGGCTCGCACCCAGGGCCTGCTTGTGCTCGATAACGTACTGAACAGGCCTCAGGTACGCCGTCTCCTGGCCTGCTCCACCCCATGCGCCTGGCTGCTCACGAACCGCAGCCACCTCAACATCGCAAACCTCGATGCTCGACACCTGCAGGCCTTGCCCCTCAGCCATGCCAGTCTCCTGCTGCAGCTTCGCGCCCACCTGCCCCGGCACGATCGCTGCGCTGAGGATCTGAAAGCCATTTGCCACAACCTCGGTCGCTTGCCCCTGGCCATCGCCATCGCCGCTGCGCTCTACCGCACGGGTCGCATTCGTCCCCTGTCTCGCCTGCAGGAGCGCCTGGCTGCAGAGCGGCAAGGGCTGGAACAGCTAAAGGTCGATGACGGCAGCATCCGCGCCGCCTTTGGCCTCAGTTGGCAAGACCTGGATGACCGCCTGCAGATGCTCTTTGCCAGCCTGGGGACGTTCGCCAGCGACACCTGGATGGTTTCTGCTGTGGCCGCCGTCAGCGAAGACTCGGATGCCGAACGCGGCCTCGGCGAGCTGGCAGCCCGTTCCCTGACCGAACGCCGGCTGGATGCCTTCGGGACGCACTCGCTGCTGCACGAGTACGCGGTTCAGAAGCTGGACGCACGTCCGGATGCGGCGGAAATGCGGAAGCGTCACGCCGCATACTTCCTGCGCTACGCGCGCGAGCGAGATGCAGACCAAGACTGGTTCGCCATCGAGGGCGTGCGTGCCGAGGTGCTGGCTGGTCAGTCGTGGGCGGAGAGTGCAGAGCAATTCCAGAGGACCTCTGACTTTGGGCATGCCGCATTCGAAGCTCAGTATATGCGTGGCTTCTACGGCGAGAGCAAACGTTTGCTGCAGCGCGCCCTGCGGGCGGCAGAGTCGCTGGAGCAGCAGGCCGATGTAGCCACTCACGTGGGCAACATGGGCCTCCTCTACGCCACCATGGGCCAACTGGACAATGCCGTTCTGCACTACCAGCAAGCCCTGGACATCCACCGCCAAGTCGGCTTCCGCCAGGGCGAGGCCTCCGATCTGGGCAACATGGGCCTCGTCTACGCCACCATGGGCCAACATGACAAGGCCCTTCTGCACTACCAGCAGGCCCTGGACATCCACCGCCAAGTCGGCTTCCGCCAGGGCGAGGCCAATCAACTGGGCAAGATGGGCCTCGTCTACGCCACAATGGGCCAACTGGCCAAAGCCCTTCTGCCCGACCAGCAGGCCCTGGCCATCGACCGGCAGAGCGGC
>JAUWJD010000063.1 GCA_030607875.1 Chloroflexota bacterium
TGGCTTTCCTGTACAGCTCTTGCTTGATGCACAGATACTTGTATCGCTCGTCGATGGTCATCTTCTTTTCACTTGGCACAGTTCCTCCGGTGACACCTTCGGCATTTGGAAGAACTATACCTCTTTAGTGACATTTTACATGATAGAATGCGTCGATTTGACTCTGCTTGCTTGCGTTCCTACAATCATTGCCAGGCATCTGATGCCAAAATGCGGCACGAACTGAGTCACTACTGTCGACACCAGGGTTTGGGAGGCGGCACGACGACGGATCGTCAATCTTCAGAGATGAAGCAAAGGAGTGTGCGACTGACATGAGTATCGAAGATCTGCTAAAAGGTATCCTCGGCGGCGTGGATTCACAGAGACGTAGTCAGCAGGCGGGGGCAAACCCGCTGGCTGACTTGCTGGGCGGCATTCTCGGCGGCATGACTGCCCCCCAGGGAGGCGCTGGCCAGGCAGGAACTGGGCCTATACCCGATCTGCTGGGCGGCATTCTGGGCGGCGCTGATGGCCGGGTGGATGCCGGTGATATTGCGGGCATCCTGGGTGGCATCCTGGGAGCTGGCGGGGCTGGGGCCCCGCAACCACAACCTCGCTCAGGCGGCCTGGGCGATATCCTGGGCGGCATTCTCGGTGGCGGAGGAGCCAACTTTGGAGCGAACTCGTTCCTGGCCCCCATTATCCAGGAGCTGGCACAGAGGCTAGGGCTATCCCCAGCAATTGCCAACGCAGTGGTAGCTTTTGTAATCAGCACACTGCTGCCCAGGCTGCTAGGTGGTGCTGCGGCCACACCGGCTCCCAGGCGCTCCACGCAAGCCCAACCACAAGGCTTGGATTTGGACCACCTCCTGGAAAGCCTGGGCAGTGGTCAGGAACTTGAGCCGGCCTACTTCCGGTCTGCGGGCATGGCTGACGAGCTCGCACAACAGACCGGCCTTGATGTTGACACCGCTGCGGAAAGCCTACAACAGGTGTTCGGAATGCTCAGTTCCCAGTTGAGTGCCGGCCGGCGCCAGCAAGGCCCAGCCAAAGCAAGCGATTTGGACCATCTGCTTGACACCTGGGAGGACTAGCAGCGCTCGACCTGTGGAGGGTCAATACACAACATGATTCACGCGGAGGTGAGTTCGTATGGCAAGTACTTCAAGTAGGAGCGGCCTGCCCAACCGCAGGACCATCGGTAAGATCATGAAAGGTGTCGTCCAGATTGTGGCACTGCGCCGGGCATTCCTGGGCAACATGTCCCCAGCCTGGACTGGGTCTGGTACCATCGTGGATCCCAGCGGGATCATTCTGACCAACTGCCACGTCGCGAACCCTCGTGCCATGGGCATGCCAGCCCCGCCAGCAGACCGACTGGCCATCGCCATCACCGAGCGCTCCGATGAGCCCCCGGTGTTGACCTATTTCGCCGAGATTGTGGCACAATCTCCTCAGATGGACTTGGCGGTGCTGCGCATTGTCGCGCGGGTGGACGGCAAGCGGGTTTCGAGACTCAACCTTCCTTACGTTCCTGTGGGCGACTCCGATGCACTGGAATTGGGCGACAACCTGGCCATCTTTGGCTATCCGGGCATCGGTGGTGATACCGTGACCTTCACCAGCGGAAGTGTCTCCGGCTTCGCCAAACAGCGTGGGGTTAAGGTTCGGCGAGCCTGGGTCAAGACCGACGCTACCATCGCGGGCGGCAACAGTGGCGGTACCGCCGTGAATTCCAAAGGCCAGTTGGTTGGCATTCCAACCCAGGCTGCCGCTGGGACCGGCATCACCCCGGTGGATGCACGCCGGGTGGTCGACACCACCGGCGATGGACGGGTAGATCATCGCGACACGCCGATGGCCGTAGGCGGTTTCATCAACGGTCTGCGCCCTGTTAACCTGGCTGTACCGCTGCTGCGGAAGGCAGGTGTGAAGATCACGGGCGCTGCTGCTGAACTCAAAGTGCCGATGGCACCGGCACCGCAGCCAACCAGGCGAAGGCGGCGTCCTGCCCCGAGCAAGGAGCCAAAGTTCAGCACGCTGGTGTTTAGCAAACGAGTCGCAAAGGATGGCCGACCAATCAGCCCAGCAGCCGTGCTGCCCAAGGGTGGAAAGGAACTCCACGCCACCTTCGAGTACACCGGCATGGTCAACGGCATGGACTGGGGGCAGGTATGGGCGGTCAATGGCAAAACAATCGTCTCCAAGCAAGAGAAATGGGAAGGCGGTTCCAGGGGACACAGAACGCTGTCGTTGACAAACCCCAAGGGGCTGCCCGACGGCATGTATCACCTGGTGCTCACAGTAAAAAAGGAGATACTTGCCCAAGGCGAGGTCGTCGTAGGCAGACGCGCTGAGGACACCGACACTGAGGTCTCCGGCCAGATCGTGGACGCTGCCAGCCGGCGGGGCATCCCCGATACGCTGGTGATCGTGCTGCGGCCCGACGTGCGCGTGCAAGACTTTTTGCGAGAGCAGCGGCGTGACATGGCTTACACCTCTGCTCGCACCAACCGCCTGGGGCACTTTACCCTCCCCAAGCAACTGCCCAAGGGTCAGGCCTACGGCCTGATCGTAGTCGCCCGTGGTTACCGCGACTTGGCGATCGAGGGTGCACTGCGCCTCACCGCCAAAGCCCCTGAGCATGCGCAGTTGGATGCCATCCCGCTGCAGCGGGGATAAACGAACAACAGACCTTTGGGGTTTGACAAACCTCAAAGGTCTTGGCGCTTTCGTGCACGCATTCAGCAGCGCAAGGCTCGTGCTCCCAGCCTTGCCTCTCTCACTGTTATGTATAGTTGCTGAGCAGGGCTATTTCTGCATGCCCTCCATGTAGGTCTTGATGGTGGGCAGCGCAGTCAGCTTTTCGTAGAAGAAGTTGTTGACCAGATTGATCACTTCCGCACGTGCAGCCTCGGCTACCGACAGCAGTTCTTGCCCGCTCCTCTGCTTGACTAGGCTGTCACGCAGGCGCAGCAGGTAACGCACGATCTCGGTCTCCTCCGCTCCCTCCAACGCCCCAATGACCGCCAAGATGAGCTGATCAGCCTGCGCAAGCACATCCTCCATCGGAATCGTCGATCCAGGCAGCGTGGCCTCGTCCAGGGTGCGAATCAGCGACCACACCTGGTACAGCGCTGTTGTCGGCTCGTCAAACAGCTCACGCAAGAAGGCCGCTTCCGGATATCGTCCTGTAAGGCGAAAGATATTGTACATCCGCTTGGCCACCTTGCCGTAGTTGATGCTCCTGGTCAGGTACTTTCTGACCTCCTTCTCCAATGCCGATACATAGTCCTCAAGCGCATCGGCGGAGACGTGGCGGGCCAGCTTGGCGAAGATGGGGATCGACTCGGCTTCCAGGTAGACCTCCTGGAAGTAGGGGTCCAGGTAGCCGTCGAGAGGAGTGATCGTACTGTCCGGCGCTTCCCAGGTCACATCCAGCATGTTGCTGGCGTTAGACAACCGCTTGCGAACTGGATCAGCAACGACCCAGTCCAGCTTGCACCAGCCGGGATCCATTGCCACCTCTTCCCAATGGATCACCGCGGGCGTGCCATCCGGTTTGAAAGCCTCAATCTGGCCGGCACCGATCTCCTCCGACGACCAGCCAATCGGCGACCCTTGCTTGATGGGCTCGCCTCCCTTGACCACATCGTAAGGGTACGAGCCGAATTTGACTTCAATGAGCTGGTACGTCGGCCCCTTGATCGTGCTCAAGGCCTTCTCGCGCATCAAATCGGCCAGTATGAGGCAAGCCTGCTCGCGCGTATCGGCGATGATGTTGACCCGCTCGAAATAGTCGCAATCGCCTGGGTAGGTCTGAATCTTGGATTGCGCCGCCGAACCAGATAGAGCCAGGGCGGTCTCCACCACCCCCGGCTGGTCCTTGAACTCCACCAGGCGACCGAGCTCGCGGAAGTAGGCCAGATCCTCTGGACTAAAGTCGAGCATGGCAACCTTATGACCAAAGACGCCGCTGCGTGTATCCAGCACGATATTTTGGCTCGCCTCCGTAGCAGCCATGGCTGTGAGCCACTGCAAGGCTTCCGCTTCGTCCAGCTCAATACCGAACCGGCTGGCGGATTCGATGACACCGGATAGGTCGGCGGAAGTAGGACGGTCCTGTTTGGCAGTCATGGGATTCCCTCCTGTTTTCAAGAATGCGGCCCTACACGGCTGACAATGATCCCTGCGGTCCGCAAGGACGTACAGCCTGATACACTCCACCCCATTATAATGCGAAGGACAGCCGAACACAAACACATCTCAGCATGTCCTGGACACCGCACATTGGCAATTTGACAAGTCGCGTCACCCTCGCTATACTTCTTGTGATTCTACGGGGAGGTGAAAGGGATGAACGGCGACAGTGTGAAGACGATGGGTACTGCCCGTTTCGCGACGCTGTCGTAGTGCGCCCACCTACCCCCTGACCAGGCAACTTACTTGGTCCGTGGGCGCCCGCCAGGCCCACGGACTGTTCATTTGAGAACCCGTTCTCTCTGCCGTGGGCTGCGTCCCACGGCTTTCTTCTTGCATCGATCCATGAGAACACCAAAAGGAGCACAACATGTCCAATCCATTCCATCCCATCAAGGCACTCATTCTCGACTTTGGTGGTGTGCTGATGCGCACCGAAAATCATGCGCCACGGGAGCGCCTGGCAAGAAGGCTGGGGCTCTCGCGGGAGGAACTCACCTCCATCGTTTTCGACACCGAAGAGAGCCGGCTGGCCGAAGTGGGGCGCCTGTCCTCAGAAGAGCGCTGGCGGCGAGTCACCTCGAGGCTGGGGCTCAACTCACCGCAGGAGCGGGAGTCTTTTTCGCGCCAGTTCTTCGGTGGCGAGACCCTGGACAGTGAATTGGTCGATTACGTGCGCCGTTTGCGTGGCCGCTTCAAAACGGCGTTGCTGAGCAACGCCTCGGACAGCCTGGACGGGTTTGTTCGCCACAAGCTGGGTCTGGACGATACCTTTGATGTGATCATCATTTCCGCCCTGGTAGGAGTGAGCAAGCCCGATCCGGCGATCTATCGGCTGGCGCTGGATCGCCTGCAGGTCGCCCCGCACGAGGCCGTTTTCGTAGACGACAGGCAGGTGAATGTGGAAGGAGCCGCCTCATTGGGCATACACGGCATCCACTTTGCTACGCGAGAGGCTTTGCTGGAAGAACTGAATGCTCTTCTGGACATTGAAGGCCCAGCGCAAGGAGGAAACGACTGACCTCATTGGTCATCCGCAACTACCGGTCGGGCGACGAAGAAAGATGGCTGGCACTGCTTCATGCCGCACCCAGCTCTGGCCAGGACTCCTTCAACCAGCGGCCATCTCTGGACGTGCTGCGCATGGTCATCGAGCACCCACACATGGATGCTATGCAGAACCTCTTTTTCGCCGAGGTCGGCGAGCGACTCGTAGGCTATGCCGAACTGTGGCGCACACCGGGCAGGCCACGCACCGCGGGCCGTTTGCTGGTGCACCCAAACTGGCGCAGACAGCGATTGGGAACAGCCCTGCTGACACACATCGAAAAACGAGCGCACTCCGACGGCGGAAGTTATCTGGACGTCCGGGTCCCCGCACAACAGGAAGCCGGTCGCCGGTTCTTGGAAGCACGCGGATTCAGTGCCGTCCACTACGGCTGGCACCTGGTCTTGCCACAGCTCAACCGGCCACCTCCGCCACAGTGGCCCCAGGGCTATCAAACGCGCGCCTTTGTGCCCGAACAAGACGAGCGCACCTCGATGGAGTTGGAGAACGTGTGCTTCCAGGAGGAGTGGGAGTACGTACCGGTCGAACTGGCCAAGATTGAAGGGTTCGTGCGCAGCCCTTCCTTCCGTGCCGAGGGCGTGATCTATGCCGTGCACCAAGGGCAAGTGGTTGGCGAGTGCTGGGACTGGATTGACGAGAAGGAACGAAACGCCCGAACGGGGCAGCAACGTGGCGACGTTTGGTGCCTGTGCGTCCATCCTCAGCACCGGCGGCGGGGCCTGGGCCGTGCACTGCTGTTGGCAGGCGTGCAATGGCTGCGCGAGCAGGACGCGACCTCAGCCTACCTGGCCGTGGACGGCGCCAATCAACGAGCCAAACACCTCTACGAATCGGTGGGCTTTGTCACACGGCGCACGGACGTGTGGCACCGGAAGAGACTGGATATGCAGCTCTCCAGGCACGATGAGGTAGGCACGATCCAGGATACAAGATACAGGATGCAGACGATGCGTCAATCTTGAATGCTGTGTCTTGGGTCCTGTATCCCCTGTTTTGAGGCTTGCCTGGAGGAGATAGTCTGCCATGCTTCAAGTCAGCAATGTGACCAAATGCTTCGGCGACAACTGCATACTGGACGGCGTGTCGTTCACCATCAGCGCCGACGAGCGCGTAGGCCTGGTTGGCCCCAACGGCTGCGGCAAGACTACCTTGCTGGAGATCATCGCCAGGCGGCAGGCCGCTGACAAGGGCAGCATCCGCCTCACCACGCCGGAGGTGCGCCTGGGGTACCTGGAGCAGCGTTTGAGTTACGCTGCAGGGCAAACCTTGGGGGAGGTCATTGTCGCTGCGCAAGGAACACTATCCCACCTGCAACAGCGCATGTCAGAACTGGGTGCCCAACTGGCCAATGCGCCAGCCGAGGAACTGGAGCGTCTGCTGCAGCGATACGCAGAAGTGCAAACGCAGTTCGAGGCACGCGGCGGGTACGAGGTGACCCATCGCATGCAAGCGGTATTGGACGGCCTGAACCTCGGTGACGTCGAGCTCGACACTCCGGTAAAAGTACTCAGCGGAGGGCTCAAGACCCGCCTGGGTCTGGCCAGTTTACTGCTGCGCGAACCAAATCTGCTTTTGCTGGACGAACCGACCAATCACCTGGATATCACGGGCCTGCAGTGGCTGGAGGGCTTTTTGCAGCGCTTCCAGGGCGCGATCATCATCGTCTCGCACGACCGCACTTTCCTCGACCGCACCGTCCAGACCATCCTGGAGATTGACCCCCCGACGCACAAGCTGAGAGCCTTCCCTGGCGACTACAGCGCCTATGCCGAGGCCGCAGAACGCGAACGCGAGAGGCAAGAACAGACCTACCGCGAGCAGCAGGAGCACATCGCCCGTGTGCGCGGCGAACTGCGCAAGGTCAAAGGCCACGCCAAACTCATCGAACAGCACACCATCCACTTCCACTACCGCAAGCGGGCCAAGAAGGTGGCCCGGGCAGCCGTAGTGCGCGAGAAACGGCTGCAGCGCCTTCTGGATTCAGAGAAGAGAGTAGCAAAGCCTGCGCTGACCTGGAAGATGAAAATGGACCTGGTCGATACTCCGGTCAGCGGGCAGGACGTACTAATGCTGGAACGCCTGGGGCACAGTTTTGATCGTCATGTCCTCTTCCGCGACGCCAATCTGCAACTGCAGCGTGGGGAGCGCGTGGCCCTGGTGGGCGCAAACGGCAGCGGCAAAAGCACCCTGCTCAAGATCGTCGCGGGTGAACTCGCGCCGGCCGAGGGACGCGCGCGACTGGGGGCCAACGTGCGTCTGGGCTACTATAGCCAAGAACAAGAACGGTTGAACGATACCGCAACGCCCTTCGCAGAGATCCGCTCCGTGGCGACCCTCTCCGAGACCGAGGCGCGCAGTTTCCTGCACTACTTCCTGTTCGCTGGCGATGACGTATTCGTGCCGGTAAGCGACCTCAGCTATGGCGAACGAGCGCGCCTGGCATTGGCCAAATTGGTGCTCGGAGGCTGCAATCTGCTGCTGCTGGACGAGCCCATCAACCATCTCGACGTCCCCTCTCGGGATAGTTTTGAGCATGCCCTGAGCGCCTTTGAAGGCACTGTGCTGGTCGTGGTGCACGACCGCTACTTCATTTCCCACTACGCCACAGCCCTGTGGGCGATTGAGGATGGCACCATCAGCCGTTATCTCGACCTGGAGGAGATGGCCAGGGCAACCCGCAGAGCTGCCAGCGAAAGCATAAGGAGCTAACGATGATTGATACGCAGTTGAAGGACAAAGTGGTGCTGGTGACCGGCGCGAATCACGGCATCGGTGCCGCGACCGCCAAGGCGTTTTCAGCCGAAGGGGCCGCAGTGGCCATCCACTATTTGCAAGTGCCACGTGCCGACGCAGCGGCTGGAACCTACAAGCTCCTGCACGAGATAAAAGGCAGAGCCGCGGCTGAGGCATTGGTGGGCGAGATCGAGGAACGTGATGGCCGTGCAATCTTCGTTGCCGGTGACCTGTCCGATCCGCTGACCATTCCCTCACTGTTCGACCACGTTGAGCAGGCCTTCGGAGGCGTGGATGTCCTGGTGAACAACGCCGCGCATTGCGAGGACCCGGACACCATCTACACTACGTCAGCGGGCAGCATTGACCGCACCTTTGCCGTGAATGTCAGGGCAACGGTGCTGCTGATCGCCGAGTTCGTGCGTCGCTTCCAGCAGCGCCGCGGGACCTACGGGCGGATCATCAACCTGAGCACGGACGCGGCTCAGAGCTTTGCCGGACAGATATCCTACGGCGCCAGCAAAGCCACGGTGGAAGCCTTTACCCGCAGCATCGCCAGGGAGGCCGGCCCACTGGGCATCACCGTGAACACCGTGGCCCCCGGGCCGGTGCAAACAGGTTACCTGACACCGCATCGAGAGGAAGAGCAGCGACAGCTAATCCCACTGGGCCGTGTGGGCCGCCCCGAAGACATCGCCGACGCAATCGTCTTCCTGGCTTCGAAGCAGGCTCGCTGGCTCACTGGAAACGTGATCAAGGTCTCCGGAGGGCACTGCCTGTGAGCCGTCTCGGCAGGCGCAACCTGGCTCCCGGCGCGAGCATCTCCGCCCTACGCAAAGCAATGGAGTGACACATCCTGTCACAGGCAGAACTCGTGAGCGGATACACTGGACGATAGGGTCCACACTAAGGTACCCATGCATGAGTTATGCAACACCAAGGTACAAAACCGCAGCGAGCATAATCCGTTTCTGTGTCTTTGTGTCTTGCCGCCAAAAGGCCTCGCTTCGACGGGGGTGACTTGTGTTGACACTGAACTCCTGCAGCTAGTCCGCCTCAAGGATCCACTCCGTGTACAGGTCATCGAGTTCCTGGCCCGAGACCTCCTCGGCCACCCGCAACAGGTCATCCGGAGTGGCTAGTTTGTACTTGCGGTCCTGGTAATAGACACGCAGCACGTCCAGGAACAGCTCGTCTCCCAACTCCTCGCGCAGTTCGTAGAAGAACATTGCCCCCTTGCCGTAGACAATGGCTCCGTACTCGTCGGGGTAAAAGGCCTCGACAGGCTGGCAGACAACCGCATCACGGCCCTCGGCTCTAAAGCGCTGGTAGGGACGGGCGACAAAGGTCTGGAACGCAAGGTCGGCACGAGCACGTTCATAGGTGTACTCGTAGTAGTACACCACGGAAAAATTGGTCAGGCTCTCGTCCAGCCAGGGCACATTCACCTGGTCGCTGCCGATCACGCTGTACCACCACTGGTGGGCTACCTCGTGTGCGGCAATGAACTCAAACCACTCACCGCCGTGTTCATAGTACTGCTCGCCGATCATCACCAGGCCAGGGTATTCCATGCCACCGGCAAAGATGGGCGCCTCCACCACATCGAACTCGGCAAAGGGATACGGACCAAAGCTCTGCTGATAGGCCCGCAGGCAATCACGGGCGTACGCCAGCACCTCTTCACCGCCCCTTTTGTGCTCCGGGAGGTAGTAGGAGTTCAGACGGATATGGCCCACCGGCAATGAGGACGACTCAAATCGTTCGCTGATCACCACCATAAAGTCGCGCATCGGCCCGCTGAGACAGGTCCAGGTAGTCATTCCACCGTTGTCGCGTTTGGCCGTCGTCGAGCCCGAGGTCACCACCGACGCTTCTCGGGGCACAGTGATCTCCACGGTGAAAAAGGCGCTCTCGGCATACACCGGGTCGCCATAGTCCGGAGCCAACGACAGGTTCCATCCTGCCTCCTCGTGCACCGCCACCATAGGAAAGAAGTTGGACAGCAGCAGGACACCGTCCTGATAGTTGAAAGTGCCATAGCCGCGGGTGTTGCTCACCGGTACCGTGACGTCGTACATCATGTGCACGTCGACGGACTGCCCAGGCGGCAAAGGACCTGGCAGGACGACGGCCACTGCAGTCCCCTCAACCTGGTAGGCGAGCCCCACCTCGCCCTCCCCAACCGTGACCTCTTCGAAGGTTAGCGCACTGCCATAGCTGGGCTTGTTGGGGAAGAGCCGGAAGTAGATCACATCCAGCGACAGATTGGTGTTGTTTGTATAATGCGTGTCCTGGATGGCATAAACACGTGGCGGCTGACCCGCGATGTCCACGTACGCATCAATATGGTAGAACGTCGGACCCTCGATCCGCGTCACATCGTTGGCGGCCGTGGCCAGCATGGCCTCACGGTAGGTGTTTGGGTCCTGCCACACAGGAGGCGGCGCAGGCGTAGCTGTTGGCGTCGGCGTTGGTTCGGGCGGCACAGACGGCGGCAGTGCCTGGCAGCCAACGGACAGCGTGAGCGCCGCTATGCAGGCAAACAGCAGCAGGCGTTTGGGGGGATACCATCCTATCGTTGACATGGCGGGAATTATACCCGCCTCAACGCATTCTCGCAACTGTACCGGACCAGTTGCCAGTCTACAACTGCTCACTCACACTCTGGGTTTGCGGCTCACGCATCAGTCTTTTCCCCGTATCCCCAGCCACAGCAGGTAGGGCACGGCAATGGCGGCTCCTACACCGACCGGCACGGAGGCCCGCTTGCCGAACAGGGCCAGGACGGCTCCGGCTGACTCTGTCCTGTCGTCCTGAGACAGGGCAAGCCAGCTACGAAGATTGACGCGCAAGATTCCACTGTGTAAAGGCGGTTATGGCTGTGGGCCTCCCCGACGGTTCCCGTGGCGTATCCGGGCCGCGGCTGTGACGGGTTTCCCCAAGACGTAGGACCCGCTGCCACCACCGCTACGGTAGGTGATCACCAGCTTGGGACGCCGGCTGCCATCGCCTCCCTGAGCGCTGACAAAGTAGAAGCTGCTCGTTGACCGCGATGAGGCCCCTCGCAGCAGCACCCCCTTGTTCGTCACGCTGTCACTCACCCACTGCTGCACAAGCTCTCTCACATCGAAGCTGTACCACTTGTTGATGCCGCTCGTAGAGACGCTGCTTCCCGGCGTAGCCTCACGATCCGTAGAA
>JAUWJD010000053.1 GCA_030607875.1 Chloroflexota bacterium
CACTGATCACAAAGTGCCGGGCCACCTGAACGACCGTCAGTCGTAACCTAGCCCCCTACCATTCGTGCTCTGCATGCCCTGTGGGCGACCGCCGAAGGTCTCGTCGTAGATCTTGGCGGAGACAAGGCCGAAGGCGATGGCTTGACGGGGTGGGAGTCACGGACGGAGACAGGTCCCCATACTGCATATTCAGCATTTCCTGAACCAAGGACGCACTACCGCAAATGAGTATGTAGCATAGCCCCTTGTGGGCGTCACGGACGGGGACAAGCCCCTATACTGCTCATGCAGCATTTCCTGAACCAAGGACACACTACCGCAAAGGTGAACAGCGAAGGGACACTGGCTCACCGGCCCCTGACAACCGTAAACTGCGATTGTGCGTGCGGGACGAAACGTGATATACTTCGCGGCGGTAGGCACGAACTGGCTGAGACAGCCCGATGAGGAGGATACTTTGATCATTGAACAGCTCGTCGTTGGACCCTTGCAGACCAACTGCTACATCGTAGGGGATGAGGATACTCAGGAAGCCATTGTGATCGATCCAGGCGGAGATGCCGATGCTATCCTGGAGGCTGTGCAGAACCTGAAGCTGGACGTCCAATGGGTGGTCAACACCCACGGCCACGTTGACCACGTCATGGCCAACGGAGAGATTATGGAAGCGACCGGCGCCCCTTTGGCCATCCACCCGGACGACGCCAGCATGTTGAGCAATCCTCTGCGCGGTTTTGCGATCTTTCTGGGCAAGCTTCGTCCCAGCCCTGCGGCTACTGTACTGCTTGAGGAGGGTGAGCAGGTACAGGTGGGTTCCATCATCCTGGAGGTGCTGCATACACCTGGACATTCGCCCGGCAGCATCAGCCTATGGTGTGCCACGGAGGGTGTGCTGTTCAGCGGGGATGTGCTGTTCAACATGGGCATCGGGCGCACCGACTTTCCAGGCGGCAGCTCCCGCGTTCTTTTGTTGTCGATCCGGGAGAAGCTGTTCACCCTGCCAGATGACACCGTGGTCTACCCCGGCCACGGCCCAAGGACAACCATCGGTTTCGAGCGCATGCATAACCCGTTCCTGGCCTAGAGGAGTTTGTGGAGTGTGAGCAACACCAATCGCGTGTGGGCTCCGGAGCGGGTCCAGAACTGGCGCGATTTGCGCTATCGCCGCAGGCCGCATCTAAAGCTGCACACGCCTGAGCAGGCATTGGAATTCACCAACGACGTGGGTTTTTGCTTTCTCTTTCCAGCCAAGGGCGTGGAGATGCCCAGCCTGTGGGAGGCCATCTGCGGCCAGTCCCGACCGCTGCCTAGACATCACGACGACCGCGAACTGGGATATGCCTGGCGATGGAAAGACGAGTTGCCTACGCGCGGCCTGGTGTTCTATGGCAAGTTGCTGCGCAAGAAGCCAATGCTGGTCTCGCTCGATCTCCTGCCGTGCTTCTATGCGCTGTCTGAGAACTATGGTGATCTGGATGACTATCTGCTGGAGTATCAGGATGGGAAGCTGAGCGAGGAAGCAAAGCGGGTGTATGAAGCGCTGCTGGAACACGGAGCGCTGCCAACAAGTCATTTGCGCCGCAAGGCTGGACTTGGCGGCAAGGGTAACGCGGGGCGCTTTGATCGCGCCATCTTGGAATTGCAGTTGGGGTTAAAGATTGTCAAGACTGGCATCTCCGACGCCAATGCCTGGAAGTACTGTTACGTCTATGATCTCCTGCTGCGTCGCTGGCCAGACCTACCCAAGCGGGCCGAGGCTATCTCGTCAGAGGAAGCCATGCGCACTCTGCTGTTGACCTATCTGCACAACGTTGGCGCAGCCAGGATGGAGGACGTGCTGCGCCTGTTCGGCTGGGAACTATCCTGGGTCACTGCGCTCTGTGACCAATGGGCAAGCAGAGGCCAGTTGTTGGCAGCAGTGCGTTTCGAGAGCTGGCCAGGGGAGTATCTGGCTTGGCCTGGTCTTTTTTCAGGAACTGGCTAGCAAAGCAGAGTAGCAAAGACGATCCATATCGTCAGCAGGGAGACCAACACCAGCGCAATGCCCCAGCCGTCTAGCGGAATCTCCATAGAGGACGCAGTGTTTCGGCGAAGGATGCCAGCGAGCATGCCTGCGACGAAAGCAATGACCAGCGACACGGCTATTAGCGATGAGACCCTTTCCATGGATTACCCCTTCCTTCCCTCTCCATTTGCTCGAACACATTCTCTTGCAGGTGCGGGTTACAGGGTACTGCGTTAACAGCCGAAGGGTCCCGCAGGTGCCCACGGGGCATGCAGAGCACATGCAGAGCACGAACTGTTGAAGCACGATTCAGTAGATGACATCCGGGTGTTTTCACCTCCGCCGTGCAGCTCGCTAGGACGTGGCGCGTCCCTTCTCGCGGGGCGTCCCTGGGGCACTGCGCTTTGATTCTCAGGCAGGCTCCTGCCAAAAGCGCAACTCAAAAGCTGGCCAGGGAAGCACATGGCATCGCTTTCCCTCAGGTGCTGAGGAACACAGTAGCGATGACAATCCATACCGCTGCGATGAAGAACAACGCCACTGCAAGGCCTCCATTGCTTTGCAGTTGTGCAGGTGTCTGAACAACCACGGTAGGCACTGTTCTGCGACCCGCAAGGCCCGCCAACATCCCCACGGTGAAAGCGATGAGCAGGGGGCATCACTGCCAATGGGAATATCTTCTCCATGGAGCACCTCCTTACTCTTCGTCCAAATGCTCGACCACATTCTCTTGCTGAGAGCAGCAAGACTGCAAGCCCATTCTTGGGCTTTTGCACCTTCATGTTAGCATATTGTGGAGATACAGTCCTGAGAATCTTGGCTGAATTGTGTGCCTTTCTTCTGACTATATCGTGAAGGATTCCTGTCCTGGGCCTTGTGTTTGTCCCGAAAGTGAACTGCAGCCTGCACAGGGCACGGGCGCTCGGAGTTTACCTGGATCCCACCGCGGTGCGCGCAGCCTCGCCTGAGAGATGGCGAGATGCTTCGCAAAGGTCGCGGAGAGGACAAAGAATAGGCCTTCTCTGCGCACTTCCTTGCCTTGGCGGCAAGACAAGGTGCGCTCTCTGCGGTAAATAGAGGAGCCGCTACTACGCTCGTCTTCCAAGATACGGGAAATCACCAGACAGGCACATCTTGCCAAATTGTCTACCCTGCATTACAATAGCTTCTGATCAGACAAAGGAGCATCACATGGAACGACTGGAAACCATCATCGAGCAGGCACAGGCGTATTTTGAGGTGAAGAACGCGGCCCGTGATCAGGCCCTGGCGCGTTCCCGCGAACTGATCCGCCATTGTGCCCTGGCCATCCGCGCAGTGCATCGCGCCGAATATGACGGAGCGGCTGAACTGTTGTCCACAGCGCGAGAGGCCGCACAACGCATGGTTCGCGACCTGGCCGACCATCCTGACTTGTATCACGCGGGCTACACTCAAGATGCGCTGAAAGAGTTTGCGGAAGCCAGCATTACCTACGCGCTCATCACTCGTAAACCGTTGCCTACCCCTGAAGAGCTGAAAGTGCTGCCAGCCACCTACCTCAAGGGCCTGGGGGAGGCGATGGGAGAGCTCCGTCGGTACATCCTCGACGTGATTCGCCACGGCCAAATCGGGCATTGCGAGCAGATGCTGCAAGCCATGGAAGACGTCTACAGCGTCTTGGTCACCATCGACTACCCTAATGCGCTCACCGCTGGCTTGCGACGCACTACTGACATGGTACGCGGCGTCTTGAAGCGCACACGTGGGGATCTGACCGTAGCTGCGCGTCAGGAAGCCATGCAGCGCGCTCTATACGAGTTCGAGAAGCGGATCATGCCGGGTGACCGCGATTTGGGGTTGCGAAAGCCGGGGGCCGTTGAGCGCGATGAATAGAGAGGATTCTACACCTGTCATCAGGGCCAGTGAGCTCGGCCAGCACGCCTTCTGTGCGCGCAGTTGGTGGCTGGGCCGGGTGAAGGGCTATCCCTCCGCGCACGTTCGGGAGATGGCCCAGGGAGAGGACGCCCATCAGGCGCACGGGGGCATCGTTGTGCGCTATTT
Organism: Chloroflexota bacterium; assembly: GCA_030607875.1. GTDB lineage: Bacteria > Chloroflexota > Anaerolineae > UBA2200 > UBA2200 > JAUWJD01. The sequence continues at coordinate 4,049 of JAUWJD010000053.1, forward strand.
TCGCATACAGCGCCTGGCCTATGTGCTGCTGTTTCTGGCGGCTCTGGTTGGAGCGCTGGCAGTCTACTCTTGGGCGCGGGGTGGATGATGCGCACCCAATGGTGGTTCCTTGTCGTGCTCGTGCTTGTTTCTGTGGGCTGCAGCGTTGAACCGGCAATCTCGCAGAGCATCCCTACCCTCACTGTATCACCCACGTCCAGAGTGCCTGCATCTGCCACACCGAGCCCGACGCTGGTGCCGACTGCCTCGCCGACCCGTACACCGGCACCGACCAGCACCCAGACCCCGACACCGCGGCCGACACGCACTCCAGGTCCAGAAGCTCTGTACCAGCGTTTGATCCTGGTCGACCAGGATGCGCAGACGATGTACGTGTACGAGAACGGAGAGGAGATTCGCAGCATACCGGTCAGCACGGGCTTGCCGGACCAGGTAGAGACGAAGACTCCTGGCTGGGAAGGGGAGGTTGGCCGGTACGTGGGCACGTTTTTTGCCTTCGACGTGTGGGCAGACGATGCTTGGTACCTGTTCGAGAACTACGGTTCCATGTTGATTCACGGTGCACCCTACATCAAACAGGACGGGAAGAAGGTCTATCAGGAGCTGGATGCCCTGGGCGTGCGCCCGGCGTCCCACGGCTGCATCCGTCTGCCTCCGGAGGACTCTGAATGGTTCACGGCCTGGGAGCCACGGGGCGCGTTTATGATCATCTTGCCTCTGACACGCACACCGTAGGCCCATGCGCTGGCTTCTCCTGGCCCTGTTCCTGGCTCTGGCGGGCCTTGTCTTTTGGTCCTGGAGCCGTCGCCAACGGCTTGCCGCTGGGATGCCCAAGGGGCGGGTCGTCTATGCCGACACCGGCGCTTGGCAGCGATGCGAGCGCCCGTTGTTCTCGCCTCGCTATCGCCTGGCAGGCAAGCCAGACTACCTGGTGGAGGAGCGGGGCTGCATCGTCCCGGTAGAAGTCAAGCCAGGCCGCGACTCCGCCGAGCCATACGAAGGAGATGTCTTGCAGTTGGCCGCCTATTGCCTTCTGGTGGAGGGCCAATACGGGCAGCGCCCTCGCTACGGCTACCTCAAGTACAGCCAGGCAGTGTTCTGCATCGACTACACCCACAGTCTGCGCCAGCTGTTGCTGGACAGGCTGGACACGATGCGGCGGGATTTGCGAGCACGGGATGTGCCCCCTAACCACACCGAGCCACGGCGCTGCCTGCGATGCGGGCATCGGCGGGTTTGCCGCGAGCGGTTGGCCTGACTAGTTCTTGTTGCAAAACGTAGATCTCCCGGCCACCAGAACGTAGCATAGGGCCTTGCCGCATGTCTCGCCGAAGGCGATGGTTCGCCTCGCTACGACGAGGTGCCCGTCTTGACTTTGAAGGATAGTGGGCGGGAGCGTGGTGGGGGCAGAGCTTTCGACACACCCCACAAAGTGCGCTATAATTGGCTGCCTGCTCAGAAGCCGCGAGCAGCAATTGGCGCAGCAGCCTTGCCAACGGATAGGGATTGTGGGTGCTGGCAAAGTGGGAGCGGCTGCTTACCGTAAACGACAACTGCCAACCGGTAAAGTACTCATGAAACGTTTTGGACTGCTACATCATCCCAAGATCGCCGAGTCCCAGAGCCTGGCCGAGGAGGTTAGGACCGCCTTGTTGGCTTTCGGCGCATCGGTGTGGCGTGCCTCGGCCTGGGATGAAGCCGAGGTCTCAAAGAAAGCACACGAGTCAGACTTGCTGATCACCTTTGGCGGAGACGGCACCATCGTGCGCACGGCACGCACCACTGCCGGTCACAACTTGCCGATCCTTGCTGTGAACCTGGGCCGTCTGGGCTTTCTCGCCGAACTGCAAGCCTGGGAGGTCTTGGACAGGCTGGAGCCACTGGTCAACGGCCACTACTGGCTGGAAGAACGGATGATGCTGCACGCCGATTTGGAGCGGGAGGAACGTATCATTCGCTCCTTTGAGGCGTTGAACGATGTTGTAGTTAGCAGAGGACGCATCGCGCGGGTGGTGCGGGTGGACACGTACGTTGATGGCCAATTCCTGACCCAATACGTCGCGGATGGCGTGATTGTGGCCACACCCACAGGCTCTACGGCCTATTCGCTGGCCGCGGGCGGCCCCATCCTGGATCCACGCTTGTCCGACATGCTGCTGACGCCGATTGCCCCACACCTGACGGTGGCCACGGCGCTGGTACTGCCTGCCGAGGCGTCCGTGCGTTTGGAACTGTCCACGGAGTACGAGGCCACGTGTACCGTTGACGGGCAGGTGCATGTCCCGCTCAACGATGGCGATGCAGTGACGGTCACCGCCAGTCGGCACGTGTGCCGCTTTGTACACATGGGCAAGCAGCACGATTTCTATCGAACCCTGTTGGAAAGACTAAAAACACGACGGCGGATAGGAAGCAGATAAGCGGATGGCGGCGCAGTTAGTGATTTGGGACTGGCAGTCCTGATTTCGGACTGCCAGTCCTAAGTGCGTGAGTACTGTTACTGCCAACCGCCAACTGACAACCGACAACCGATCCTGCGGAGGTTGGATTGTTATCTGAACTGAACGTCTCCGATTTTGCCATCATTGATCACTTGAGGTTGGTGTTTTCGCCAGGCCTGACTGTGCTCACCGGTGAGACCGGTGCTGGCAAGTCCATCATCATCGATGCTGTGAGCAACTTGCTGGGTGGACGGGCCGATGCCGAGTCCATCCGGGCCGGCACCGATGGCGCCCGTATCGAGGGCATGTTCGTCTTGTCACCCGCACTGCGCCAGGAACTGCAGCCGTTCCTGCAGGAGCATGGCCTGGACGATGGCGGCGATGCGCTGATCCTGACCCGCGAGATCAACAGAACTGGCCGCAACGTCTGCCGGGTCAATGGGCGTGTTGTCACTCTGGCCGTCTTTAGCCAGATTGGCCAACACCTGGTGGACATCCATGGCCAGGGCGAGCACCTGTCTTTGCTGCGCGTCAAGGAGCATCTGAACATCCTGGACCGCTACGGCGGCCTGCAGCAACAGCGCGCTGCGGTGACGGAAGGTGTGTTCACCCTGCGCAGCGTGCGCCAGGAACTGGCTGCCCTGCGCAGTGATGAGCGCGAGTTGGCCCGCCGGGTGGATTTGCTGGAGTACCAGGTGCGCGAGATCGAGGATGCCCAGCTTGAGCCTGGCGAGGAGCAAAAGCTCCTGGCCGAACGCAAACTGCTGCTCAATGCGGAACGCTTGTCGAAACTGGCTGGTGCCGTTTTCCAGAAGCTGGGCGGTGACAGCGAGGAGCAGCGCACTGTGGCCGACGTGTTGGGAGATGTGCTGCGCGATCTGGCCGAGTTGGAGAAGCTCGACCCGCAGGTTGCGCCGCAGCGCCAGGTGGTGGAAGAGGCATCCTACCAGCTCGACGATCTGGCACGCACACTGCGCAGCTACCGCGACGGCGTCGAGTTCAATCCGCTGCGCCTGCAGACAGTCGATGATCGCCTGGATCTGATCCACAACCTGAAGCGCAAGTACGGCAACTCCATCTCCGAGGTGCTGCAATTCGCCCGGGAGGCCGCGCAGGAGCTGCACAATATCACCCACCACGAGGAGCGCATGGCCGAGCTGGAGGGGGAAGAAGCGCGGTGGATCGTTGAGGTGGGTGCACAGGCTGCCGCGCTCTCTGCGGCCAGGCGCGAGGCTGCGGCTCGCCTGGCATCTGCTGTAGAGCAGGAGCTCGACGACCTGAACATGGAGCAGGCACAGTTTGTGGTGGACGTGCGGTGGAAAGAGGCCGATGACGGGCTGGTCGTGGATGATAAACGCTACGCCTTTGATCTGAGCGGCGTTGACCGCGTCCAGTTCCTGATCTCGCCCAACGTGGGCGAGCCGCCCAAGCCGCTGGCCAAGATCGCCTCTGGCGGCGAGACCTCACGCCTGATGCTGGCGCTCAAGGCCGTGCTGACCAGCGCGGACCAGGTGCCGACGCTGATCTTTGACGAGATCGATCAGGGCATTGGCGGTCGCGCGGGCGGCATCGTGGGCCGCAAACTGTGGGGCCTGACCCCGACCCACCAGGTGCTGTGCGTGACGCACCTGCCGCAGTTGGCCAGCTACGGCAACGCACACTTTAGCGTGAGCAAACTGGAGAGTGAAGGCCGTACCGTGACGCGCGTGGACGTGCTGGACGAGGCAAGCCGCGTGGATGAACTGGCAGCCATGCTCGGCGGCCCACCCGGCCAGGCCCGCCAGCGCAGCGCCCAGGAGATGTACGAAGAAACCCTCGCCGTCAAGTGCAAGGTACAAGAATCACACGAAACAAACGCCGAATGACACGAATCTACCACTACCCACTACCCACCACCCGCTACCCACCACCCACCACCCACTACTCTTGCCCCCTCCGGCGTGCAGCCGCAGCCTCGGCGGTCAGGTCGCGCTGCGGCTGCGCCAGCATCTCGTAGCCGACCATAAACTTGCGCACCGCCGCCGAGCGCAGCAGCGGTGGATAGAAGTGGGCGTGCAGGTGCCAGGCCGGATGGCGCTGGCCGTCGGTGGGCTGCTGGTGAAAGCCCATCGAGTAGGGGAAGGACACCTGGAACAGGTTGTCGTAGCGCATAGTGAGCCGCTTGAGGATGTCCGCCAGGGCGTCGCGTTCTGAATCGTAGAGGTGGGCCAGCGAGGGCGTGTGGCGCTTGCTGAGCACCAGCGTCTCAAAGGGCCAGGTGGCCCAGAACGGCACCACCACTAGAAAGCCCTCATTCTCCAGCACCACCCTCTGGCCTTCGATCAACTCCAGCGCCAGGTACTCGCACAGCAGGCAGCGCCCTGCCTCGTGCAGGTAGTCGTTCTGCGCCGTGTCTTCCTTGCGCACTTCCGTGGGCACCGTCTCGTTGGCCCAGATCTGGCCGTGCGGGTGCGGGTTGGAAGCGCCCATCATCTCCCCCTTGTTCTCAAAGACCTGTACGTAGTTGATAAAGGGCAGCACGCCCAATTCCACGTACTGCTGCACCCATACGTCCACCACCTGGCGTATCTGCTCTTGCGGCAACTCTGCCAGGCTCAGGTCGTGGCGCGGGGAGAAGCAAACTACGCGGCACAGGCCGCGCTCTGGGTGATGGACCAGCAATGTCGACTGCATCCGCGCGGCCTGGCTCACGCCTTCGGCCCTGGGTAACAGTGCGCTGAAATCGTTGTCAAAGACCAACGTCTCCTGATAGTCCGGATTGCGCTCGCTGCTGGCACGCACGTTGCCCGGACAGAGATAGCAGTCCGGGTCGTAGGCCGGGCGGGCCTCTGCTGGCACTGCCTCCACCTGCCCCAGCCAGGGGCGCTCCATGCGGTGTGGCGATACCAGAATCCACTCCCGCGTCAGCGGGTTGTAGCGGCGGTGAACGCCGGCGGTTGCGGTAAGATTGGGGTGCATCATGACCTCCGAATGTAGCGTTGGCGATGGATGCCAGGTACCCAATGGTAAATGACAAGACCCCAAATCCAAAATGCCAGCGCCCTGCTCAGGATGTACTGGATGCAAGGCGCTGGGACTTGGTCATTGCTTTGTCATCAACTTGACAAGGCAACTCGCTTGACAATAGCTCTGGTCACCTGGTGACATTCTCAGCATGCTTGTGGCGGCGGGTCCGTGGAACGGACGGAGCCAGCAAGCTTTGGACGTGCTGGCATCAGTCATGGTGCGAACTGAATCGGGGACCAACTACAGTAATCGCCGTGGTCAAGGAGTAAGTCACCGAAAAGCGCGGCCGCCTTGTAGGCCACGCCCGGCTGTGAGGCTTCGTCCAGAATGGCGGCACGAATCGCAAGCGAGAAGCCCATCACTGAGCTGCTCGCCTTCCTTCAGTCGGGGCGCGCGGATTTGAACCGCGGACCACTTGAACCCCATTCAAGTGCGCTACCTGGCTGCGCTACGGGTCACCAAACCAGTGCCTGCGCTATCCTATGTGTGCTGCGGTTGTCCTTTCTGACTGACTAGTCTAGTGGCCTACGATTGAGTGCAAGCTGTTTCGGGTCCGCCGTGCACCGGATGCCGAGCGGAAGGACGCGGTCCCGACAATGTCCCTGTCACGTCACAGCTATGACGTCGCCGTCTCTAGTCTGAAAAAGCCAGTTGTCCCAGCTAACGCCGTCCTTGTAGTGCTGTTTCAGCCAGTGATACGATTGGGGTCGTGACGGTCGAGGCTCGCTCACTTCGTCAATTCGCATGTCAATCTCGTGCAGCAATAGAAGCACGGCGAACTCATACGCCGGCCGTGGCTGTGCGTTGTCGACGCAGTACCCTCGTATCAGCTCGGGCGGTCCGGTCAGAGATGCACAGAGTTTGCGGGGCTTGTCGTCCACGAAGCTGACGCCTTGTTTGCCGTGGGCGAAGTAGTTTCGAATGCGGCGAATCGCGTCAAGGTCCGCGTACTCATCGGCACCCAGAAGGCCGAGCCCATGGGCGACCTCTATTCGTTGATAGAAAGTGCTCAGTGCGGCCCTGTCGCTACCGCGACCGAGAACGCGGCGGGAAACACCCGGCGCACGCACCAGCAAAGACTGAATGAGCTGCCCCAGGATTCCCTCAAGCAGTACCGCACCAAGCACGGCAGCAGCCCTATCACTGCTTTCGGCAAGCTCGCTGTTGACCTTGCCCAGCTCAATCATGTTGTAGAGCATCGTTGATTCCCTTGTACTCAAACGCAAGCGCCACTTGCGCCACCGTCAGCCGCTCACACGCCACCTTTCTGTCCATCGGCGGCGCATCCGACGGCAAATGCTCACACGCCACAAAGTCCCAATCCAAATCTAGCCCATGCACATCACGCCCAGTCACCGCCCAGCACGAATCGAAGCACGACCAAGGGCTTATGAGTCCCCTGCTCTACTTCAGCGCTCATTTGTTGCCGAATTGGTCGGCCCTATCGCTCTCAGCCTAGAGAGTCTATCGCCTTGTACGTCGCAGCCGCAATTGAAACAGTGGCCTGCCCAACGGTCTGGCTTCGACCTACCCTCATCGCTAAAAACAAGCGTGTCCGTCACCTTCACAATCGCCCTACACTTCGGACAAGGCACGCGTCTCTGTGGCGCAGTGTGCTTTCTCATTCACTCACCCCCCCAAGCAATAAGCCCCGCCGGTGACTTTGCACCAAGCGGGACTTTGTAGTATCATGTCCTCGCGTTGGTGCTGTTTCACCGACGCTGTGCCCTGGGCTGTTCACGCAGTCGCAGGGTTTCTTCATTGCTGGTATTTCGCTCCCGTCACGCCAGAAAACGGGGTGTCATTTCTGTGCTGTGTGGCGCCTCACCTATTGTCGACATGAGGTAGAAGCCGCTGCACTCTGCCAGGTCATACTAGGTTATGGGCCAAAACTCACCGCCACAGCTACATCTGTACGACTTGGTCACTCCCTGGTCTGTTTTTCTGACTCCGACCACTTGCATAGCCATCGAGCCGCACTTGTCGCATCTCCACGGGCCGGTATGCTTGTCTCGATTCCTCATCATCTCCAGCGCCTGCTTCTCTGCACGGCTGAGCCTTCGTGTGCGGCTTCCCTCTCTGATGAATGCTCTTCCATCGTACTCGTGGTACGACACACTTCTGCTGCGATTGGCACCGAGCCTTATGAAGCTCTTGCCCTCGCATTCGACTACCTCAATTCGGGTCTGGATAGGCGGGTCGAACTTCTCTGTCTTCTGCGCAAGCTTCTGCTGAGCGCTGTCCAGGTTTCCTTGTTCAATTCCTACCAGTTCGCCATCGTTCTTCACGCCAAACCAAACGGCACCCTGTGCTTGCTCAGCGTTAATCATGCCACACAAGGCTTTCAGACCCCGGTCACATTGACTCAATGACATCTTGAACTCCAGGGTCTGCCCCTCACCGCTCTCAACCTCCTCAAGGAACTCTGCGGGATTCACTGATGCCCTCCCTTCACGTGCCTCTCCTTCACCCAGAATGCGAGGCTCCCTAGGAACTGGAAAAAGCCCGTCCACTCACTTGCAGTGAACGGGCTGCTATGCTACAAAGCGTCCACTGCGGTGTCCACTGCACCGTGGCCGTGCCCTGGACTTTGGCAGAAGTCGCAGGGCTTCTTCATTGCTGAACAACTCCAGCACCCCTGACAGGACTCGAACCTGCGCACACGGCTCCGGAGGCCGCCGCTCTATCCACTGAGCTACAGGGGCGACCTGTAGGGGCTACGGGCCCTGGAACTCCCTGACTGTCTAACCATTACCTCAGGACTCTGCGAGACCAAATGGTGCCATGAGTGTAGGGGTGAATGCCGCTTCTTGCGTAGGATACTGCAGCGGAAGATCTGCCGCGATTTGGCCCGCGTAATAATAAGACAGTCAGGGCCTGGAACTACTACGGGTTGTGGTATTGTACTGTTAATTGACCGTTCGTTTATGCCGAAGCAGTTGCTCTATTTCAGCCAATTCAAGAAGTATATCCTGTCAGGGTAGCTCAGAGCCGACGGCTGACAGCCTTAGCTATTTCAAGAACTTGTGCGACCAGTTTGGGAGAACCCTCGTAGTATGGTTCCGCATGCTTGCGGTCTCTAGCGCCCTCAACGCCGGTACGCAGATGCTTCAGCTGCTTGAGCTCATCGCCTGTGCTATGTAATGAAACAACCGACTCCCAAACGTAATAGCTCTTCAGCAGGGCGCTGGCAGACGTGGTTTCGCCAGCCACGAATAAGGCAAGCTCTTTCAGAACTTCCGCTGTGGCGCTGTGGACTTCCTCCACCTCGGCGACTCGCTTTTCTCGTTTCGCCTTCAGATGGTCAGCAATGAAGGGCACGATGATTCCTGAAACCGCTACTATGCCAGACGTAATAACGGAAGCAAGGGCCACACAATCCATGTTATGTTTCACCACCTTAAGATGAAAAGCCCCGCCGGCGACTTTGCACCAAACGGGGCTTTGTGGTATCATGCCCTCGCGTTGGTGCGTTCTCACCGACGCCGTACCCTGGACTTTGGCAGAAGTCGCAGGGTCTTTGCTTAGCCGCATTCTACTCTATGTCTTGCTTCTCGCCAAGTTGCTCAGGCACCAGCCTCAACGGGTCAGCCCCGCGCACCCAGTACCGTTTCCCGAGTTTGGATGCAGGCAAGCGCCCCTCACGAATCCAGCGGCGAATGGCCGCCGGTTTCAGCCCCATTATTCTGGCGACGTCGTCACTGCTATAGATTGCGTCTCGCTCGATTCGTTCTGCCATGTTCACCAAAGCCCTAACTATAAGAACTCCGCACCATCGCAGACATGCTCGGCAAATAGCGGTGAACTGCTTCTGAGAGCCGCATGAGGTCACTCCCTTTCCAGTGACCTCTGGCTGAGCACAGACTTCTGACAAAACAGAACCAGAGGTCACCAAGTGCGCATGAGACGCTAGTCTAGTGACCTCTGGTCAGCCTTCAGTCGGGGCGCGCGGATTTGAACCGCGGACCACTTGAACCCCATTCAAGTGCGCTACCTGGCTGCGCTACGCCCCGAACACCTAAAAGTATAGCTCATTCTGCTGGTTTCGCCAAATCCAGGTACACCAATAACGCGAAGACGAGCCGAATCACACGAAACGTAGCCTCGTTTTCCCTCCCCTTCGTGTCATTCGGCAGTTTTTCCCTGTCTCGGCCGACCTCGCCTACTGCGAGACCTAAGGGCCTTGCCTGGGGCAAGACCTGAGGGCAGGACAAGGCGTGCCATTCGTGTACTCCTTTCTTGACCAAAGCACTGATCTGCACTAGAATGTCTGAGTAGGCATGGCGGACCGGCCATCATTCCGCCGTTTTCTTTTGTTCGCAACCACTTGGCGCAGGCTGACGACAAACCGCCAACTGACAACCGCCAACTGCCAACTGCAAACTGCCAACGGATATGTTCGAAACCCTGACCGAAAAACTACAGACCGTCTTCAAAAAGCTCTCCGGCAAAGGCCGCCTGTCCGAGCAGGACGTGGACACCGCGCTGCGTGAGGTGCGCCTGGCGCTGCTCGAAGCCGACGTCAACTTCCGCGTGGTGAAGGATTTCGTGTCGCGCGTGCGCGAACGGGCCATCGGCGCCGACGTGATGAAGAGCCTCAGCCCGGCGCAGATGGTGATCCGGATCGTCAACGAGGAGTTGATCGCCACGCTGGGCGAGCCGCGCAAACTGACGCTGTCCGGCCCGCCGCCGCACGTGATTATGCTGGCTGGCCTGCAGGGCTCGGGCAAGACCACCACCGCAGCCAAGCTGGCGCTCAAGCTGCGCCAGTCAGGGCAGCGGCCGCTGCTGGTGGCTGCGGATACGCGGCGTCCGGCGGCCATCACCCAACTCGAAGTGCTGGGGCAGCAGCTTGACATCGCCGTGCACAGCGAAGGCGACCAATTGCCTCCGTTGCGTATCTGTGCCAACGCCGTGGCCCGTGCGCGCAAGAGCGCCTATAGTGTGGTGCTCCTGGACACCGGCGGCCGCTTGCACATCGACGACTCAATGATGCGCGAGCTGGAGGACATTGTGCGCCAGGTCTCGCCGTCCGACGTGCTGCTGGTGGTGGATGCCATGACCGGCCAGGATGCGGTGCGCGTGGCCCAGGAGTTCAACCGGCGCGTGGCGCTCACCGGCCTGATCCTGACCAAGGTGGACGGCGATGCACGCGGTGGTGCGGCGCTGTCCATCCGCGCCGTGACCGGGGTGCCCATCATCTACATGGGCGTGGGCGAAAAGACGGATGCACTGGAGGCTTTCCTGCCCGATCGCCTGGCCTCACGCATCCTGGGCATGGGCGATATGCTGACGCTGATCGAGCGGGCAGAAGCGGCCTTTGACCAGGAACAGGCCCAAAAGATGGAGCAGAAGCTGCGCACTGCCACCTTCGACCTGGAGGACTTTTTAGAGCAGATGCAGCAGGTCAAGAAGATGGGGCCGTTGGAGCAGGTACTGGAAATGCTGCCGGGGTTTGCCAGCATCAAGGACCAGTTGCCGGAAGAAGTGACCGGGAAGCAGATGAAGCGCGTGGAGGCGATCATCCGGTCCATGACCCCTGAAGAGCGGCGCAACCCGCGCATCATCGACAGCAGCCGTAAGCGGCGCGTCGCGCGAGGCAGCGGCACGACGGTGTCCCAAGTCAACCAGTTGCTCAACCAGTTCCGCCAGATGCAGCGCATGATGAAACAGTTGAGCAGTGGACGTTTGCCTGGCGTATTGGGACGCTTTGGGTTATGACTCATGCCAGTCCCTCACCGCAGAGACGCTTCGTGCAGACCGCCGAGTCTGTCTCAAGGGCGATTGGGTGCATGCTGTGTCTCCATGGCTTGTTGGCGGTGTTTCTTCCTTGGTTGCCTGCTTTTGACCGCAGGCCGTATTCTGTGTACAATGGTTCTCTACAAAGTACTGCGCCGATCGCTAAACTTGGGCAGCCGTTCTCATGCGGCAATCTGACCAAAGAGGTTTGGCCACCTTCGGTGCACGAAGCAGTAACAACGTCCCGTGCAACACGTTGTGGAACGAATCTGCAACGGTGTTCCAGGCATGGGAGGAGGAGAGGTTTCTTGGCAGTTCGAATTCGTCTTCGTCGTACCGGTGGAAAAGGGCAACCCAGCTACCGCATCGTTGTAGCTGATTCGCGTTCGCCGCGGGATGGGCGCTTTATCGAAACGATCGGGCACTACAACCCACGCACCGATCCGGCTACTTATGAGATCGATGAGCAGCGCGCTCGCTATTGGCTGTCGGTAGGTGCACAGCCGAGCGATCCTGTAGCCAGGCTCTTGGAGAAGAAGGGTCTCATCGCGGAACGCAAGCTGCGCTACAACGTAGCCTCCGCCAAGGAAAAGGCGCCTGCCCAGCCTGCTGCAGAGGAAGGATAACCTGCGATGTCCGAAGGGCGGATGAAGGAACTCGTTGAGTACATCGCCAAAGCCCTGGTTGATCACCCCGAGGACGTGCGCGTCGAGGAGATCGCGGGAATGCGGTCTATCATCTTTGAGTTGCGCGTTGCGCCCTCCGATATGGGCCGGGTGATCGGCAAGAACGGCCGTGTGGCCAATGCCATGCGCAGCTTGCTCCGCGTCGCTTCCACACGATCTGGAAAACGGGCTATCCTGGAAATCGTGGACTAGGCACAGCACGTTTTCCCGATGCAGGCCGGTGACCATCGGAGCGGAGGTCATGTTTTGCATAGCCAGAGTTCGCCGGATGCCAGAGACTGCCGCGCTGTTTCGCAACAGGATGGCAGGCAGGATTCTGCCGTCCGGCGTCGTGTTCCAGAGTACCTGACCATCGCTACCGTGCTTGCTCCGTGGGGCCTTAAAGGCGAGCTGAAGGTCCGTATTGAAACTGACTTTCCGGAGCGTTTTGCACGCTTGACGCGCATATACCTGGGCCCGGAACACGAGCCCTTCGAGTTCGAGGGTTATCGGCAGCACAGCGGCCATGGCCTGCTGAAGCTAAAGGGCTGCGATACGCGGAACGCGGTGGAGGGATTGCGTGGTATGGAGGTGCAGATTCCGCTTGATGAAGCGATACCCTTGCCGCCGGGCCAGTACTATGTCTACCAGATCGAAGGCCTGACGGTGTGCACAGAGGCGGGTGAGCCTCTGGGCACGGTCAAAGAGGTGCTCTTCACCGGCAGCAACGCGGTCTATCTGACACACGGACCACGCGGAGAGGTGCTGATTCCAGCACTCAAGGACGTGGTGTTGGAGGTTGATCTGGAAGCCGGGCGCATCATCGTACGCTTGCCACCGGGGCTGTTGGGTTAGAAGATGTAAGAAACCCATTTTCTCTTTTGCGGTCTTGTCGGCTGTATGGCGTGGGAGGATCTTGGCTGCGGGCGACAGAAAACGGGTCTCTGGAGAGCCGATGAGCGACGTCAAATACTGGGTAGGCTTCAACATTGTGCCGGGGATCGGGCCTGCTCGCCTGAAAAAGTTGCTGGATCACTTCGGTGATGCGGACAAAGCCTGGCACGCCGCTTCTCTGGAGTTGGCACGGGCGGGCCTGGACCGCAAGTCGCTGCGGAACCTGTTGGACATGCGCGGCAAGCTCGACCTGGACGCCGAGATGTTGCGCATCGCCGATGCCGGTGCCCGCGTGGTGACGCTGCAGGATGAAGGGTACCCGCGTTTGCTGCGCCACATCGACCTGCCGCCTCCGGTGCTGTACGTCAAGGGCAGCTATGTGCCGGAGGATGAGTGGGCTCTGGCGGTGGTCGGCACCCGTGCAGCCAAGCGCTATGGCCGGGAGGTGACCCACTACCTGGCTGGCGGCCTGGCACGCAACCGTATCACCGTCGTCAGCGGCCTGGCGCGTGGTATTGACTCCGAGGCCCATCGCGCCGCGCTGGCAGCGGGTGGACGCACCATCGCCGTGTTGGGTTCGGGGATTGATGTCATCTATCCCTCTGAAAACCGTGCTTTGGCCAGGGACATCGCGGCTGCGGGTGCCGTGATCACCGAGTATTCGCTGGGCACCAAACCCGACAGGCGGAACTTTCCACGGCGCAACCGCATTATCAGCGGTCTGGCGCTGGGCACGCTCGTTACCCAAGCGGGTGAGGGCAGCGGTGCGTTGATCACTGCCTACTACGCCTTGGAGCAGGGACGCGAGGTCTTTGCCGTGCCAGGCAGTCTGCTGGACCGCGGCTGCAGCGGCACTAACCGGCTGATCCAGCAGGGCGGAGCCAAGTTGGTGCTGCGTGTCAACGACATCCTCGAAGAACTGAACCTGACCATGGTCAGCCAGCAAGCCGAGGTGCGGGCAGTGGTGCCTGAAAACGCGACCGAAGCTCTCTTGCTCAAGCACCTGTCGGAAGAGCCGCTGCATGTGGATGAGCTGGGACGCGCCAGTGACCTGCCCATCGCTCAGGTCTCGGGAACACTGGCGCTGATGGAGCTGAAGGGACTGGTGCGGCAGACAGGCGGGATGCACTACGTATTGGCCCGCGAAAGCCGCATCGAGTACGTTGTAGACTAGTTTCAGGTGCAAAACGCCGGACGTGTGGCGTGAGCTCTTGACATTTGACAATAAGTGTAGCATAGCCCCTTGTGGGCGTTGTAGTTGCAGGGCCAACACGGGCACAAGGCCCTATGCTACGTTCTGCTGTTCGGGCGATCTGGGTTTTGCACCAGAAACTGAACTAGTGCGCGCTGATCCAGAGATCACGTGTTGTCAACAGCTCATTCTGTGCAGTTTTGTGCATCACTGCAAGCGCCTAACGGAACCTCGCATCCTTGTCACCCTTCTCGGTCTTGTTAGGCGTTTCAAGTCAGTGTAGGAGAGAACGTGAACGCGAAACCTGCCGTATACGCCGTCATCCTGGCTGGCGGAGGCGGTACACGTCTGTGGCCGCTGAGCCGCGTTGGGCGGCCCAAACACCTCCTGTGCCTTTGCAGTGGGGACACCATGCTCAGAGAGACATACGCACGTGTGAGGCCATGGCTCCCCGCTGATCAGGTGATGGCCATCACTGTCGCTGACCACGTGCAGGCGGTGCTTGACCAGCTGCCTGACATGCCGCGACACAACATTGTCGTTGAGCCGCAAGGGCGCAGCACCGGGCCCTGCGTTGGCCTGATGGCCACGCTGATCCACAAGCGCGATCCCGAGGCGATCATGATTTCCCTGCACGCCGACCACGCCATTGAGGACGAGGGTGGATTCCGCAATGCCTTGCGCGCTGCGGTTCGTGCAGCGGGGGACAATCATCTGGTCACGCTGGGCATTGTGCCCACAGGTCCTGATACGGGCTACGGCTACATTCGGCGTAGTGACCCGCTTGGCCAGGCTGCGGGTCATGATGTCTATCGCGTGGAGCGTTTCACCGAAAAGCCCGACCTGGAAACAGCGCGCTCCTTTGTGCAAAGCGGGCGCTATTTCTGGAACAGCGGCATATTCATCTGGAAGGTATCGGTGATCCTGGCCGAGATCCGTCGGTTGCTGCCCGGCCTGTATGCGCAGTTGCTGGAGATCGAACCAGCGCTGGACACGCCTCAGCAGGCAGCGGTGATTGATCGCATCTGGTCTGCTGTGCGCAGTGTCCCGGTGGACATCGGCATCATGGAACGGGCAAACGACGTGGTGGTAATCCCTGCTGACATCGGCTGGAACGATGTTGGCTGCTGGACGTCAGTAGCCAGCCTTTCCGCAGCCGATGGGGATGGCAATGTGCTTCAGGGGGAACACGCCGTCGTGGACTGCCAGGACACCTTTGTCCACAGCTCTGGACGGTTGGTGGCAGCCCTGGGGTTGCGCGGGATGGTGGTTATTGAGACCGAGGATGCTGTGCTGGTGTGCCCCAAGGAGCGTGCTCAGGAAGTGAAGAAGATCGTGCAAAAACTCAAGCGCGAGGGCAAGGAAAAGTATCTCTAAAGGTGGGAGGGTCATACTGCGTAGCGCGGACGCGGCCTTTGTGAGGACGTTGTTTTGATTACAGAAATCGTGAGCATCGGAACAGAGTTGCTGCTAGGCGAGATCACGGACACCAATGCGGCTCACATTGCGCGCCGACTGGCGGCCATCGGCGTGGATCACTACTATACCACGACCGTGGGCGACAACAGGGAGCGCATTGTGGGTGTGCTGGAGAGTGCCTTGGGTCGCTCGGATGTGGTCATCACTACGGGCGGACTGGGGCCGACGGTTGATGACGTCACACGTCAGTCAGTGGCCCGCGTGACGGGGCACGAGCTGGTTTCTTCGCCCGAACTGCTGGCCCAGATCGAGGCCTTTTTCCGGCAGCGCGGCCATACCATGACCGAGAACAACCGCCAGCAGGCCTTGATTCCTCAAGGAGCGATCGTGATCGAGAATCCTGTGGGCACGGCCCCGGCTTTCATTGCTGAGGTGGCCGGCAAGGCGATCATCTGCCTGCCTGGTGTTCCCCATGAGATGGCCTATCTGCTGCAGACGCGGGTCTTGCCCTACCTGCAGCGCGAGATGGGGCAGGCAGCGGTGATCCTGAGCCGCTGGGTGCACACGGTGGCTATTGGCGAAAGCGCCGTGGACCAGGCCATCTCCGATTGGATGCACAGCGACAACCCCACCGTGGGCACACGCGCACATCCGGGCCAAACAGACGTATGCATCACCGCCAAGGCAGCAACTCGTGACGGGGCGCTCAAGATGCTCGACGCCATGGAGGCTCAGGTGCGCGAGCGGCTTGGCGCTGTGGTATACGGCGTGGACGACGAGACTCTAGCGGGGGTTGTGGTAGCAGGTCTGAGCTGTAGTGGGCTTACGGTGGCTCTTGGCGAGACCACCACCGACGGCCTGATAGCGCGCGCTCTGCAGGAAGCAGAAGGCGGAGACCGAGTCTTGGCCGGGACACATGCTGCTACGGGTGGGCTTGCGCTGGCGGAGGAGCTGTCCATTCCAACAGGTGTGAGTGATGAGGAAATGGCGTCGGCCATTGCTGCAACCTTGCGCAAAACTCATCACGCCGATCTGGGTTTAGCCATCGTGGAGGGGCGCGGCGAGAGCCCGCTTTTGCACTTGGCCCTGGCAAGCGCCGACGGCGTGGACCTGCGGCAGCGGCCGTCCCGTGGTCGTGCTGAGTACGCCGCTGGGTGGACGCTGCACCGTGCTCTGGACATGGTGCGGCGGTGGCTGATGACTGCGGAAACGGCTGCCCCTGCAGATGCCGCCAGGTGATCCCCTGCTTTCTCTCCAGATTTTGAAGAAACACGCTATCTCGAAGATACCGGGTTTCTCGACTTTCCGCTGCTCGTCAGCGACTACTGCTTGCTGCTCCCCATCTGCTGCTGGATGAATTCCCCGACCTTCCAGTACAGGAAATCAGCGCCGTAGTACGTCTCGTAGGCCGCGTACAGGCCGTAGAACAGGCCCGCGAACGGCAGCGCGACAACTACCAACAGCAGCACCAGCCCGAGCGGGATCAAGCAGATGGTGAGGATGCTCAGCGCCATGGCCAGCGCGGCCACAATCGTCGCCGCCATCCACGCCAGTTGGAAAACCAGCGCCTGCAGGGCCTGGAAGGCCGCGTACCTGGACTTTTCCCTGTAGACCAGCCAGATCAGGAAGGCGATGGCCACTCCTGCCAACCCTCCGCTGGCAAAGCCCAGCAGCACACTGGCATGCGCCAGCACCGCTACGGTCATCTCCTCGTTGGTCAAAAGCTCTGCCCGTTGGCGTGAAACCGGCTCTTCGCCCGCTTCCTTTTGCTGCTCGGTCGGTTGCTCTTCGACCTGGTTCTCTTCTTCCATCGATCCATCCTCCATCGTCATTCTACCTTCTCTTGTCAACTCTCTATACGCACAAAGCCAGGGTCGGTTGCGGCACTCTTCGCGGCGCAAACTCGTGCTTGGTCGGGGCAGACTCCGGCGCCGACCGGAGGTCATTCCAAACTCATTGATGGTACGCGAGCGTCACGAACTGTGACAACAATACGGAGAGTTATCTTTGGGAATTCGTGCCATTCGGCTTTTGTTCCCTGTCTTGGCCGCCCTTGCCTGGGGCAAGACCTGAGGGCAGGACAAGGCGTGTGTTTCGTGTACAGATTCTTCCACCATCTGCGATCTAGACAAACTCCAGCGCCGAAAGTTGACAATCGGAGCAATCGGGACTATAATGATGGCGTAAGTTGCCCGCGTGGTGGAACTGGTATACACAGCAGGTTGAGGGCCTGTGGCCTTTGGGCCGTGGAGGTTCGAGTCCTCTCGCGGGCATGAAGTGTACGAAGAAACCCGGTCTCCCCTGGCACTGGCCGCCAGGGCATGTGTCCAAGAGACCGGGTTTCTCAGTCTCAGTTATCGAGCGACGCAGATCTCCAGTTTGGGCCGCTGCTCGGTTCTCCCGTCCTCGCTGGCGATGTACTCTTCGGCCTCGTCAGGGCCGGCACTGGGATCGTCCAACAACACGCCGTAGTTGACGATGCTGCCATTCAGCCAGCCCTGCACCAGTGCCGTGATGTCCACCTCTTTCCAGCCTGATCCCGCACTGCTGAAGGAGCCAACCACGCTCTGCTCGTAGCGTCCGCCAAAGTGATTCCACGTCACGGTGTCCTCGCCCCACTGCGCCACAATACGGTGCGCGTTGACGGTACGTGGACCGGTGCCGTACTTCTGTTTGATGTGCAGCGTGGCCTGATGGACAGTGGTGCTTGCCTCCAGCGTGGAGAGGTCAAAGCGCAGCAGCGTTTTCTTGCGCCCCCAGTCTACGCGTCCCGTGTACAACGTCTCCCAGTTCCCGGTATAGTCCGGCTCAGACTCCCAGATGTAGGCATCGGCTACCTGACCTCCCGTGCCTCGCTGGATGATGACGATCCTGCCCGGGCAGCCGGAAATCGGTGTAGAGGTGCGCGTGGGGGTCTGGGTGGGCGCAGGGGGGCGGGTGGCCGTTGGCGACGGCGGCACATGCCGCCAGAGGCCTTTCAGTATGATGGGCAAATAGCAGCGGAATCGTCCTGGCGTCGGCGAAGGGCCGGGAATGCGCGTGCGGCTCGCTGACGGGCTGGGGCTGGGAGTCCTTGTGGGGGCAGTGGTTGAGGTGGATGTCGGCGTTGCCATCGGAGGCTCAGTTCCGGCAAAACGGTGGTAGGAGACGTTGAGCAACTGCACGAACTCGGCGCTGGCCTTCCGGTCGCCTGCTGCTGTGGGATGGCTATCCCAGGCATCGCTGCCATAGGCGACAAAGTCGTTGGATACGGGGTGGGTGTGTTGAATGGCCCCATTCCACCAGCGGTGGTGGTTGCCAGCGGCCCAACCGAGGTCGTTGGTGTGAGGGTTGCCCCCGTTCGAGGTTAGGACGTTGTAAAAGTCAAACACCGCCACGTTGGCATGGGGGTAGCCGTCCAGCCAATCGTGGACCAGCCAATCGCTGAAGGCGCGGGCATTGGCTGCACCCGCTGCATCTGTGCTGTTGGCTACCAGTGGAGGTGCGGTGATGACGATGAACAATTTGTCCTGGCGCGTGGCGAAGTATGCCAGGATGTCGTTGTAGATGCCCTTGGCGTTGGCCACGGTCATGTGTTCCGACCCCACATCCTGGCCGCGCAGCGGATTGTGGCCCGTGGCAGGTGGGTCATCGGGGCTTCCGCCCAGGTGAGAATTGGGGAAGCAGGACTTGAACATGATGATTGAGTTGGGGCCGCCGGGATCGGTGGACAAGCGTGAATACCAACTGTTCTGGTGGCTTTCGGCGTAGAGCGCGGCGGTGTACCGGTCGCGATTGGGCCCGACGAACCAGGTCCACCAGTGGCCGATGTCCGTGTTATCGCCGATGCTGTCTGGCCCCCAGCCATAGTTGGTATCGCTGACGAAGTAGTTGTTGTCCCGCAGAGTGATCCCCAGTTGGCCATGATCGTCTTCCAGCCAATTCTCGCCAGTCGAGTGATGGATGAAGATCAACTTGAGCGGGGAAGTGGGTGGGTTGGGATTGTCGGCCTGGGTTGTCGCTGGCGCCGCTGGCAAGAAGAGCAGCAGCACGGCCAGGAAAGCGCAGAATAGATGCTTCAACAGAGAGCTGTGAGTCCGCACGGGGGCCTCCTTATTGGGTGATCTTTGTTACGCGACTGCACAGACGTGCATGCATCGTCCGGCCTACCGATGCCCTGGGTTCGAGCTGTGCCTCGTCCCGAGGGTGAGGTACGACTGGCATCTCAACCGTTCGTGCTCTGCATGTCCTGGCTGTGCACGAGCTGTTGACACAGTGCCCTGTGACCCGTTCAGGCACATTATATCATCTGCTGCATGCCTCAGCAACCTGGCTGCGTGATGGTTGCTACGCTTCGCACGCCATTTGGACTCGGTTCCATCTTGTGTTGGTGACGATTCTGGCAGTGTTGGTGAGCGCAAAGTGACGTTCGTACGTCTGGCGTGACATGCGGGCCGTCTTTGGCATCGCACACCGGGCGTAGGCATTCA
>JAUWJD010000042.1 GCA_030607875.1 Chloroflexota bacterium
CCGCAAACTGTCGCTTCCAGCGCCACAGATTCCCTTTGCCAAGACCCAGCTCACGTTCAAGCTGCGTCGCACTCCTGCCGCTTGTTTGAAGTAATCGAACTGTCTCCAGCTTGAACTCACGTGTGTACGTTCTTCTGGACTTTGCCATGGTTTCCCTCCGATAGTGATATGATACACCAATTTCGCTTATTTTGGTGTCCACTTTTTCGGGGGAAGATCAGTATGCGTTGTGAAGCCTGTCGAAGTGAAACCAGAGTGAGCGGCATATCTCGATACAGCTCTCCGCCACGTTTCGACTCCACTCGACCAGCGCTTTCGTTTGAGATGGGAACGCGCCAACGGATGGCCAGTTGCAGGCAAGACTGGCAGATCCCATCCGCAGCCGCGGTTCGCGTGTTGAGGCGACAAAGAGGTGACCGGCACCTCCAAGGCACCAGTCGCCTGAGGGTATCACCCTGTGTTCCGTTCGCTGATCAGACGCAGGCCTTCGAGCGTCAGCCAGGGGTCTACAACGTTGATCTGGTCGGTGTGCGGGGCCAGGATCCTGCTCAAGCCACCGGTGGCGACTACCTGAACTTCCCCGCCCAGTTCAGCGCGAATGCGCCCGATCAGGCCCTCCACCAGCCCGACATAGCCAAAGACCAGGCCCGATTGCATGGAATGCACGGTGTTCTTGCCGATGGCAGCCGGCGGCGGCACCAGGCTGACTCGTGGCAACTGGGCAGTACGGCTGGAGAGGGCTTCAGCGGCGACACCCAGCCCAGGGGCAATGGCCACGCCCAGGAAATCACCCTGTCTGGAAACGGCGCTGAAGGTCGTAGCGGTGCCAAAGTCCACGATGATGCAAGCGCTGTGGAAGCGATGGTAGGCAGCAACTGCATTAGCCACCAGGTCAGCGCCCAGTTCCACCGGGTTGTCGATGCGGATGCGCAGGCCCGTGCGCACGCCAGGCCCCACGACCAGCGGTGTCGCTCCCACGTAGCGTTCGAGGAGCTCGGTGAAGCTGGTCGTGAGAGGTGGCACTACGCTGGCCAGCACCACGCGGGTGATGCTCGACACTTCGCAGCCGCCGTCCCGCAGCAGTGCCTTGATCAACACGGCGTACTCGTCGGGCATCTGATCACGGACGGTTCGCACCCGCCAGTGGGCGAGCCACTCACCCTTGTCCCACAGACCGAAGACGATATTGGTGTTGCCGATGTCAATGCAAAGAAGCATTCGATTCTACTCCACTCACACGGTTGACCCTTTGCGCCCGGTCTCAATGCGTTTCCATGCAGCCACGACGGCCACAGTGATGATGGCGGCAACCACGGCTTCGGGCAGGCCGTTGGTGACAGCGATGGTTCCGATGAGCGCCCAGGGCAGGAAGCGGAACAGTCCAAGTGCGCCCAGCACCAGGATGGTGTTGGTCAGGCTGCCAGCCACCCCAGCGACCGCTAGCGCCACGATTTCATTGGCTCGTTTGAGCGCCTTGTAGACTAGCCAAGCTACCGGTCCGATGAGAAGCCGCGGAAGAATGGACACCAGGGGGTTGGTGAACCACACGTCCGCCGGGCCAGTGGGGGCGATGGCACCCTGCAAGAGGCTAAAGGCCCCGAAGATGAAGCCGATGGCCAGCCCGACCCAAGGCCCCTCCAGCACGGCCCCGATGATCACAGGCACATGCATGATGGTCAGGGCAGCTCCTGCCAGCCAGGGAATGAATCCCAGGTGGCTGGCCCCCAGGAAGATGGAGATGGCGCCCATGACGCCTGCGATGACGATTTTGCGGGTAGTACGGCTCATTGTGAAATCCTCCTTTTCTTGTTATGGTTGTCCGCGGCAGTGCAACTGCCGCCCAACGACTTGGGTGGTTCCGTGACGGTGCAACTGCCATGTAACCCTTGGGATCGATTGAACATGAGCTCTGGCTCGCTCCCAATCTCACAAGTGCGAGCTGAGCCAGCTCCACAGCAGCCTATCAGCGTTGACTCGACTCAAGTAAATGGCGCCTGTAGCAAGGCCCAGCGCACCGGCGACGACGACATAATCCGGCAGCCTCTCCTGCAGGCGAATCAGATGCGTGCGGCCCTTGCCTCCCAGGTAACAACGAGCTTCCATGGCCTCGATAAGCTGATCAGCACGTCGCAGGCTGACCAGAAACAACGGCACCAGGAGAGGGAGCAGCAAACGCGTGCGCTGGACAAAGTTGCGCCGCCCTCGACCGAAATCGGCGCCGCGTGAAGCCTGGGCCTTCATCAGGCGCTCCGTCTCCTCGGCCAGGATGGGCAGGAAACGGATAGCAATGTTCACCACCAGCGCGAACTCGTGTGCTGGCAGGCGCAGCGTCTGCAACGGGCGCACTAGGTGCTCTATGCCGTGGGTGAGCTCAGTGGTGGTGGTTGAGAACGAGAACAGGCTCAGTCCCAGGGCCATGATGGAGAAACGAGCGATCAGCAGTATGCCAGCGAGAAGGCTGCGGTCGGTGATGGTGAGGATGCCCCTGTGCCAGATGACGGTGGCGCCGATGCTGTATTGGGGGATGGCAAAGACTTGCAGTAAAGCCAACAGAATGAGAAAGGGCAGCATCGGACGGAGGCCGGCTAGGGCAAAACGCAGCGGAATGCGGGCCACGGCCAAGCCCGCGAGTACCGCTAGTAGCAGCAAGGACAGGCCGATCAGGCTGTTGCTAACAATCACGACGATGATCAGCAGCAGCACGACAAGCAGCTTGGCGCGAGGGTCCAGGCTGTGCACGAGCGAACCGGTGGGCAGGTATTGTCCGATGGTGACCCGCCCCAGCAATTCGAACTCAGACGCCATGGGCATGGATGTACCTCTCGATTTCTGTGGCTGCTTCTTCGATGGTCAGGACGTTTGCCGACACGGGATAGCCGCGTTGGCGGAGCAGAAGCATCGCTTGCGTGGCTGCCGGAACGGACAGCCCGTTTTGCATCAGCATTTGACCTTCCGAGAACACGCCGCGCGGAGGGCCTTGCAGGACGATTCGTCCCTCGACGAGCACATACACACGGGTGCACAGCTCGGCGATGTCTTCCATGTTGTGCGAGGCCACGACGATGGCTCGGTCTTCTGAAGGCCAGTGAGCCAATGTACGCAGCAACTCACGCCTGCCCTGCGGGTCCAGACCCGCGGTGGGCTCGTCCAGGACGAGCACCTGAGGCTTCAGGGCCAGCACGCCAGCCAGCGCCAGGCGCCTCCTCTGGCCCTGGCTCAGTTGAACAGTTAGGCGGTCTTTGTAGGCAAAGGGCAAACCGACTGCCTCCATTGCCTGGCGCACCCGCTTGCGTACCCCCTCAGCGGGCAGGCCGAGGCTGCGGGGACCAAAGGCGACGTCGTCTCCAGCGTAGCGCTCGAACAGTTGGTCTTCTGGATTCTGAAATACCAAGCCAACCCGCTGCCGGATCGTGCGGATGTCCAGCTCAGGGTCGGACAATGAGAGACCGCTCACGTATACGTGGCCCTGTTGGGGGCGAAACAGACCGTTCAGGTGCTGCAGCAGGGTCGATTTGCCCGACCCGGTGGGTCCAACGACACCTACGACTTCCGCGCTGTGGACCTCAAAGTCTACGTCACGAAGCGACTGCGTCTCGAGGGGCGTACCTCGCAAGTAGGAATGAGACAGGCGCTGCACTTGGATGAGCGCGGTGGTGGGGGCTGTCATATAGCTGCTCCCGCGGGTTCCCCGAGGTACGTGGCGACCGCATCTGCTAGCTCACCAATGGTCAGCAGGTCTGCGGGGAACCCATCAACACGTGCAGATAGCTCTCTGGCCAAGAGCGTGGGGTGGGGCACGTCCAGGTGCAGGGCACGTAGTGTCTCTATCTGGCTGAAGATGGCGCGGGGCTCACCCTGCAGGGCGAGCTGCCCTTCTGACAGGACGATGATGCGCTGTGTCAGGGCTGCCTCGGCCATGTTGTGGGTGGCAGCTACAACGGTCATGCCATCTTGGTGCAAGTGACCAACTGTCTCTAACAACTGGCGCCTGCCCACGGGATCGAGCATGGCGGTAGCTTCATCGAGCAGGAGACAACGCGGGTGCATAGCGAGCGCACCAGCAATAGCCAAGCGCTGCTTTTGCCCGGCAGAGAGCAAATGGGAGGCGCGGTGCTGCAATTCGCTCAGCCTGACGGTGGACAGAGCCCAGTCCACGCGCTGGCGCAGTTCATCCTCAGGGATTCCCAGATTCTCTGGGCCAAAGGCTACATCTTCCTCAACAACGGTAGCGACGATCTGGCTGTCTGGAACCTGGAAGACCATGCCTACAGTGGTGCGCACGTTGCGAAGATGAGTGGCGTCGCGGGTGTTCCAGCCTGCTATCCAGACGTTGCCTGCCGTAGGCAAGAGCAAAGCATTGAGGTGGCGCAGCAGGGTGGATTTACCGGAGCCATTGGCGCCGAGCAGAGCCACGTATTCGCCGGCATGAATGGTGAGATCAATGCCGCAAAGGGCAGGAACAGCACGATGGGTCCCAGCCTGGTAGGTATAGTGCAGGCCCTCGATGCGTATGAGGGGCTCCTCTGCCCCGTCCAAGTTTTCCTCCTGGTGGGAAGAATTGGAAAGGGGCCTCTTGCAACTTAAGAGACCCCTTGTCTGTTCTACCCCCGGTTGTCTCGGTCGCAAGCGATCCAAGCAACCACTAGTATACCACAAATCGAGAAGTTTGTCCAATCCTATTGCTGAAGCTTTACCTCGATGGTCTCGAAGCGAACAAGCCTATCCACGGTGTTTGCGTCCTTGCTGGCAATCACCGTTGCCTCAATGTACTGCAAAGGCAGTGCGGTCTGGCTGCAATGTTCAAGAATGGCGTAGTCAGTGGGAACAACTCGTTGGTTGGCACGGAGTTCCTCTAGCTGTTCTGGGCTGAACCTGGCCACAGGCCCTTCCGATTGCTCGCGTGCCTTGCCAGCAGGGGCTGACAGCTCACAGACAAAGAGTAAGAAGTGGCAGCTCTCATCATCGGGGCCGAGAGGAGCGATGCGTTCATCAATCACACCACGCAAGGCTACGAACTCGGCGTCCAGCCCGGTCTCCTCCTTCACTTCTCGGGTAATCACTGCATCCAACGTTTCACCGAACTCCCAGATGCCACCAACGAGTCCCCACTGGCCCAGGTATGGCCACTTTGGCGTTGAATGAGCAGGTAATGGGGCATCATTTCATCTCGATCTGCCACCCTGTGGCGACGAATCAGGGCCAGCACTACCCGTGCTGGCACAGCTTGCTGTCGCCAACGGCGCCTTGCAGGAAAAGTGGATAGGGATTTAGTGTTGGCTGCCACAGGACTTTGCCTCCAAGTCTCTTGCGATCATCATAAGGTCTGCTGCCGAAATTACACCTCATTGCGCATCGGTACACGAGTAACACAGATTTCTGATGGAGCAGTTGACTAATCACAACGCATGCAGTAAACTTGGTCTGTGCGAACGATATTCAACAGTAAGGAGGCACTTTGCGAGTTCATGCGGCTGTTTCCGTGCTGCTTGCCCTGTTTGTGCTTGTGCTAATCTTGGCCGGCTGTAGCAACAGACCACTGGTCTACGACGTTCTAGTTGATCCGGAGACCATCTCACCGAACGCAGACGGCGTTGCGGACGTGGCGCGCATCACTTATCACCTCTCTCGCGACGCGCGCGTATCGGTGTACTTCCGCGATGAGCAGGGAACTCAATACCTCTTTCGCAGCGATGTCTCGCGCCCAAAGGGCGACTATGAAGCATTGTTCAGTGGGGTGATCGAGAACCGACTGCTGCCTGATGGCCGGTACACCTGCGTGCTGGAGGCAGTTGCTGATGGTGGGGAACGTGCTCAGGTGGAGGTGCCGCTGACCATCCAGGACGGCGAAGCTGACTATATTGAGATCCGCAACCTGAACATCTACCCGGCCACATTCACCCCCAACCGCGATGGAATCAGCGACCGCGTCACTATTGGCTACTACCTGACCAAAGAGGCGAGTAAGGTTCAGGTTTATATGCTGGGTCCGGAAGGGGACAAGCACCCTGTACCCGAGGACAAGATCCGCCCCGTCGGGCAGGCCGGCAATCACGAGCATGACTACGATGCAGGAGTTGACCTGGGTGCCACGCCACCACCCGATGGCACCTACACGGTGGTGGTCGAGGCGGAGGATGCGATCGGCAACCGTGACGTGGTGCGCGGGCAGTTGACCATCGTCAATGGCGGCGTGCCTCAAGCTGAGGTCGTCAACCGGGCTGCACTGTGGTCGTCCAGTGTGGTGCCGCTTGGCGGCACGCTGACCTTCACCTGCACGGTGCGCAACATTGGCAGAGTGGGCATTCGCACCAAGGGCCCCGAACCGGGGACGCTCTACACCACCGGCGAGAATTTCAACAGCAAGGAGTTCTACGAGGAGCCGGGCATTTTCCGGCTGGGCTTGGACTATGAGGGCAACAGCTCTGGGCGTATGTACCCCTTCCGCTGGCAGTTGGGCCGTGATGAAGAATTGACCGTAATCGAGGGCCAGAAATACCTGATGCCCGGACAAACGGTGATTGTGGTGGGGCATCTTCAGATTGTGGATGAACCGGTCAAGGTTCGACCGTACTACTGGCTGGGCTTGATTCACGAACAGGTCTGGATTGTCGAGGAGCGCGTGGAGCCGGTGCCCATCAGCATCGGATTCTGATGGACCTCTCCGTCATCATTGTCAGTTGGAACGTCAAAGAGCTGCTATGCGGCTGTTTGGTCTCTGTCTACCAGTCGCTTGTGGGCGGCTCCATAGACCATAAAGTGCTGGTCGTGGACAATGCCTCGTCAGATGGCAGCGCCGATATGGTGCGTGAGCTCTTTCCTCAAGCACGCTTGATCACCAACACCGACAACAAGGGCTTTGCTGCGGCCAACAACCAGGCGCTGGCGGAGACGTCCGGGCGCTACGTCGTGCTGCTTAACCCCGATACCGAGGTGCGCGACGCCGCCTTGGGGTTGCTGCTGCGCTTTCTCGATGCCACCCCGTCAGCAGGCATGGCCGGGCCACGGCTGGTGTATGGCGATGGCAGCTTTCAGCATTCTGCATTCCATTTCCCGTCGCTGGCGCAGGCTTTCTTTGACTTTCATCCCCTGCACCCCCGGCTGCTGGGATCGTGGCTCAACGGCCGCTATCCGCGTTCTCTCTATCGGTCCGGGCACCCCTTTGCTGTTGATCACACACTGGGCGCCTGCATGATGGTGCGCCACGAGGCCATTGAGCAGGTGGGGTACCTGGACGAGCAGTTCTTTATGTACTGCGAGGAGATTGATTGGGCAATGCGTATCCGGCAGGCAGGTTGGGGGATCTATTGTGTGCCGGCGGCAGAGGTGGTACATTACGCCGGGCAGAGCACCCAGCAGTTTCGTGACGAGATGTTCGTTGCCCTGTGGCGCAGCCGCTTGCGGCTCTTTGCCCAGCATTATGGGGCGTTCTACAACTGGGCGGTGCGACATATCGTGCGTCTCGGCCTGCGGCATGGGGAAGGGGAGGCGCGTCGCCAGGCAGCGACGGGAATGATGTCCTCGGAAGATCTGGTCAAACGCTTGGCGGCTTACCAAAACGTGCGTGAGATGACGTATGAGTGAACAAGCAATGAGACCTCCGGGGTTTGAACCCACAGTGGCGATTGTGGTTCTGGCCCGCGATGAAGAGGCAAACATCACTGACTGCTTGCAGAGCGTTCACTGGGCAGACAATCTGTATGTGCTGCTAGATGCGCGCAGCACAGACCGCACAGTGGAGTTGGCACGCGAGGCTGGCGCAAAAGTGCGGCAGCGGCAATTCGTTAACTTTGCCGACCAACGAAACGCTGCATTGGTAATATTCGAAGCCGACTGGATACTCTTCGTTGATGCGGACGAACGTGGTACGTCCAGTCTTGGCCCAGAAGTGCGGCGAGTGATCCAAGACGGGGCAATGGCGGGCTGGTGGGTGCCCAGGCGCAACTACATCTGGGGCCGCTGGATTCGCCATGCTGGCTGGTATCCTGACTATCAGTTGCGCTTGCTCAAGCGGGGCCTGGCACGCTACGACCCGGCACGCGAGGTACATGAGGTAGTCATCTTGGACGGGCCGGAGGGCTACCTGGAGAACCCCCTGATCCATTACAACTACGCTACGGTGCGCCAGTTTCTGCGCAAGCAGGACTATTATGCTGACTACGAGGCCAGGGTCCTGGTCCAACAGGGCATCCGGCCGAGATTGCACAACTGGTTCCTGCAGCCTCTGCGCGAGTTCCATCGTCGCTACTGGACCTTGCAGGGCTACAAGGATGGTGGCCACGGGCTGCTGCTGAGCTTGCTGATGGGCTATTACACCTTCGTGGCCTACTGGCGGGCCAGGCGACTGTGGTCAGGCAGAGTGCACGAATTACACGCCTTGCCCTGGCGCAAAGACAGGGAACAAAAGCCGAACAACACGAATTCCTAATGAGGAAGAATCTACAAACGAATTACACGAACAGGATTCGTGTAAACTCCAAGGCCGCCTGGAGTTTGCCCACAGGTCGGAAAACGAGCATATTCATGGCTCTTGTTCCACTGCAGAGAGCACAGAGTGCGCTGAGAAGGCCTTTTCTTTGTGCTCTCTGCGATTTCTGCATGCTCTGTGGTGAGATACGGGCAAACTCCAAGAACGCTGATTGACCGCTTGCGGGCTTTGTGCTATACTCTGCGGCACGGTACGCAATGGATGGGATGTATGAATAACGCTGCTGTGTTGCTGCTCAATCAAAACTATGAACCGCTCAATGTGTGCAATCTGCGCCGTGCGATGATCATGATTCTAGGGGGGAAGGCGGAAACCCTGGAGAATGGACGTGGTTTTATCCATTCTGTGCAACGGGCCTGGCCCATTCCCTCGGTCATTCGTTTGAACTATATGATCCGCAGACCTTTGCCGCGCGTGCGTTTGTGCCGCAAGGAGGTCTTTCGCCGGGACAACTACACCTGCCAGTACTGTGGCCGGAAGACGCACAAGATGACGATGGACCACATGGTGCCGCGCTACCGGGGCGGACAGTATAGCTGGGGGAACCTGGTGAGTGCCTGCCCGGCCTGCAACCGGCGCAAGGGCGGCAAGACCCTGGCGCAAGCGAATATGCGATTGCTGCGCCAACCCTTCGAACCAAGGCCAACTGGTCGGTACCTGTTCCAGGTCTACCTGGAGCACAACGGAGAATGGGAGAAATTTCTGCAAGGGTGGTGGGAATAAGCACCACGTGATAAGAGCATGGAGAAGGGGGCTCACTCCTCGGAGCGAGCCCCTTTTGCTTCTTGCTGGGGCAGCGGTCAGGTGCCTAGCAGCTCCATGATTCTGGGATAGCCGCGCTCGATCAAGTCGGCCAGCTCGGTAGCAGTGTGACGGTATTCGGCAAGTGAGCCGCCGTAGGGGTCTGCAATATCGAAAGGCTTGCCGGCCATTTCGCTGAGCCGGTACACCTTGCCTTCGCTACGCCTCAGGTCACGAGCAATGATGTCAGCATGCCGTTTGGTCATTACCAGGATCAGGTCCGCCTGATCGACATCTTGCTGAGTGAGGTTGCGGCCACGGTGTGTGTGGATGTCCAGGTCGTGCTCGCTCATGACCTGGCGGGCATAGGCACTCGCGGGTCGGTCCTCGAGAGCCCAGATGCCAGCAGAGCGGATGCGCACCCGCTCGTTTGCTTTCTCACCGAGTAGCTTGTCATAAAATAGAGCTGCAGCCATAGGCGAGCGGCATACGTTGCCGGTGCAGACAAAGAACACGGTCTTCTTGGCGGGCATGTGGTGCTTGTTCCTCTAGTATGTGAGCGGACATGAAAATAGGGGCGTGATCTGGCCACGCCCCTATTTTGTTGCGCTAGGCGAGTTCGGGTTGCAGCAATCCGTAGTTGCCGTCACGACGACGGTAAAGGACGTTTATGGAATCGGCGCCGGGGTTGAAGAAGATGAAAAAGTCGTGCCCCAGCAGCTCCATCTGTTCGATGGCTTCTTCCTCGGTCATGGCGGTCACCGCGAATCGCTTGGTGCGGACAATGTGAGGTGACGTTTCTTCCTCGAGTGCTGCGGCTTGCGCAGCGGCAGCAGCCTGGGCGCGTGCGCGAACGCGCACCGGTTTCTCCTTAAATCGCTTGATTTGTCGCTGCAGTTTGTCGCGTACGGCGTCAATGGCCGCAAACATGTCGGCATTTCTTTCCTCTGCGCGGAGGATGGTGTTGTTGCTGCGCATCGTGACTTGTACGACCTGGCGATCCTGGCTGCTTTTGGCCTTTTGCGTCGAAAGCTCTACGCGGGTTTCGTCGATGCTGGGGAGGTAGCGGTCCAGCTTGCCGATCTTTCTCTCCACATAGTCCTTGAGCGACTCGCTGAGTTCCATGTTCTTGCCCTTGATGATCAGGTGCATTTCGCGTTGCTCCTTTCTCCGTGTGGTTCTTGGACAGGCAAAGAAATGAGTATTGCAGGCTGGAGGAGCACGTGTGGTGCGCATGACTGGGGAGGAACAATACATGTCATTGTACTTTTATTGTACCTCGTTTTGGGCTAATTGTCAACTGGGCATCGAAGAAGTATACACGGGCACCAGCGTGACCGTAGTGGCCTTGGGTGCACTTGACCACGTGAGGTGGAATCACGCAAACCTGGGTATAGCCGTGGGCCACAGGAAGTCAATCAACAGATTGTGTGCTGTCTCCAATCCGATCAGACAATCGCTGGGCTCCAGCCGTGGGCAGGAGATGGTGGCCCGCCCGAGACGCTGTGTGAAATCCACCCTTTCGGCTGCGCCGCGGCCCAGGGGGCCGACAAAGGGAGACTGGAAGGTGTCCAGGCTCTGAGTGTGCATCTTGGTCACGTCGCGCGCGGCGTGGATCTCGTTGTTCATCACCACCAGCGCGCCCAGGCCGCGTGCCTCGCTGCTGCCGGCCACGCGCACCGCGGCCAGCAGGTTGGCGATGCCTTTGTATCCCGGTTCAGAGGCCACGCGCATCGCTCCGGTGACCACCATCGGCTTTCCCCGGGCACTGGCAGGTCGAGCAGGTAGGCGGTCTCCTCCAGGCTGTCGGTACCGTGGGTGATGACTACGCCGTCGACTTTGGGCTTCAGAACCCCGTTTTCTGTGAGAAAACGGGGTTCTTCCTTGTTCTTGTGTCTTCGTGTTCGATCAGCCTGCTAGAGCAGTCCTTCCAACTCGCGCTTGCGGGCAGCGCGCTTTTTGGCTGCCCTCTTGAACGCCCCTGGAATGGTTGCCAGCAGCGACTCGGACCTCTCCGCTACGTCCTGGTAAAAGGCGATAGTTTTGTCCTCAAGCGCGATGGCTGTCCGCAGCGCCTCTGGATAGCTGGCGCCTTCTGGCAGCGCCCATTCGATTTCATAGTCCTTCAGGTTTAGTCCCTGGAAGCAAAAACATGCTTCCAGAGCATCGCTGATGGTCTCCTGATAGGTCCTGGTGATCCAGACTTTGTTCTTGTGGCTCTGCTTGACGGCTGCCATGAATGTGTCTGCGTGTTCTGTGAACCGCTCCGCCAACTGCTCGTAGAACGCTGCGGAATCCTCCTCCAGTTGTTGGGAGAAGCTGATGACCGTGGCGGTAGTCAGGTTGATCTCCTCCATCTCAGAACCACCTCTGGATCACCACTTTGCTCTCGGTAAAGAAGCGGACGATCTCCTGGCCCTGGCCGTGCAGCGTGCCGAAGAAGGAGTCCTTCATGCCGCTGAAGGGGAAGAAGGCCATCGGCGCAGCAATGCCCACGTTGATGCCGATGCTGCCGCACTCCACCTCGTACTGGAACTTGCGCGCCCATCTGCCGCTGTTTGTGAACAGCGAGGCTGCGTTGCCGAAGGGGTTGTCGTGGATCATGTCAATGGCCTGGTCCAGGGTCCTGGCTTTGATGATGGCCGCAACGGGGCCAAAGATCTCGTCCTGGGCAATGACCATGTCCGGTGTGACATCCTCGAAGACAGTGGGGCCGATGAAGGCTGTGTCGGGCCAGTTGCCGATGATCTTGGGGTTCCGCCCATCTAGTCTGAGCTTGGCACCTTCTGCGATGCCCTTCTCAATGTAGCGGATGACCTTCTTTTTCTTCTCCCCATCGCGCAGCGGGCCCATCTGAATGGACTCGTCTAGCCCGTAGCCAATGCGTATGTTGGTAGCCGCTTGGACAAACATGTCCACGACCTTGTTGTAGAAGGCGTCGTACTCACGGTCGCTGAGACCCTCTCCAACGATCACCAGGTTGGCATTGGCCAGGCAGCGCTGGCCGGTGTTGCCGAAGAAAGAGGTCATGCAGGAAGCGATGGTTCTCGGCAGGTCGGCGTCGGGCATGACCACGGCAAAGTTCTTGGCACCGCACTGGGCAATGACTCGCTTGCCTGTTTCGCCGCACTGCTTGTAGACTACATCCTTGCCCACGGGAGTGGACCCGACGAAGCACACTCCCTTGATGTCAGGGTGCTGGAGCATGCTAGAAACGACGACTCGGCCCCCGTTGACCAGACTGTAAACGCCTGGAGGAATCCCTGCTTCCTCGGCCAGCTCGGCGATCTTGATCTGGCTGAGCGGGTCTTCGCTAGAGGGCTTGACCACAACGCAGTTGCCGGTGGCGATAGCATAGGGGACGAACCACAGCGGTACCATGAAGGGAAAGTTGAAAGGGCCGATGATGCCAAAGACGCCCAGCGGCTGGCGGATGAGGTACGCGTCGATGCCGCTGGCAATGTCCTCCAGGCTGGTGCCCAACATCAGCGATGGAATGCCAGTGGCTACTTCGACGTTCTCGATGCCGCGCCGGGTTTCGCCCCTCGACTCGTCGATGGTCTTGCCGTGCTCCATCGTTTGGATCCTGCTCAGCTGCTCAAAGTTCTCCTCCAGCAGTGTCTTGAGCCTGAACAGGCATCGGGCTCGCGCCAGCGGCGGCGTCCGTCTCCAGTCGGGGAAGGCTTCTTTGGCTGCCTCCACCGCGGCGTCAAAATCCTCTCGGGTGGAGATGGGAACCCTGGCGACGACCTTCTGTGTGGTGGGGTTGACCACGTCTTTCGATTCTCCTTCCGAGTCAACCCAGTCTCCATTGATGTAGTTCTGCAGTTGCAGCGTTTCTTTGATTGGTTCTTCCAAGATGGCCATGGCTGGTGCGCTCCTTTCATTCGAGGGGTTGGTCTTGGTGTATGGTACTCACATGGGCCACAATATACACCACGAGCAGCTCGCAGTCAAGCGCAGTGGCCGCGTTGCCGAAGGGGTTGTCGTGGATCATCTCAATGACCTGGTCCAGGGCCTGGCTTTGATGATGGCCGCAACGGGGCCAAAGATCTCTTCCTGGGCAATGACCATGTCCGGTGTGACGTCTTCAAAGACGGCAGGCCCGAGGAAGGCGGTGTCGGGGTAGTCGCCCACGATCTGCGGATTGCGCCCATTGAGGGTCAGCCTGGCGCCTTCTTTGATGCCCTGCTCAATGTAGCTGAGGACCCGCTTCTTCTTGCCCTCGTTGCGCAGCGGGCCCATCTGAACCGATTCGTCCAGCCCATAGCCAATGCGCATGCTGGAAGCGGCCTCGACGAACGCGTCCACGACCTTCTTGTAGAAGGCGTCGCCTTCACGGGCGGTGAGGCCCTCGCCGACAATCACCAGGTTGGCATTGGCCAGGCAGCGCTGGCCGGTATTGCCGTAGAAAGAGGTCATGCAGGGCGCGCTGGCACCCAGCGCTGACGGGCGATCGCAGATGTGCCGTTCTGCGGGCTCGCGGACGGTCAAGAGTGCTGGCTCTGTAACCTCTGTAACCTCTGTAACCTCTGTAACCTGTGTCACCGTTGTTTGCGCTGGGGCACCCAGGGGGCGGTGAAGGTGAGTCTACACTGTGGTCTGTGTGGTCTCTATGATATGGGATGGGGGGCTGTGGGAGCAGTTTGCTCTGTAGTCTCTGTAGTATGTGTACTATGTGTTGGCCGTGTAGGCTCTCAAGGCTGCGTGGCGTGTGGGCACCGCGGGGTGTTTGTGGCGATAGTAGGCATTGCCTAGTGACCGACAGACTCGGTTGCTCGAGTCGCAGTCAATTGGTCGTCAATAGGTGTTCTCGGGCCACAGGCGGGGCTTGCGCAGCTGCTGACTCTCAATCAGCGGGTTACAGGTTAGAGTCCTGTGCGGCTCACCAGAAGCGCGAGGACGACCATCAGGCCAATGGCCTCTTGGTCGTCTTTTGTGTTTCCGACCAATTGATCTTCCCGCTCCGTGACCAATTGACTCCTCGTGCAAAGCCACTGCAATCAGCGGCCGGTGGCCCCCACCCGGTTGCGCGAGTTCATCAGTCGCGCCACAGCCGAACGTCACCCAGGACTAGAGAGCTAGTGGCGAGGGAAGCAGTGCAGAGGGAACGCATGCGGGCGAGTTCAAGGGCGAGACAGGGTTAGCCCCGGAGGTGCTACGCGAAGGCGAACGGCAGTCGACTGGACGGCGGCGGTTCACGGATCTGCGTTGGACTTCAGTTACTGGCCGTCGCCGCCCTTGTCTGCGTCCGCGTGCAGCACGATGGTGTATTCGCCGATTGGATCCGAGTCTTCTTCAGCATCAACGCGCGTGATGATCAAGCCCAGCCTGTTGTACTCGCCTGTGTCGATCTCCGCGATGACATAAAACAGGCGTCCATCAGGGTTCGCCCTCGTCAGAGTCTCCGTCCCCGTGATATCGGCCCCAACGCGCCGTGGCCTCGCGTGTTCTGCTGAAGCGATCAGCTTCCACATCTGTACGTTGAACTCCGCTGCAGCGCCCGGAGCGCCGTAGAACTCCAGCGCTAGCGGCTGCCCGTCAACAACGGGGTCCAAGATCACATCCACGAAATCCATGCCAAAGCTGCTCCTGATCCCAGGCGGATAGAGCTGGTCTGTCCCGTCGTAGGTGATCGTTGTCCCGGTGTAAGTGATGGTGTCGACTCGGGGATCATGGTACAGATTGTGCGGGTCGTAGAGCCCACATCCCGCAGGAGTACCTGGCTCCGTACACCTGCCGCCATCCAAGCGCAGCCCGTAGATGGCCCGGGCAAACTGGGTGAGGCTGTCCTCGTAGTCTTGGAATGGGCACAGCGACGCGTCTGCAAAGACCTGGTGCATAATCACAGGCAGTCCCTTGACGAGATCACTTGATGAAAGGATGTCTACGATATCCTTGGAGTACAACGCCATCAGTGTGCGCTGGATAACCTGCATGCCAGCAGTGGGATCTTCGACGGCATCTCTCATCCCGCCGCATTGTTCGTACAGAAAACGCCAGTACAGGGCTGCATGGTAAGGGTTGATTTCTTCATAGCTTGTGTTCAAGTCACCAAAGACTCCGTCGCCTCCCACAAAATAGGTGGCATTGGATATATAACCACGCGCTGCCCAGTTTCCGGTGAACTGCACGCCAGGCTGTCCTACCGAGGAGGCCAGCACGGCCGTTCCCTCGGAAAAGAACTGCCAAGCATGTCCTTCACCACCCACATGTCCATTTCCTGCACTGTTCTGGTTGATATTCCTTTGCAGGTTGTGAAACAGTTCATGGTGAAAGTTGCTCATCAGCCCATCAGTCAGAGTATCGTAGTGAGCGTTGAGCCCACCATTGACATTGATAGATACTCCCGAGTGCCCCCTACCCGGCGCCCAGCCGTGGAACCACGTCCGTCCGTCAGTGAGTGCGACGCTCAACCGCTCTGCATCTTCACCAGGACGGTAACTCGTCCAGGCCCGGTACCAGGAGAACCCCCAATCGTCAGTTTGGATGCGGAACGCCTCTATCATCTGAGGGACAAGTTCAAGGTGAACATAGTCCGGTACGTCCTGCCTCAGCAGCCACGTGGCGGTGTCATGACTCCTTCTCCGGAAGGGAAACATGTCACAGTAGTATACGATCAGCTCTTCTGGGGCCGCGCCATCGGACTCCTGTGCCACCTTGGGCAACTGCGCTGTCCACTGGTTCTCCATCAGGAAGGCATAGTCCTGACTCGATGTGTGCAGGGGATCGGACACTGGGTCCGCAGCATTGACCAGGGCAATGCGGTACCGGAAGTAGTCTGTGGGCGTGGGGATCGTCTCGGCACCGGCCAACACGCTGGCGCTGAATTCGTGTCTAAGAACCGCCGTGACGCCCGTCTGGGTGAAACCCAAGATGTTGGCGATCCATCTTGATTCGCGCCACACTGGAATCCTGTTGCTAAGATCTCCGCCCAGGTCAGGGTCCCCATGTTGGGTCTCGACTTCGAGCGTGACCGTCACTCCTGTAGGGGGCACCTCGATATCGGTCACCTCCACGATCAGCGTGCGCTCGTTGGGGTCGGTCAACGCGCCGTTTCGGTAGAGCACCAGGTGGGGCAAGTCCAATGCCTGCTGTGGGACGTTGTTTGTCGTCCTACCGTTTTGTGGCTTGAACCTTATGGTTGCCCCAGACGCTGCTCGTAAAGTGGCGGTTGGCACAGAAGCGGCTCGGGGTATTGACTTCGGCTTGGCTGACAGCACCGGGAAGGTGAGTGCCAACAACAAGAGCACGAAGACTATAGCAGTTGTGACATATCTTATCCTCATCGCCAACCCTCCCGGGCAGAATTCACTTCATCATTCATCCCTATCCACAGGATAGGGCTCGACCATCCCAGGATGGTTGCCGGAAGCGTTGCAGAAAGCGTCCAGACCGGATCTACGACAGATTTGGGGCACTGTCAGCTTCCCGGAAACTCAAAAAGGCGGTGGTAGTGGCATTCGACGGCTCTGGACCGACATCCCCTTCGTCCTCTTAGCTTCCGGGAAGGTTTGCCCCAAAACTGGCGTGGGCCCGTCCA
Source organism: Chloroflexota bacterium (assembly GCA_030607875.1). Taxonomy (GTDB): domain Bacteria; phylum Chloroflexota; class Anaerolineae; order UBA2200; family UBA2200; genus JAUWJD01. The sequence continues at coordinate 16,770 of JAUWJD010000042.1, forward strand.
GACCTCCAGGCCAGGGCTTTTCCAAAGTCCTGCGACTGTTGCGAAACAGAGTCCCGTAGTGTCATTGCGAGCGCAGCGAAGCAATCTCCCCATCACGAGGGGTGGAGATTGCTTCGTCGGTGCCCTCCTCGCAATGACAGGATACCGGTGTGTGTGACATCGCCATCGAAAATGGAAAAGCCCTGACCTCCAGGCCGAGAGTCTTGCTCTTGGCTGGGTTTTGCTGTACAATCGCTCTCAGAAGGAGCGCTCAAATGCCTCGTCTAGCACTGTTCTTGCTAGGATTGCCACGCATCGTGTGCAACGGCGAGCCAATTGCGCTCGACCGTCGCAAGGCGGTGGCCCTCATCGCCTACCTGGCGGTGACGGGGCGCAGCCACAGCCGCGACACACTGGCGACGCTGTTCTGGCCGGAGCACGACCAGAGCAGGGCCCGCGCTGGCCTGCGCCGCGTCCTGTCGACGCTCAGAAAAGCACTGGGCGCTGGCTGGTTGGACGTTGACCGGGAGACGGTAGGCCTCAACCGTGACGCTGACATTGAGCTGGATGTGCGCGAGTTGCGGAACCGGCTGGCAGAGTCCCAGACGCACGGCCATCCCGAAGACCAGGTGTGTCCGGCCTGCCTCTCCTCCCTGGCCGAGGCGGCGACGCTCTACCGCGATGATTTCCTGGCCGGTTTCACCCTGCGCGACAGCCCCAGCTTTGACGACTGGCAGTTCTTCGAGACCGAGAGCCTGCGTAGTGAGCTGGCCAGCGCGCTGGAGAGTTTGGCCCGCGGGCACAGCGCGCAGGGTGAGTTCGAGCCGGCCGTCGCCTACGCCCGGCGCTGGGTGGCGCTCGATCCCCTGCACGAACCGGCGCATCGCTCTCTGATGCAGTTGTACGCCTCGTCCGGCCAGCGCGCCGCTGCCCTGCGCCAGTACGCAGAGTGCGAGCGAGTGCTCAAGGAAGAGGTGGGCGCTCCGCCGGAGCAAGCAACCACCCAGCTGTGCCAGGCCATCAGAGAAGGCCGAGATCTTCCCCCGTTAGGGCAGCCCATCGCCGGAACTGTCCCAGCGCCGGCAGCAGTCGTCAGACACAACCTCCCGCTGCAGCTCACGCCCTTTGTGGGGCGAGAAACCATACTGGCCGAGATTGCAGACCGTTTGCAGCACCCCGGCTGCCGGCTGCTGACCCTGGTCGGCCCCGGTGGCAGCGGCAAGACCCGGCTGGCCCAGGAAGCGGCGGCAGCCCGGCTGGACGACTTTGACCACGGGGTGTACTTTGTCTCGCTGGCCCCGCTGGAGTCGATCGAGGCCATCGTGCCTGCCGTGGCCATGGCCCTTGGCCTGTCCTTCTACGCCCAGGCCGCAGGCCGCCCACAAAGCCAGCCACGGCAGCAGCTACTCGACTACCTGCGCCACAAGACCATGCTGCTGATCATGGACAACTTTGAGCACCTGCTCGAGGGCCTGGACTTGGTGGTTGAGATACTCCAGACCGCCTCGGACGTGACAATCCTGGTGACCTCCCGAGCTACGCTGAACCTGCAGGGCGAGCACCTCCTCCCCGTTCCCGGGATGGATCTTCCAGAATGGGAGGTCCCCGAGGATGCCGGGGCGACTTTGGCCGATGCTGCCCAGTACAGCGCCGTGGAGTTGTTCTTGCAGAGTGCACGCCGGGCTCAGCCAGGCTTTGCGCCGGCCGATGAGAACGTGACGGACGTGATGCGCATCTGCCGCCTGGTGGAGGGGATGCCGCTGGGCATCCTGCTGGCGGCAGCCTGGGTGGCAGTGCTGACCCCTGCCGAGATCGCGTCCGAGATTGGCCAGAGCCTCGACTTCCTGGAAACCGAGCTGCGCGACCTGCCCGAACGGCAGCGCAGCATGCGGGCGGTCTTTGACCGTTCGTGGCGCTTGCTCAGCGAAACGGAGCGTGAGGTGTTCCAGCGGCTGTCTGTCTTTCGCAGCGGCTTCACCCGCCAGGCGGCCAGCCAAGTTGCGCGTGCCCAGTTGCGGGAGTTGAGGGCCCTGGTGGAGAAATCGCTGCTGCAGAGGGATCCTGGGGGGCGGTACTCGGTACACGAATTGCTGCGGCAGTATGCGGCGGAACGGCTCGGAGAAGTGCCAGAGGAATGGGAGGGGGCCAAAGACCGCCACAGTGCCTACTTTGCAGCATTCCTCCAGCACAGAAGGGCCTCCCTCAGAGAAAGGAATCACAGACGGGCGCTGGCGGAGATCGAAACGGAGACTGACAATGTGCGGGTTGGCTGGGCCTGGGCGGTGGTCCAGGGCAGGATAGAAGACATCGACCGCGCTCTGGAAGGCCTTCCCATGCTCTACCGCATCCTTGGTTGGCATCAGGAGAAGGAAGAAATCTTGGCCAAAGCGGCACAGATGCTGGAGGAGGAGTCCTTCGGCTACGCTCAGGACGCTTTGCAGAGCGGAGCGCCTGCTGCGCTGGTCCAGGGACGTGCTGGGGCGCAAGAGGCAATCGCAAATCCTAGACGCAGGCTCGTGCTGGGGAAGGTTCTAGCACACCAGGGACGAGTGTGCTTCGCCCTCGGTCTGGCGGAGAAAGGCATAGCGCTTTTGCAGAAAAGCCTGGGGATACTCCGTGATCTTGGCGCTCGAAGGGAAATGGTGTTTGCCCTGTGCAGTTTAGGAGAGAATACTCTTTTGCAGGGGGAGGGGAAATCACTATGTCTGGAAGGGCTGACCATCTCCAAAGAGATCGGCGATCGAGTTGGGATGGAGATGTCTCTTTTCTGCCTGGGTGGGGATGCTGTCTTTCGGGGGGAATATGCAGCAGCACAGCGATTGTATCAGGAAAGACTTGCCGTTTCCAGAGAACTGGACCAGGAAAGGGTAGCCAATTCGCTCAGTGATCTGGGCTATGTAGCCTGGTGTCTGGGTGAGTATCGGGAGGCAAAACAGCTACACCAGCAAAGCCTTGTGCTTTCCAAGGACATGCGCGTCCAGTATGGAATAGCCGCGTCCCTCCTACGCTTGGGCCTGGATGCCCTTGGATTGGTGGAATATGGCGAGGCTCGGCAACTGTTTCAGGAAAGCCTCGCCATTTACCAGGAAATGGGCTTGCCATGGTTTAGCACAGATGTCCTCTTATGCCAGGGCGAACTGGCCAATGTGCTGGGGCAATACGCAGAAGCAGCACGGATGGCTCAGGAAGCCCTCTCGGTCTCCAAGAAACTTGACTATCCAGACGCCTTGGCACGGTCTTTCGAGGTTCTGGGTGACGCTACGTATGGGCTAGGAGACTTTCGGAAGGCTAGGGAATACTATCTTCGAGCCTTGGAGACGGCCTTGACGGTTTGGGCGGCGCCCCTGGCCCTACTTACCCTTGTCGGGATGGCTAGACTCCTGGTGGCAGAGGGAGAAAAGGAAAGAACTTCAGAGCTTCTGGCCTTGGTGCTCCACCATCCGGCAAGTTGGCAGTGGGCGAAAGATCGAGCCGCGCCGCTCGTGGCTGAGCTGGAGGCCGAGCTTCCACCCGGTGTCTGGGCGGTGGCCTGGGAACGTGGCCAGGCCCGCGATCTTGAAGCGACCGTGGCAGAGCTGTTGCTCGAGCGAGTACAGTAGTCCGCGCTACGTTTTCAAGCGGAGTTGCATGGACGTTCCGCTCCTCATCACCAAGCTTAATACCCCACCCTGCGGCCCCACCTGGTCCACCGCCCGCGTCTGCTGCTGGCGGCTGAACGGGGCGCTGCACCCGGGGCATAGGCTGACCGTGATCTCCCCGCCAGCTGGCTTCGGCAAGACCACGCTGCGCAGAGAATGGGTTCATGCCCTCGTCCCCGGCTCCTCTTCCGCCGGGCCGGACAGGGATGCAGTCCTGAGAATCGCTTGGCTCTCACTTGAGGAGGGCGACAGCGATCTGAGCCGCTTCCTTGCCCAGCAGCCTGGCGCTTGGACTGTGGGCCATATGCGCCCGCTCGATATCCTCACCAGCCAAGTCGAAGTAGCGCTGCAGTACCTCCAGGGAGCTATGCCCCATCAGCCTTCTCAAGGAGTGTAGGTCACAGCGATCCCTTAGCATCCACAGAGCGAGGGTGCGCCGGAACCTACGCGGTGCGTTCGGGCTGGTCAAGTACTGGCATACCGGTTGGACAGCCAGGGTCCCTTGGCACTACAGGTTGCAGGAAGCGGGCGATGGGATTCGAACCCACGACATTCTGCTTGGGAAGCAGACGCCGCCCGCCAGGAGGACGTAGTGCGGCGCGGCGACTCTTCCACAGCACCAGGTTGGGTCTTTTACCCAATTCCAGTGGTTGGGTCAGCAGAGAGGGCCTGGCGAGCCGTCCCCGCGTGGCCCGCAAGCCGGAGGGAGAGGCGACTATCCCTGCGGAGCAGCCGTTCGCCCCGCTCGACGGAGGATGCTGCGCGAGCGAAGCTGCCCTACTGGCTGAGTAGCCTCCACAACTCACCCACCCCGTAGCACTCTCAGGCGAGCTCAGCCATCATGTCGTAGGCATTCTCCACGTTGGGCATGGGCTGCTCGCCGTAGATGCCGTCCAGGCCGAACAGGTGCAGTATCTCCATCGCCCGCTCCAGTTGTTCCTCCGTGATGCCCCCTTTCCAGCCATCGATCAGGCTGTCGCCAGAGATGATCGCGCTATCGGGCCGGCTGAGCGGAGAAGGCTGCTTCGAACGCGCCAGAACGCGCGGATCGTACACTTTGCCCAGGAAGGCAAACAGGCCGGCGATTTCTGCCTCTGGCTGCTCGCACAGCCTCTCGTAGAAGATGAGGTGCACGTCCCCAGGGGCGAGCTGTTTCAGCGGCACGTAGGTCTCGATGCACCACATGAAGATGTGGTGCTCAAAGGCGCTCTCTGCCCGCTCCAGGTGCTTCCGAAAGGGACGCAGGGCGTTGGACATGAGCTCTTGCTGCTGCAGAAAGTGTTGCGGGACGGCAGCCCAGCCCAACCTGAGCAGCGAGTGGGCGATGGCACAAGGATGGCGCAGCAACAGAACGATGGGCATGGCTGGGAAGTGGATGCGAATCCATTTCAGCATCAGGTTGGCGTGTATGACCTTGATCAACCTCTTGCTGGAGACAATCCTGGTGTTGAACTGGTCTACGCGCCGATCTCGGATTCTGCCGCAGAATATGGCTTCGGCCTGCTGCAGGAGCTGGGGGTCCTGGTTCTCAGGGGGCAGATAGGGCCTGGGTTTGAAGTGGTCACAGCATTCCAGCGCCGGGTAGAAGGGTTCAAACAGGTAGCGATACTCATTGTTGTAATTGATGATCGCCGAGGCCCACGTCGTGCCGCTTCTCACTGTCCCTGCCAGCAAAATGGACCTGCTGTGGTGGGACCTGCGGTCAACGATGATTCTGCTTGGCAGGTGTGTGTGCAACGGATGTAGGAAACTCATCTTCATCCTCGTTGGTCTGTGAAGGAGTATCTTGGTTGGGACGTGGCGCCGCCTGGCGACTACTCATCGGCCAGGGTCATCAGGGTCAATGCCGAGACGCGTCCGGTGGCCCGAAGCTTTTGCGCGTCGATGGTCTCTGGAGTGTCCTCAGGCACGTTGGTGTACTGCGGACGTTCCCACGACAGCATCACGGCAGGTATTCCACGCTGGTGGAAAGGCTCGTGGTCGCTGCCGGCTTGATACTTCTCGAAGGTCAGCCGTCCCTTCACCTGTCGGGCATCATTCTCCAGGTGCGCCAGGATGAGCGCTTCCTGCGTTTCGTCGCCAGAGACGATGATGTAGTAGCCAGCTCCCTGTCCGACCCTATCCAGTTGGATCACGGCCAGAGTCTTCTGCAGTGCATAGGCGGGATGTGTGACATAATACCGCGAACCCAGCAGACCCATCTCCGTGGCGTTCCAGGCGGCAAAGAGCACCGTGCGACGTGGGCGGTATCCCGTGTCGCGCCACAGACGTGCGATTTCCAGCAATACCGCGACGCCGCTGGCGTCGTTGTTTGCACCGGGAAAGACGGTGCCATCGGGCAGACTTCCCACGTGGTCGAGGTGCGCGCCCAGGATCAGTACCTGATCGGATACTTGCGGGTCGCTGCCGGGCAGCACAGCCAACACATTGGCCACGCTCACGTCTGAAGTGACTGCCAACTGCACGTCCATGTGGGCAGACAGCGGCAATGGCAGCACCGGCGGCAGCTCGTCAAGCTGCCGCGGTGCATATCCAGCCAGTCTGAACAGTGACTCTGCCGCTTGCTCGGTTAGCTCATACACCGGGATGGTCTTTTCGCGCAGCGGACGGACATCGCTCGTTTTCACCGCCACGTGCTTTTCCCACTTGTCGGTGATCAGCAGCAACCCACCAGCTCCGCGCGCTGTGGCTTCCCTCGCGTCCTGCCACCGATCTGCGCTGGCGCGGGTCAGCAGAACGCGACCACCCAGATGCAGATCCTCGTTTCGCACATCTCGCACGTAGACGATAGTCTTCTCGACCTGGCCACTCCCAGCGTGTCCTCCCAGCAACTGGTGAAAGTCCACGCGGTATTGCAGGCTGTGCGTCTGACCCTCCTCGTCCAGCAAGGCCAGCACAGGCATGGCGGTCAAAGCGGTGCGAGAGGTGTTCAAGCTCTGCATGTACGTACCGTTGTCACCCGCAGGCTGCAAGCCGTACGAGGCGAATTGGTCAGCGATGTACTGGGCGGCAGCCTCATTTCCAGGTGTCCCGGCCTCTCGGCCCGTCCAGGCCGGCTGGGCTAGCGTCTCGACGTGTTGCAGCGCACGCTCGCCGTCAAAGCCAAGCGCCGTCTGGATATCGTCCGGGGCGATGTGTCCACGCAGCACAGACTTGCGCCACTCGGCGTCAAAGTCGGTGAATGCCATGCGGGTTGCCTGGCCGAAGGCTTCCTGGAAGGAAGTGTCAGTGGCCAAGAGGCGCAGCCACTCCAGGAATGTCTCGCGACCAAAGCGCTGTCTGAAGTACGTTACAGCATCCCAGCCCACACTGTAGAAAAGCGACAGGTCCTCTGGATCAACTGCACGCCAGTCGTCCAGGTCCTCCACTGTGAGCGGCCGCTTGCTGCGCACCAGGTCGTACACTTCCTGGCGATACTTGCGCACCTTGACGTTGCCCCGCTGCGGATCAAAGCGGATCGCTTCGTACTCGGCCGTGCCCTCGTGCAGTGCGCCGTGCTGCACCCCTTTGGCGAACAGGGCTGCGTGCGTCAGTTCGTGGGCAATGACGCGCGCCGCGCCACCGGACAGCAGTTGCTCCCTACCCGAGATGTTCAGCTTGATCGACTCGCCCGGCTCGTTCCAACCTGTGATGCGAAACATGGACATGTAGATGGAAAAGCGGGACAGATCCGACTGATGGTAGAGCTTGATCTCGATGGGCGTTTGGGGATCGGCCTCCAGATCGGTGGTGACCTGGTCGTAGGCTCGTTCGGCGTCAGCCAACATGCGATCGGCGTAGAGTGCGTACTGGGGGTTTTCATACTTCAGCACGAAATGCTCGCTGTGCTGTTCCAGGAAGTCAACGTCCGAACAGAGCCAGTGCTCACCTGCGCGCACAAACCGTGCGCGGTAGGTAAGGGGCACTCGCCTCCCTTCCAGGTTGGGTACGTTGTACCTGACGGTCAGCTCTACCGTTGCCTGGTCGCCATCGAGCGAGATCAGTTGGCTCTCGTAGGCGAATTCGTCGGCCGGGTATTCTTCCAGATCCTCAAACCAATGCGTTTCCTCCCAGTACAGCACGCGGTTCTCAGGATCCACAGTGGCCAGGAAGGCTTCTTGGTCACGTGCAAGGACGGCCCTTGCACGCTGCTCTAGCGTATCCTCGATGCCCTGGGCAGCCAGGTGCCAGGGTTCGAGCAGCGTGGAGGGCCATTCCTCGGACACGACCGCAGCAGGCGTTTGCAGAACAGACCAGCCATCCGCCTGCAGCACATGGTTGGTCATGGCCCAGGCTTGTGCGTTCCAGAGCGTGCGCTCCTTCGACTCCACTTCGTGGCGGCTGGGCATGTCCTCAAGCGCCCACAGTGTACCGTCCTGGTAAGCCTGGAGCAACACTGGCATGTGTTGGCTTTCGAGTTGGTCGGCCTCGTCTGCATCTGTGGCGCGGCGCTCATCCAGCAGTCCCTGGGCGAGCCAATGGACCGTTTGCGTCGGCCAGCCGGTGCGTTGCAGTGCGAACTCGGCCAGAGCAGCGTTCAGGCCGTTCTGCTGGCTGAGCACGACGCCATCCTCAACCGCCCAACCGCTGGCTTGCTCGTAGCCTTGCGGCGTGCGGTGCAGTGCGTTCAGCAGGTTGGCTGAGCCGTAGAACGCTACGTGGAGCGTCTCAGGCAGGTCCAGACCCACGTCCTCGGTGAGGAATCCGTACAAGGTGTCTGTTTCCTGCGCCAGACGCTCAGCCAGGTCAGGCTGCTGCAGGTGTTCTACGAGGGCATGTTCACTCTGCAGTTCGTCCCAGGCCGGGCCGCCATAGTGCCAGTCGAGCCCCCTGCGCACCCACCTGGCGGGGAAACTGGCTGCGACGTCCCTGTCGTCGGTCTGCCAGCGGTAGCGCAGCGTTATGGTCGAAGTTGCCACGTGGCCCGCAACGAGCGGCTGGCCAACGGTTGCGGTGAACTCGGCCGTGGGGTGGAGCATTAGGCTGCTCAGCCATTCCTCTTGCTGGCGCAGCAACCCGCGGTCATGCGGATCTATGAGAGGTAGGAAGGCGTCCAGGTCATGTGTGGCGATGGCCTGTTCGTACTGGGCCTTTAGGTCTTCCAGTTCCTCGTCTTCCCAACTCAGGTTCAACAGCACCAGGTCTGCCAGTTCACCCGCAGCCTTGAGCTTGTGCGGTTCGATGTTATCCAGGTCGTCTTCTGGGACGTGGTATACGAGTCCGGGAGCGTCGCCGTCCCACCAGATGTAGAGCGTCGCTGGCACGCCCGCTCCGACGAAGGGGGCGTGATCGCTGCGACCCAACGATTGTGGTGCCACAGCTATGCCCAACTGTGCAGCAGAGACGATGGATTGGTCCGCTATCAGCCCGCCAGCATCAATGCCCAGGTTGGGAGTTCCCGCACCGACCATGTCGAGCTGCAGCATGCTCACAGTGTCACTCAGCGGGTAGCGCGGGTGTTCTACATAATACGTCGAGCCATTCAGGCCGATCTCTTCTCCGTCCCAGGCAGCAAAGAGCACTGTGCGTCTGGGCACATAGCCCTGCTCTTGCCACTGCTGGGCGATTTCCAGGAGGACGGCAATGCCAGAAGCGTTGTCGTTAGCCCCAACCCAAGCAGTGCCGTCTGGGTCGGCGCCTATGTGGTCGTAGTGACCGCCGATGATGACGATTTGCTGCACACCGTCCGGATCAGAGCCAGGCAGCACACCCAACACGTTGCGGCCGGTGGCGTCCGTCCGGTACAACATTGGCAGATCAACTCGCACACGCGTGGCCAGGGGGCGTGCCTGGTATTCGATGCTGAGGTCGTCGAGCGTCAGTCCGCTGCCGGCCAACAGGTCGCTTGCCACCTCTGGGTCGACGAGGAAGGCAGGAATACCTTGTGGCAGCAGGGCGTTGCTGCGTGCCGTACGGCGCATGCGGAAGTAGATGCCTCCTTCGCGCATCAGCAGCACCGCTTTGGCACCATGCTCCAGCGCCTGGCGCAGGATTGGGTCGGGTGGGTACTGGTAGCGGCAGAGCACGATGGCCCCTTCGACATTGAGCCCGTCGTAGTCATCGTGATTACCGTCACTGACCCATACTACTGGCCCCTCAGCCTGGCCTCCGTCTGCGTAGCCACCAAGCCAGATGGTGTAGTCGTAGCGGAAGTGATACTCCTTCAGCGTTTGGCCGTCGTCGTCGAGCAACTCGAAGCTGGGCATGGCAGCAAGCTCTGCGTACGGCACCGGGAATTCCTGGAAGAAGGTGCTGCTGTCGCCCGCGGGCTGCAAGCCGTATTCGGCGAAGCGTTCGGCGATCCAGTCGCCGGCCAGCCGGCCGCCAGGGGAGCCAACGGCACGACCAGCGTATTTGGCCTTGGTCAGTTCGGCGATGTCAGCCAGGGCACGATTGACGTCAAAGGCTTGCGCTAGGGTCAACCACTCTTCCTGCTGGACGATCTGCCCGGCATCGCGCACCACAGGCAGGACGTCCGGGGTGCCCTCAGTCGTGGGCTGCACGGTCTCGCTTGCCTGGGGTGTAGCTCGGGCCACGACAGATGGCCGCGCTGTTGGTCTGGGCTGGGCAGCGGCAGGCGTGAGTTGCGGCCGGGACCACCACACACCCAATGCCATGGCCCAGATGGCCAGCAACAAGGCCACGATGGGCAGCCACTTGGGGTTGGGTAGCCTGCGCCTGGTTGGTTGCTGCGAAATGTTGTCCATGTTACTCGCTTCTAATTGTGACGTCCATCCCGGCTTCTCGGTCCTGTCGCCCAGGACAGGGTGAGCGCAGAAGGCCATCCTACTTGGCCTCCAGCGTCAACCACGTGGGCTGGCCCTCGAACCCCGCTTCCGAGGTCAGGCGTGAAGCCTGACCTGATCCAAGGTCCAATAGGAAGATGTCCGGATACGGCGCCGCCCTCCGCGGGCCACCAGCGTATGAGGCATAGGCCAGATAGTGGCCATCAGGAGAGACAGCCACATGCATGGCATAGTCGTGGGGGCCGCTGAGCCGTTCCCAGCGCCCTGCGCCAGGCTCGGCAGGACGCATGTAAATTTGACCGACATGTGATCCATGCTGTGGCGACGCGATTGCCAGCAGCGTGCCGGCCTCGCTCTGGGCACCAGGCGGCCACGCCGAGGCCCAGAGCAGCTCAGCTACCTCGCCGGGAGGTGGATCCAGTTCATAAGACTCGGTGCCATCGGGATGCAGGATGTGGATCCTACGATCTTTTGTCCAATACGTTGCCAGCTCCACGCCATCGGGTGACCAGCAGGCTGCAGGGACGGGCCCTTCCAGAACGATCTGGCCTGTCTGGATGTCCAGCAGCTTGGATTCAAGCTCATTTGACTCGATCATGGTCAGGATGACCAGCGGGTCTGCCGGTGACCAGGACAGGCGCGTAAGCGCAGCACCAATGGTGATGACAAGTTTCGGCTCTCCTGATTCCACGTCAGCGACATACACCCCCAGGTCTTCAAGGCGCAGTTGGCCGTCGTTGTTGAGATCTTCGACGGCGCCGAAAACGAGCTGCTTCCCGTCGGGTGACCACGACGGCGCCACGGTCCAGACGCGCTCCAGGCTTCCGCTGACTTTGGTAGGCTCGCCTCCCAGAGCATTCATGACGTATACACCGCCCCGTGCACCGACACCCGACTCGGTTGAGCCAGTGCTGGGCTGCAAACGCAGAAAAGCAATGCGGTGAGTGTTCGCTCCTTTCGGAAGCCACGGTTCGGATACGGCAAATGCGTGCCTGAAATCGGAATCGGTAAGCTGTGTGACGTTCATGCCGAGCAAATCGCAACTATAGATTTGCGAGGATTCCTCCGTGAAGGACGTATAGGCTATCCGATAGTTGGGCTCTCCCGAGGACATCCGTCTGCTCAGCGCGAATAGGTAGGCTGTTGCAGCACTCAGTCCCACGGCGACGACGGCCAAGAGGATCCACAGTGTCTTTTGTACACGTTCGCTCATAGGCTGAAAGTCCAGTTTCCTGTTGTCAGTTCTCAGTACACGAATCACACAAAAAGGCACGAATAATACGAACTATTAGCATGATTCTTCGTGTCTTTCGTGGTATTTCATGTACCGATCCAATCCCCGTGCGTTGACGGCAATCGCTAGTAATCGTACTCGCGGCCCAGGGTGATCAGGGCCAGGTTAATGGCCTGGCCAGCTACGCTGAGTTGGGCCACGTTGATGTTGTCGATGGTGTCCTCGGTCGGTGGCAGGCCGTCATCGGCCCAGCCGACGGTCAGGTTTTGTGCTCGGAAAGCGTTCTGGTAGGGATGGTGTCCCGTGGCGCCCTCCCTGGCAGGGACTCCGTTGCTGTCTGCGGTGCGCAGCAGCAAGTCAGCCAGTTTTGCGTCCCCGCTGACCCGCAACTCGTTGCCACCGCGCCCCAGTCCATCGAGGTTGATCACCGCTGCGATTTCGAGTACGGAATAGGGCGACTGGACTGTAAGGTACTCGTGGGCTCCTGAATGTTCCCACTCGCCACCGGCCCAGGCCGCAAAGTACATGGTGCGGCGTGGCTGAAAGCCGCGCGCTGTCCACAAACGCAGAATTTCCAGCATCACCGCCACGCCTGACGCCCCGTCGTTGGCGCCTTGCAGCACGGTGCCGTCAGGCTGCCGGCCTGCGCCGTCATAGTGTGCCGCGACGATGACCAGTTGCTTGTTCAGTTGTGCATCAGCGCCTCTGAGGACGCCCAGAACGTTGTCCGTTGTGACCTCGTGCACTGGCGAGAGCTCCAGGCGCATGTGTAGGCGGCGGCTCAGCTCGTGCATCTCCCAGGGAGGCTCTTCTGGCGCCGGTTGCGCGCTCTGTTGGATCAGTTCTTCCACGCTCAGCCCGTCAGGAGCAAGCAGTTCATCGGCCGCGGCGGCTTTGATGTGGAAGATGGGCAGCACGACTGGCCGCAGATAGTCCTTGTCTGAATCGGCCAATTGCAGGCGTGGTGTGATGTCGTTATCGTTGATGACCACAATGCCTTCGGCACCGTGAAGGAGTGCTTCCACGGCGAAATCAGGCGGCGCATTGTCGGCCAGATAGAGCGCGATCCGGCCCCGCAAATCCAGGCCTTCGAACTCCTCGATTCTGTAGGACGGCTTGGAGAACGTGAGCAGGGCTACTGGAGCATTGGCTTCTCCCGGCCCACCGTGCCCGTTGATGTCCACTCCAAAGTCCACATGGTAGGTGAAAGAGCGCACTGTCTGTCCCGTCTCATCGAGCAGCGCCAGCACGGGCTGTGTGGTGGGCGTCACCACTTGCGAGCTCCAGGATAGGCGGTAGTCTAGCCCCAGCTTGAGCGTTTCCAGGCCGTACTCGTCAAAGCGGTCGGCGATGTATGCGGCTGCGGCATCTGCGCCGGGTGTGCCTGCTTGGCGTCCTGCCATCTCGGGCGTGGTTAGTGCCTGAAGGTGAGAGAAAGCGGCTTCGTCGTCAAAGCGCTGCGCCAGGCCAGCATACGAGGGCGCTGGTCCAACGTGGGTGACGATGTATGCCGTGGCCAGGCTGATGGCGGCGATGACCAGTACCATGCGCTTGCTGAGGAGAAAGGCCGTGCTGACGCCGCGCCGCTGCACGATGCGGCGCAGCCCTTCACCAAGCAGGTTGAAGCCTAGTACGGCCAGGAAAAAGATCAGAGCGGGATAAAGGACCATCCAGGTCCGGCTTCGTGCGTACTGGCGCGCCCCAGCCATCATCGCACCCCACTCTGGGATGTCCGGGATGTTGAGCACCGTCGTGTCACCTATCTGCACCCAGGTGCCCCCGCCGATGAATACACCGATAAAGCCCAGCTCGCCCATGATCATGAGCACAGCGCCCATCTCCAGCACGGCGATAATGACCAGGGCCGGGAGCACGTTGGGCAGGATGTGGCGGATAGCGATGTCCAGACCGCTCAGGCCGATGACCCGTGCCCCTTCGATGAACGGCTTGCGGCGCACAATCATGAACTCACTGCGAATGTACTGGGCGATCTCGGCCCAGCCGACGAAGCAGAGGGCAAGAATAAAGACCGTAATGCCACGTTGGATGCCCAGAGCAAAGATCAGGATCATACCGGTCAGCAGTGTGGGCAATGCGCTGCTCACCTCCACCAAGCCCATCACGGCACGGTCGATCAGGCTACCTTCGTTCCAGCCTGCGAGCATACCCAAAAACGAGCCCAGCAGAACGCGCGCCGTGGCAATGAACAAGCAAGCCACCAGGGTATTCCGGGTACCGTAGAGTAACATGCTGAGGATATCGCGCCCCCACTGATCGCTTCCCAGCGGCAGGCCAGGCATGGGTGGGAACGGAGGCGTCATGAACTGTCCATCGACGACCATCGTGCTGCGCTGGCCGGACAGGTAAGGGTTCGCTGGAGCCAGCAGCGGGCCAAAAAGCACAATCATGAACAGCCCCAGTACGATCAGAGCGCCGATTATGAGGGGCGCGTTCACCTCCAGGCGAAAACGAGGCCGGCGGTGCTCCTCCATTCGGGGCTCTGGCGGCAGTTGGATGGGTTCTGCCTTGACATCGAGCCAGGTGAGATCCGGTTCTGAGTGAATGGCGCGTTTCAGTCTCTTGAGCAAGTCAGGCTCACTTCTCTACTGCTTCATGCACTGAAGGTGGCTAGACCTCTTTGGTTGGACACTTGCACCCCGTTCGGGCCGCGAGCCCGCCGCCGTTCGTCGCTCGCGACGAAGATACTACGCGAGGGCGAGACGGCCTGCGCTGCGCTCCGGCGCAAGTGCAAGTGTTGCCGTCCCGTCGAGCCATCGCCTGTGGCGAGACCTTCGGCGGGACGAACGATATGAAAATGGCTGCCCAAGTGTAGCGACCTTCGGCGCAGTACTCTGTGAACTGGCGACAATGACCAAAGTCGTCGCCACGGTCTGTACATAACGGATGAAGTTATCACCACAAAGTGTCGGGTTGAATGAATGGGTCAGCAGCGATGTCACATCAGTTCTCTCAGTCTGGGGTCCAGGAAGCGGTAGGCCAGTTCGAGCAACAGGTTAATGAGCATAAAGGTAAGGCCCAGAGCCAGGGCGAGGATGATGACCAGATTGGTGTGGCGCATGCGGATGGCGTCTAGCAGTGTAGCGCCCAGACCTGGCCAGCCGAAGAAGTACTCCACGACAGGAAGACTGCCCAGCGAAAAGCGCAACGAGACGCCCAGTGCCGTAGCGATGGGCACCATGGCGTTGGGCAGCACGTGCTCACCCCACACCTGACGCGCTGGCAGGCCCTTGGCCCACGCGGTTCGCACGTAATCCTGGTGGGCCGCTTCGCTCAATGAGACGGAGGTGATTCGTGCCAACTGTGCCAATGGCCGTGTGGAGAGGACCAGGGCGGGCAAGATGATGTGCGAATCCCAGCCAAATCCACCCACTGGCACCAGGCGTATTCCCGTGCGCCGGTACCACATGATCTCAAGCACCTGGAGCAGGAGCGCGGTGAAGAAAGTGGGCATGGAAACGCCCAATAGCGACGTGGTGAGCAGGCCCAACGACAGGGGCGAGCCTTCCCAGTAGGCAGAAAGCACTCCCATGCTCACACCGAGTCCGGCGGCAAAGAGCATGGTGACAAGGAGCAGGCCCATGCTTTTGAAGTAAGTATCCATCAACACCGTGGTCACTGGCACGGCGACTCGGCTGCGTCCGCTGGCGCGCCAGACGAATCCCAGGTTGCCAGTAGCCAGACCACGCAAGAACGATTGGCTGTCTCGAACGGCCTGCCCAAGCAGATTGATGGCGCCAGAACGAACGCTGCCGGAGAATGGTTGTCGCATCATCCGCAGGCCCAGGGCGCAGAAAAAGATGATGACCAGACTGGTGAGCAAGATCGCGCCTAGACGGCGCAAGGCGAAATGTGTCATAAATGGAATGCTCCTCGACGCACAGGGTACTGCGCCGAAGGTTGCCAAACTCGGGCAGTCATTTTTAAGTGATCATCGAGCCAAAGGGGCTTGGCAACCTTCGGTGCACGAAGCAGTAGGGTCAATAATTATACACAATCCGATGAATTGGGCGAATCTGTATCGGTTGCAAACTCTGTTGGTCGGTTTTTTCCAAGCACTCCCACACCACATGTAGGTGTGACGCAGCGCGTTTCGCTACTACCGCTAGTGCCGCTAAGCGTGCATGGAGCGGACCAACACAC
>JAUWJD010000001.1 GCA_030607875.1 Chloroflexota bacterium
GGATCGGCTCAAAGTTCACCTTGATGTCGGGATAGTGCTGACTGAAACGGGCGATGGAATCGCGCACGACGTTCTGCTCCGACTCGCCACCCCAGCCCGACACCGTCAGCTCCGCGCCTTCCTCAGGGCAGAGGTCTCCCATGCATTCAACACCAGGCACAGGGGTCGCGGGTACTTTGGTGGGCGCCGGCCTGGGCGTGGGTGTAGGCGTGGGTGTTGCCGCTGGCGCACAAGCACTCACCGCAAGGATCACCGCCAGAAGCACACCGATCAAACTAAACCACTTGTTTTTCATCTTACTCTCTCCTCCTGAGTAGATCGTTCTTGGTCATCACCTTCAACAGTTTGGTTTGCTTGAAGCACATCTCTTTCTCTCTGACCGATAAGACCTCACCTCCCTCCGTTCTCATCCATGTCACATCTACTCAGGGGACTTTATCCGAGTATGATATTGCTGTCCTGTTCCCTGCCGATGTAGCCTAGGGGCAGCCATCTGTCAGACCTGCAACCAGGCACACCAGCCGGCTCCTCACTTGTGCGCCAAGGCTCCCCCTACTCTGCAGCCCGCGTCAGGCGGGTAAGCAATTCCTTCCAGCGCACGCCTTCCAGACTGGGCAGCACCACGTGAGCCACACCTACCCGCTCCTCCGGTCCCAACCCAACTGTCCACATACCGGCCGCCAGGGCTGCTTCCACGCCCGAGGCGGCGTCCTCCACGACCAAACACTGCGCTGGTGCCAGGCCCAGTTGCGCCGCCCCGTCCAAAAACAGGTCGGGCGCTGGCTTGTGCCGCTGAACGCTGTGCCCGTCGGAAATCGCATCGATGAGGTCAGCGATGCCCAGTATTTCGATCACCGTTCGCGCGTTCTTGCTGGCCGAGCCAATGGCCACCTTGATTCCTGCGGACCGCAGTTGCTCCAGTGACTCCAAGGCGCCAGGCAGCAGATTGGCTGGCGTCACCCCTTCAATGTACTCCAGGTAGTAGCGGTTCTTGCGCGCCATCATCTCCTGGATCTGCTCTTCACTCGCTGGGCGATTGCCCAACAAGAGCAGCAATGAATCCCGACGGGACACGCCCCGCAGCGCCTCGTTGGCCTGCCGGTCAAAGGGAATGCCTTCCTCGTCGGCCAGCCGCTTCCAGCCCAGATAGTGGTATTCGGACGTGTCGGTCAGCACACCGTCCAGGTCAAAAATGACGCCGCGAATCTCCACGTCCGCGTGGGACGGCCGTAAGTCAAAGTCATACCATTGCCCACGCCAGCACAGTCGAAACTTGAGCCGCGTCCAGCCCGGCGGCAGGCGGGGATCGGCGACTGGCCCATCCCCGGTCAGGCGGATGCCGCCGAAACCAAAGACGACTGCCTGCCACAGCCCACCGGCCGAAGCCGCGTGGATGCCGTCTGCGGTGTTGCCCCGTACATCCTCCAGGTCTACCAGTGCCGCACGCATAAAGTGCTCGTAGGCCTGTTCTGGGTAGCTCAACTCGCTGGCCAGGATAGCGTGGATCGCTGGGCCAAGGGACGAGCCATACGCATGGTCGGTACGCGGAGCGTAGTAGTCCCAGTTGGTTTGTAGCGTCTCACGATCGTACCGGTCGCGCAGCAAGTAGAGGAGCATCAGCACGTCGGCCTGTTTCAACACTTGTCGCTTGTTGGCCCCATCGATGCCCAGAATAGCCTGCATGGACTGCTTGCGGGGCTCGTAATCGGCCAGGTTGATGTCTTCCAGATCAAAGAAACCTTCGAACTGCTCAATCAGGCCATTTTCAGGGTCGTGAAGCACCCACATACACTCAATGATATCGGCCCAATGCCTGAGCCGAGCGGGGGTCAGGTCCAGTTGGAGCTCCAGTTCGGTGGCCCGGCCGGGGCACTCTCGTCGCAGCCAGGCTAGCACCTCCAGCGCCGTCTCCAGGTGCCATTGGACCATGCGGTTGGTGAAGGCATTGTTATCCACATGCTCGTGATACTCGTCTGGGCCGATGATCTCGTTGATCTCGTACCGGGCCCGTTCGGCGATCCACTCGGCGCGGCTGCCCCAAAAGACGGCCGTATCGAGAATGATCTCCGCCCCGTAGTCACGCAGAAAATCGTCGTCACCAGTGGCTCGCCAGTAGTGCCAGAGGGCGTAGGCCACATCGGCGCTGATGTGCAACTCGATGTCGCCAGGCCAAATGCGTACCAGTTCTTCACCTTTCGGACCGGGCACCCAACGAGGCGTGACCTCGTCTCCCATTTCGGCGCTCTCCCAAGCGAACATGGCCCCCTTGTAACCTTCAGCCTTGGCCTTGCGTCGCGCTCCGTCCAGGGTGTGGTAGCGGTAGGCCTGCAGGTTGCAGGCCAAGGCAGGCTGGGTGTAAGCGAGGAAGGGAACAATGAAGATGTCCGTGTCCCAGAAGACGTGGCCCCGATAGCCAAAGCCAGACAGTGTCTTGGCTGGAATACTAACCCGTTCATCGCAACGCGGCGCGGCGATCAGTATCTGAAAGAGGTCAT
Organism: Chloroflexota bacterium; assembly: GCA_030607875.1. Lineage (GTDB taxonomy): Bacteria > Chloroflexota > Anaerolineae > UBA2200 > UBA2200 > JAUWJD01. Next base: position 2,496 of record JAUWJD010000001.1, read on the forward strand.
AACGGATGGCCAATTGAGCTGTGGAATCACCCTCTACGAGCACATCACTGGCCTGCCACACCTCTTCCCAGGCTGATTCGTGAGCGGCGAACAGTGCCGTGTAGTCAGACAGGCTGGCTAACTTTTCCCGGGCGGCCCGCGCAGGCGCGTCGGTCTCCCGCGAGGTGAAGATGGTCACCTGTTTGTCCAAGGTGATGGCCTGGCCGGGCCGGGCTCGGAAGGTTGTTATCAGTGTCGGGTAACCTTGGCAGCCGCAGGCATCTATGCGGGCCTCGGCTCCACCCACCACCAACCGGGCAGCCATGCCCAGGTCGATGGATGAATGGCGGGTGCGGACGTGCAGCCAGACTGTGTCGTTCGCTCCACCCTGGTCCTGCCACTCCCAGTGCATCATACCCAGGTTGTGCGCGTAGCTGTTGAGACCGGCCTGGATTTTGATGTGGCCCTCAAAGTCCAGCGGCGTAACCTGACATCGAATGGTGAGCACGTGTGGGTCGGCCAGGCTGCAGAAGCGTTCAAAGTGCAGATCGACCGTGTGGCCGGCCGGGCTGCGCCAGCGCACATCGCGGCTGAGCAGGCCCCGCTGTAAGTCGAGCCGCCGCTGGTAGCGCAAGATCTGGCCCCGGTCGAGCCGGAAGCGTTCGCCTTCGACAAGTATGGCCAGCGGCAGCCAGTCAGGACAGTTGACCAGTTCGGTGTAGACAATGGGAACATCATCGTACACACCGTGTACAAGAGTGGCGGGCCACGCACCGGGATAGCCTTCTTCGAAGGCACCTCGGGTGCCTAGATAGCCGTTGCCCAGGGTGAACACCGTTTCGTGGTGGTGCAGCCGAATTGGATCAAATTCGTCTTTGGTGACCACCCATCCGGCTTCGTTCACAGCTACTTACCTCGGTCAAGACCTGACACTGAGAGCCGTCGAATCGCGCACGATCAGGCGCGGTTTGAGCAACACCTGGGCCGGCGAGGGCGTCTCGCCGTGCAGCAGGTCTATCAACATGCTCACCAGCCGCTCCCCCACCCCAGCGATTGGCTGGCGCAGGCTGGTGAGCGGGGGACGCAGATAGTCGGTGATGGGGGCGTCGTCAAAGCCAACCACCGCCAAATCAGGGCCAACCTCCAGCCCAGCGTCGGCGGTGGCGTTCATCACGCCAATGGCCATCAAGTCGCTGAGGGCGACCACTGCCGTAGGCCGCTGATTGGATGGCAGGGCCAGCCAGGGCTGGGCAGCCCGATAGGCCTCCTCATAGTCGTTTTGACTGCGGGTGATCCAGCCCTGGTCCACACGCAAACCGGCGCTGGCCATCGCCTTCCCGTAGCCGGCCAACCGATACTGGCCAGTGAGCGAGTCCTCAGGCCAGGCCAGGCAGGCAATGCGCTGGTGACCCAACTCCAGCAGGTGGGCCACTGCTAGTTCTACGCCGTTGCTGCCGTCTACATCCACCCAGTGGAAATTCCATTCCGGGTTGGAGCGGCCAAAGGCCACGAAGGGAAAGCCCACGTCCAGCAAATAGCGGATGCGCCGGTCGTCCAGGTTGGTGTTGGACAGGATGAAACCGTCCACCCGGTCCCGTTCCACCATCTCGCGGTAAACACTTATCTCGTTGTAGGGTTTGGGACAAGGGAAGGTCAGGACATGATAGTCGTGTCGGCCGGCAGCGTCAGCCACACTTTTGATGAACTTGTCCAGGATAGGGTCGAACTGATTCGGGAGCACGGGGTGCCAGGAATAGCCTATCATGCGGCTTTCGTTGGCCTGAAGTCCCTTGGCGAGGACACTGGGACGGTAGCCCAGTTTCTCCACGGCCCGCAGCACGCGCTGGCGCGTCCCTGCGCTCACGGAACCGCTGTTGTTGAGAACGTACGAAACTGTGGCGACAGAAACGCTCGCTTCCTTCGCTACATCTTTTATTGTGGGCATCCCCGTCTCCGCTTAAACGTTTAAACCCCGTTGCCAAAAAAAAGAGCGGCACACACCTGCTGACGCCTTGAACATCTAAATCATATTACAATTTTGGAAATTTGTCAAACCAGCACTGTGCGTCTGGAGGAAGAATCCGTACACGAGTTACACACACAGAAGCGCAAGACCAGCCGCGGCAAACATGCGGCGGCATCCTTTGAATACGCCCTGGCCGACAACCTGCTGGAATTCTCGTGCACAAGGGACCATGGTTAGGAAATGCCTCGCCCCTGCACTGAAGGCTGCGCTTCCTTGGCCTTGCGCACGGCAGCATTGGCGTCCTGCCCGAAAACGTCAGCCCCGATGTCGTCTGCAAAGCGCTGAGTGACTGGTGCCCCTCCCACCATCACCGTGATCCTGTCGCGCAAACCTGCCTTCTCGATGGCCTCGATCGTGGATTTCATCGACATCATCGTGGTGGTCAACAGGGCGGACATGCCCAGCAACTGAGGGGAATGCTCGCGTATCGCCTGCACAAATGTCTCTGCTGAAACATCAACACCCAGATCGATCACCTGGAAGCCAGCGCCTTCCAACATCATGACGACCAGATTTTTGCCAATGTCATGCAGGTCCCCTGCCACAGTCCCGATGACCACGGTACCCACGGACCCGACACCTTCCTCGCCCAACAGGGGCCGCAGCACTGTCACGCCTGCTTTCATGGCCCGGGCGGCGACAAGCATCTCCGGCACAAAGAACTCGCGTTTCTCGAACCGGTCCCCAACTTCGGCCATCGCCGCGACCAGGGCCTCGTTCAACGGCTCTTCAGGCGACAGGCCCTGCTCGAGCGCCTGGGAGATCAATGTGCTCACACCCTGAGCATCTCCGGCGATTACTTTGTCGTAGATCTCCCGCTTTACTGCTTCGTGCATCAGTTGCTGACCCCCCTTTGGCGCGATTATGGCATAAAAACGGCTGCCTGAGTTTAGCAATCCCGTCGAGCCATCCCGTCGGTGCGGGACCCTTCGGCTGTCGCCTTCGCTGTTTGCGTTATGATTCACTCTATTTCTTCGACGAGAAGCCGGGCCTGCTCGATGTACTCCAGAGACTGGTGACGGAAGTAAGTGTTGTACAGCTCAGCGTAGTGGCCGCCAGCAGCCAGCAGCGATTCGTGGTCTCCTTCCTCGATGATCTCTCCATCGCGCAGCACGATGATGCGATCCGCATTGCGTACTGTGGACAGACGGTGAGCAATCACCACTGCCGTTCGCCCGCGCATCACCACCTCCAGCCCCTGCTGGATCTGCGCTTCGGTGAATAGATCGACGCTGGCCGGGGCCTCGTCCAGGATGAGTATGGCCGGTTCCTTCAGCAACACACGCGCCAGGACGACCAGTTGGCGCTGGCCCATGGAGAGGTGTGCCCCCCGCTCACCAACGTCGGTATCCAGTCCAGCGGTGAGGTCGTCCAACCATTCGCCGTTGCCAATGCCTAGCGCTGCCTCGCGCACCTGTGGATCAGTCGCCTGTGGGCAGCCGTAGCGGATATTATCCCGTACCGTACCGGAGAAGAGGAACGGCTCCTGCGGCACCAGCCCGACGTGCTGCCGGTACTGGCTCAGCTCCAGACGGCGGATATCGCGGCCATCGATCAGCAGCTCTCCGCCCTGGAATTCGTAGAATCGCGCTATCAGGCGCGCCAGGCTTGACTTGCCTGCCCCAGTGTGGCCTACCAGTGCTATGGTCTCCCTGGGTTGAATCTCCAGACCAAAGTCCGGCAGCACAACTTCCTCGCCGGTATAGGTGAACTCCAGGTGGCGGAACTCGATTCGGCCATCCAGTGCTTCTACTGGCTCGGCTGCCGTCTGCACAACCTTGGGCTCGGCGTCAATCAGGGCGAACACGCGCTCCGAGGCTGACAGGCCATCCTGGAACTGGCTCCAGAAGGAGGCGATACCCATGATCGGAAACCAGTAAAAGCCCACGGTCTGCATAAACAGCACCCAGTTGCCGGGGCTTACCGCGCCCCCGCGGATGGCCAGCCCGCCAGCGTACACCAGTAGGGCTATCCCCACGCCTTGGGCGATGCCCATGATGGGGAAAACCGTGACAAGCGTCATACCACGCCGCAATCCAACGCGAAAAGCTTGCTGATTCTTGGCCTCGAAGGTATCGTACACGGCCTGCTCCTGGCGAAAGCTCTTGGCAATCATGATCCCGCTGATCGACTCCTGGATCTCGGCATTGATCTTGGCCGTAACCCGTCGGGCATGCCGGGTGACAGTGCGCGCAACACGGCGGAAGCTGAGCGCGATGGCGGCAGCAATGGGCGTCATTCCCAGCAGCAACAGCGTCAGCAGGGCATCGACTCGCAGCAGCCAGATGGACAGCAACACCACCAGCAACACCTGGCTGAACAGGTCTATGGTCAGGGTCACTACGGTGCTAAAGTCCTGCGTGTCCGACGTCACGCGGCTGACAATCTTGCCCGAGGGGTGCTCATCGAAGAAAGAGAGGTCATGCCGGATGGTAGCATGGAATACGTCCTCCCGCAGCTTGAGCACCACATTGCCCACGACGCGGGCGGAGAATAACTGGCGGATGTAGTTAAAGACCCAACCTGACACTCCCAACAGAAGCACGCCGCCTGCCAAGAACCACATAACCTGCGGCGAAGGATCTGTGATCAACTGATCAATGGCCCTGGAGATCAGGATGGGCCCACCCATTCTCATCAGCGAATTCAACGTCAGCATGACGGCAACGAGAACCATCTGGCGAGCGTATGGTCGGAAATAGCCTACGATCCGTCCGAGTAGTTCCCTATCGCTATAGTTTCGGTCATAAGCCTCTGTGTCGAGGCCACCCATTACGAAAGGCATCGCTTTCCTTGTCCAGCTTTTTGCTACTCGTAGCGTGCAAAGATACGCCGGTAGGCTTCGCTGCGTTCGAACAGCTCTTCGTGCGTTCCTTGGTCTACCAATTCTCCCTGGCGCAGCACCAGGATACGATCAGCCCAGCGGATTTGGCTCAACCGGTGGGTGATCAGAAAGGTCGTCCGCTGGCTGCTGATGCGCCACATGGCACGCTGAATCTGGTCTTCAGTGGCACTGTCAATGGCACTGGTGCTATCGTCCAGGATCAATATGCGCGGGTTGGTGAGAAAGGCCCGAGCGATGGCGATGCGCTGCCGCTGCCCACCGGAAAGGGTCACACCCCGCTCACCCAGTTCGGCGTCGTAGCCCACCGGCAAGCAGGCGATGAACTCGTGTGCTTGGGCTTCGCGGGCAGCGTGCTCAATCTCGGCCTGGCTGGCGTCCGCGCGCCCGAAGGCGATGTTCTCCCGAACTGCGCGTGAAAACAGGAACACATCCTGCTCGATGGTGGAGATCTGCGAACGCAGCGCTTCCAGGCTCCAATCACGCACGTCCACCCCATCCACCAAGACCCGCCCGCTGTCCACATCGAAGATGCGGTTGATAAGCCGCGTGAGCGTGGTCTTGCCAGAGCCTGTCTGTCCCACGATGGCAATGGTCTCTCCCGGCTGCGCGCAGAAGCTGACATTCTTCAGCACCGGTTTGCTATCGTAGCTGAAGCTGACGTTCTTGAAAACCACTTGGCCGCGAATGGGACGGGCAACACCGGCCTTATTTTCATCCAGCTCTGTCTCGGTGTTGATCAGCTCCAGGATGCGCTCGGCAGAGGCAGCCCCTAACTGCACCAGGTTGAAGGAGAAGATGGAAATGAAGGTTGGGAAGCGCAGCGCCCCCATCAAGCCCAGGAACGCGACCATCTGACCCAGGGTAATGGCGTCCCCGCGCCAGAGCGATATGGCATGCAGCAAGGCGACAGCCCAGGCCACGCTGAAGGCTAACATCGGCAGATAGCGAGCCTGGATCTCGCCCTGCTGTACGAAGTAGTCGCGATACTGGCGCGCATCCGCGGCAAAGCGGGCCCATTCCTGCTTTTCCTGGACGCTCGCTTTGACCACCTCTATTCCAGCCACGGCCTCGGCCAGACCTGCATTCATTTCTCCGAATTGCTCGCGCATGGCCAGGCTCACTGGTTTGAGCTTGCGGTTATAGTCGGCTACAGTGATGACCAGCAGGGCGACGAAGATGAGCGGCACAAGCAGCAGCTCAGTTTTGAGCCGTGCAATCAAAGTAAGCGGGACGATGGTGGACATGACTGAATCTGCGATCAGCATCACTCCCGGGCTGAACATCAGGTTGAGCATGTGTACGTCGTTGGTAGCACGGGCCATAATGTCGCCGATGCGCTGCCGACCGTGAAAGGTCTGGCTCTTGCCCAGCAGGCTGATGTAGAGCTCCTGGCGGGCGTCCCGCTCAATGTGCTGAGCCAGGAACTCCATAGAATAGTTGCGCAGCAAGCCGGTCAGACCCTGTCCAACTCCACAACCCACCACGCTCAGTGCCAGGCTCAGCAGGGCGGCCGTTCGCCAATCAGGCGTGGTGATCAGGTCGAATCCTCGCCCGACAAAGATCTGGATGTAGCTGTAGAACAAATTGTTCAGAACAGTAGCAACGACCGTGAGCAGCGGCAGGTAGGGGTAGCGCAGCAGGTGGGAAAAAATCCAACGCATCGGCCCAGAGCGGTTGTAGCGGTATTCGTTTTCGACGGTGAACTCGCGCTTTTCCACGGATTGTATGTTCTACTGACCTTCTCTGATCGCCCGTTGCTGGGCCAGGTATTCCCGCACAGTCAGCACCAGCGTGGCATGGCTCCACGTCAGCGGGCTGACGGACAGTGGTTTGTTGGTGTATGGATGCACTTGCTCGGCCATGACGCCGCTGGGCAGGGCATGGTCGGCTGCCCAGTTCAGAATCTCCAGCGCAGGTTGGAGGTCGGCCATGGTCTTGGCGATGGCGATGTACCACTGAGCCAGCCACAGGGTGCAGACAAACCACGGGTTGCCGGGTACCTTTTCAATATCCTCAGTGACCTGGTGGTAGCGATCGTTTTCGTAGCGAGCTACGCCCCCCACGTCCGTTTTCACCGACAACCGGTCTCGAACCGCCTCCATGGCCGCCACAATCCGCGGCTCATCAGGAGCGTACATGCCAAAGTACCACAGGCCCGTAAGCGAAGCATCCACCGTCGAATCCACATCCCAGCCACCGTCATCCCGCCGGTTCAGCATCCGCGCGAAGCAGTGGCGGTCCGGCGCCCACAGGCGCGCATCCGCCGCCGCCATGATCTCCTCCATCGCCTTGCGGTAGGTGGCAGCCAGTTCGCGTTCGCCAAAAGCGTCGCTGAAGTTGGCGGCGGCCTCCAGCCCAGCGCAGGTGGCGCCTACTGTCCAGGCGAGCACCCCTCGACGCTCTTCCCACAAGTCCCAGGAGGGCAGCGGCAGGCCGCTGTCACCATCCCGGTAGGCAACCCGCCAGTCAGCCGCGCGGACCACCAATCCCCGGTACAGGGGCTTGATGAATTCCACGTCACGGAAGCGCTGAAAGTGCCGCCAAAGCGCCCACAGCACCAGCGCAGTTTCGTCCTCCTGCACTGGCAGCTCTTTGTGCCCATCTCGGTACCAGCCATGCCACGAGGAGGCCAAGGAGCCGTCAGGATTGTACTTGTGCAGCAAATATCCATCGTCGGTGATGACGCGGTGGCAGAAATTGAAAAAGCGGCGCGTCAATTCAGAGTACCCAGCAGCGATGAGCGCAGCGGCCACCAGAGCGCCATCGCGCGGCCACATGTATGAGTAAGTGTCACGAGCGAAATGTGCGATGTCATAATCATTGGCAGCAATGATCGCGCCGTCGTTGTCAATCTGGGTGCGCAGGACCAGCAAACTGCGCCGATACAGATGGCAGATTGGATGGGGCAGATCCAAGTGTTCCCTCTCTTTTCCGCCCCACAGCATCCAATAGTGGTCGGTGCGCTTGAGAAAAGTCGCTGGGTTCCTGGCACGCACGATGTTGTCCAGGCGCGCCACGGCGTTGAGATCTTTCCCTACTGCAATCCAGTACCAGGCGATCGCCTCCCCTCGCGGAGGAAGCTCAAGTTGTAATGCCACGGCCGAATCCACGCTTCCCTGGGCCACGGGATTGCCGGACAGTTGTCCATCCTCAGCATCCCGCCAGGTACCCTCCTTGCAGTCAGCTTCCTTCACGCCAACGGCCCACTGGTCTACTCCGAACTCCCAACCTCCTGGCTGCTCCTTCGCCGCATCGATCAGGAACCAGCGTTGTCCCTTGTAGTGGATCACGGCGCTGCGGTTCGGTTCGTAGTAGGCAGAATCGCCCACTTCGTAGCTGCTGATGTGCAAGTCCAGGGCGAAGAAGAGCCGCACTTTGCGTTCGCGATTGGCCCTATTGTGCACAACCACCCTGCGCAGGTACAGATCCTCGTGAAAGTCCACGACGTCATTGCAGACCAACTCCAGATTCAAATCGGGATGCTTCAGAGTGACCTCAGTGACAAGTGTGTCGTGCACATAGTCCAGAGCGCGTTGCCAGCCAGCGTCGCTCACCCAACTGAACTTCCCGTCAGCCCACACACCAAAACGGCATGGGTGGCCGATGGTGTGATTCTCCTGACCCACGTGCGGCCAGTACAGATCACGCAGAGCGTAATCGGCATCAAAGTTCACCAGAAGTGAACCATTGCCTACAGGAATGTCACGCGGCATAGTGCGCTCTCCTTCGTCGTGTAGCGCCACAGAGCAGGGGCATCTGTGAATTGGCTGTGCTGTCAGCTCGCACAGACTCTGAAACAGTTCAAAGCACTGTCAGCGACCGCCGCGCATACTTGCAAACTCCTCGCCGACTCGCTGGAAGAGGTCAGGATCTAACCACAGGTCCAAGCAGGTAGCAGCCAACGCCCTAGCGGCTGCGAGCATCGCCTGGCGGGCACCCTCTGAACAAGCAGCCTGTGCAAACTCTCGCGAATGGAGAGGGATATCTCCCTCTGTGATGCGCACTTCTGGATGAATGGCTGGCACCTCCCAGGAGACGTCTCCCATATCGGTCGAGCCCAGGCCGCCCTGGAGTTCCTCGACGGGGTAACCCAGCGCTTTGATGTAGCGGCGAAATGTCTGTCCCATCGCCTGGTTGGCATGCATGGCTTTGTACTCATGGCCCGTTTTGCGAAAGGATAGCTCTGCCCCGGTGGCGAGGGCTGCTCCTTGAGCGCAGCGCTCCAGCTTGGCCACTAGCTCGTCCCGGTAGTCACTATCAGCAGCGCGCACGTAGAAGCGAGCAGCGGCATGTTCGGGAACGATGTTGGGTTTTTGTCCCCCATCGGTGATGATTCCATGAATGCGCGCCCCATCCCGGAGGTGCTGGCGCAAGGCATTAAGGGAGTTGAAAGTCTGGATCACCGCATCCAGAGCATTCACCCCGTGCTCAGGCTGTGCAGAAGCATGGGCTGCTCTGCCGCGGAATGAAATCGCCACTTCGCTGACAGCCAATGACCCTTTTCCCACATGAGTGCGAGACCCGGGGTGAACCATCATAGCCGCGTCAATGTCACGGAACAGCCCCGCGCGGATGAAGAAAACCTTGCCACCGCCGCCCTCCTCCGCCGGAGTGCCCAGCACGAGGAGACGACCAGGGAGATCTGCTTTGTGCAGAGCCAAACCGAGCGCAGCGCCCACGGCGATGGCCGCGATAAGGTTGTGTCCGCAGGCATGTCCCAGTTCGGGCAAGGCATCATACTCCGCCAGGATAGCCAACGCAGGGCCATCGTTCTGCGCAGGATGAACGGCCTGGAAAGCAGTGGGCAGCCCCGCTACCGCTCGCTCCACTGAGAATCCTTCCTCCTCAAGCATTTGGGTGAGCCAGGCAGCAGCCTTCTCCTCTGCAAAGGCACCCTCGGGATGCCCGTGGATCCTCAGGGCGAGATCCCAGAGTTTGCCCTGCAATTGGTCAATCCTAGACCAAATTCTGTCGCGCCATTCCACGATTCTCTCCCTGCTACGATGATTGTCCCGGCAATCGTGTGCGCAGTGTAACACAAGGTCCTGCAGCAGTCAAGAGAACGGCGTGCTGCAGAGCGTGATTCACTGGCAGGAGAATTTGACAAAAGCAGACAAATCCCCGAAGATATGTGGCATCCGAGCAGAGCGAATCTTTAGCAGGGAGACAGAATTGAGCAGCGAAAACCAGACCCTAATCCTCATGACCAACGATGACGGCGCTGCCTCGCCAGGTCTGCGGGCGGCTGTCCGGTGCGTGATCGGTTTGGGAGAGGTTTGGATCGTTGCTCCGCATGCACAGCAATCAGGCAGTGGCCGCAGCTTCCCCACCCACAGCACGATGCGGGTCTGGGAGAGCACCCTCGACCTGGATGGCATCCAGGTGCCCTGCTTTGCCCTGGACGCGTCACCTGCGCAGGCTGTGCGGCAGGCTATTCTGCGCTTTTTGCCGCGAGTGCCGGACCTGACGATTTCAGGCATCAATTACGGCGAGAACCTCGGTGGGTCCGTCACCGTCTCAGGGACAATCGGCGCCGCGATAGAAGCAGCCAGTTTTGGAATCCCAACCCTGGCGGCTTCACTGGAGACGGCCCGCAAGTACCACTTCAGCCACAGCACAGAAGTCGATTTTAGCACTGCTGCGCTAGTCGTGCGCCGGTTCGCCAAGTATCTGCTCACACACGGTATGCCAGAAGGAGTGGACATCCTGAAACTCGACGTACCCTGCGATGCGCGACCAAATACCCCGTGGAGAACAACCCGAGTCTCCCGTCAGCAATACTTTGTCACCCCCGTAATGATCGACGAGCAAGGCCAGAAACACGTGTCCGGGTACGTAAGGGAGATTGATTTGGACACGCTGGAAGCTGATTCCGATATCTACGCCATAGCTGTAGATAGAGTGATCTCCGTTACTCCTCTGACCACCGACCTCACTGCCAGAGTGGACCCGCAGCAATTGCAGGACATCCTTTCTGCAGACCATGCAGCTTCCTGAAACGGCATACTACAGAGTACTGCATCAATCGCTAAACTTGAGCACCTGTTCTCACGTCGTTCACCCCGCCTGACGGGGCAACAAACCGACCAAAGAGGTTTAGCCACCTTCGGTGCACAAAGCAGTAAGAAGAGACACTGATTGACGCAGGAGCAACAAAGGGACAAGCCAGATTGTATGAAATCGCATTTAATGCTACAATATACCAACAAAGCGGTCTGACATCGGATACTGGCCATCCAAGCACAAGGGGTAAGCTTTGACCACTGTATTCGCAGTCATCATAGTACTGAGTTTGCTCACCTCCATCCATGAATTTGGTCACCTGATCTTTGCCAAATGGGCCGGCCTGCGCGTTGAAGAGTTTGGGCTGGGATACCCTCCACGTCTACTCACTCTTTTCCGCCACGGAGGGACAGAGTACACCCTCAACCTGATCTTTTTCGGGGCCTTTGTCCGCTTGGCAGAGCAGGGAGAATTGGGAACGCTCTTCGCAGACAAGCGCAAGCGCGTACGTGCCCTGTTCCTGGCCGGAGGGCCGCTGCTCAACCTGTTGCTGTCGGTGGTCCTTTTTAGCATCTGTTTCGCCACTGGCTGGCCAGTAGCACACGACCGGGCCGTGGGTGTGGATAAAGTCTGGCCAGGCTCCGTGGCAGAAGCCGTGGGCTTCCAGGTCAACGATCTAATCCTGGCCGCTGATGGCCAGGAAGTATCGAGTGTACTGGACCTCATCGTCTATTCCAGAGCGGTACGCGGTGATGTCAGAACCGTGACCATTCGCCGGCGGGGCCGGACCTCCTCTCTTGCCCTGCCGCCCGGAGGCGCCTGGTTCATCAGACCCGAGACGCGCGGTGTGCGCTTGCGCAACGATGCTGGCTGGGTGGAGATCAAACCCTACATATGGCCAGAAGCCATTCGCAATGCGGTGACTGAAACACTCGACTCTGTGTTCGCCCTGTTTGCCCTTCCCTTCAGGATCCTGCGTGGCCGGGTTCCTGTAGATATGGTACGCCCAGTAGGCCCGGTGGGCATTGCTCAACTAACCGGGCAAGCTGCACAGCAAGTGGCAGCCAGCGGATGGTGGTTCCCCTTGCTGCAGCTTACCGCGACTCTGAGCGCTGCACTGGCAGCGACAAACCTCCTGCCCCTCCCTAGTTTCGATGGTGGCCGTCTGCTCTTTATCGCCATCGAAGCCCTGCGCGGCAAGCGCCTGGCCGCGGAAAAAGAGAACCTGGTGCACACCGTCGGCATTGTGCTCATGCTCGTGCTCATTCTTGTCGTAACCTATTACGACATTACCACACCCTATCCCTTTGGCCCACGTTAGCTCATGGCCAGTAGTCGGTACGTGTTGTACACTACTGACAAGCGAAAGAAGGTGATCACCAAGAGTACAATCTGCACAGATTGAAAATCGGAACGCACAAACCTCACCGCAGCAGAACCTAAACTGAGAAAGGGGAACCAAAATGCGAAAGACTGTGATGAAAGGTTGCGCAGTGTTGACCCTACTGGCTATGCTGGCCTCCCTGTGGCCAGTCGCACTGTCTGCCCAGCCACCGGCGCCACCCAAGGCGAAACCGCTGGTCAAGACAGCAGTGGACAAGGCTATGGCCAAGGTGGAACCTAGCCTGCGCCCCCAGGCGGCTGCTGGCGGCGCAGAGCTGATCAGCATCTCCGTGACGGCTCTGCAGGGGACGGATGTCAGCAAGTACATGGTGGAATCACTGACCCGCCCCTTTATGGACGCTGGGGAGCAGACCACCTTTGGCAAGGCCAAAGCCGGCAGCATCCTTAAGATTGCCTCTTTGCCCGAAGTGAGCGTGGTTCAACCCCTCACCTTCGCTCCCAACGCCGCACCGCCTCCCCCGCCCGATGGCCATATAAGGGAAGTCCCTTCCCTGGAAGTGCTGCGAGGGAGGATAGAGGAACTCAAGGCCATTGATGTGCCCTGGTCTGCCACGGCCGAGGCCGCCGGAGTTCCCCTGCCGACAGGCTGGTTCGACGTGCTGGACAGCCACAAGTCCTCCAGGGCCTGGGCCAAGGGCTATCAGGGTGCGGGCGTGCGGGTGGCTGTCGTTGACGACAGCATTGATTTCGCCCACCCCGACCTGATGGGTACCCAAGCCACAGTTAAGGATGAGGCCTCGCCCTACTATGGCTGGCCCATGGCCTTCAATCCCTATTCCATGCTCCAATTCGCCTATGACCAGTATCTGGGCTACACCTATGTGGCTGATGGTGCCAGTTGGTACGCTGACACCAGCGCGACGCCACACGTAGTCCGCAGTTTGCAGGACTTTGAAGATGGCACGGCTAGGCTCTCCTACACCCCCTTGGCTGGTTCCTATGGTGAGAGGAGCAACGAACATGAGTACATCTTCAACGACACTAGCCAGAGTGGCGTCTACCACATCGGCAGCCACCCCGACGACGCCTTGCTGGATATCTTTGGCGAGCGGGTGGCGGTGTTAGTGGTGGACGAGAATGAGGAAGGCGTCTACGACACCGTCTATGTGGACGTGGACAACGACTATGACTTGCGAGACGAGAAGCCGGTCACCAGGGATTCCCCCGTCAGCTACCGCGATATGGATGGCGATGGCTATGCCGACATGTCCGGCGGCATGGTCTACTTCATCGCCGATGGGGGCAACCCCCTCCCTATTGCCGACTGGTTCTGGGGCCTGGGCTCCGCTGGCAACGGTGAGCAGGACCCTGGCGAACCCGATAACGGCAGCCTGGTTGCCTTCCACGGCGCTCTGGACGGCTTTGGCTGGGACCATGGCACCCTCTGTGCTTCCAACGTGGTAGGCCAGGGAGTGATTAATGGCGGTGCTCCAGACTATAAGCCGGCCTATGACGGCCCAGGCACCGGCATGGTGCTCGGTGGGGCGCCGAAAGCGGAGATGGTAGGCATCTCCAACATCTACTACGACTTTTACAACTCGATCCTCGATGCCTACACCTTCAGCGTGTATGGCTACGACGGCGTGCCCGATAGCGGCGATGAGATGCAGGTCATCTCGAACAGCTACGGCAACTCGGATATCGACAACGATGGCTGGGACTATAACTCGCGCTACATTGCCCGTCGTCAAAGGCTGTATTCGCCCACCACCAGCTTCATCTTCTCCACCGGCAACGGCGCGCCTGGCTACGGCACGACCGCTCCCCCCTCCCCACCTACGGCCATTGCTGTCGGTGCCTCCACGCAGATGGGCTCCACCGGTTGGGATTCCATCGCCAGCGTAGACCAGATCACGTACAATGATGTCCAGTCCTGGTCCAACCGTGGTCCCGGTGCCAGGGGAACCGTCGGCGTCCACGTAGTAGCTGAGGGAGCCTACGGAGCTGGCGCTGTGCCGCTCAATGTGAGCGGCTTCGATGGCTGGAACGCCTGGGAGACTTGGGGCGGCACCAGCCGTTCCGGTCCAGTGGCCATGGGCAACCTGGCCCTGGTCTACCAGGCCTACAAGAAGAGGACAGGTGACTGGCCTACGTATGAGGAAGCTCGTCAGCTCCTGATGTCTGGCGCCACCAACGTTCACAACGACGTCTTTACCCAGGGCGCTGGGTCCGTCAACGCCGACCGCGCCACAGATGTGGCTGGCGGCCACTACGGCGTCTACATCGGCCCTGACAACTGGACTGCTGGCGACTACCGCGGCACGGAGTACGGTGGCTTTGCCAATATCGTGCACCCAGGCAATACCGCCAGCCAGACCTTCACTATCTACAACCCCAGCTCCCGCGACATCACTGTTTCCCTCTCTCGTGACACCTTGGTCAGGGTTGGGGAAATGGACTTTGACTTCACCACCGACGACATCTCCAAAGAAGACGAGTTCGAGGGCCGAGAGGATCCCCCTCAGTACATCGTCCGGAACGTGACCGAGGACATCCCTGCGGGGACAGACCTCTTGGTGATACGCATGAGGTATGACTACGCCAACTTTGACGTTGATGGCGATTACAATGTCGACAACAACTGGTGGTTGGTACCCTATGACTGGACGGACGTGAACGGAGACGGAGAGTGGTGGGAGGATCTAGACGGCAACGGCGTGCTCAACTATGGGGAGATGGCCCCAGGGGAGTTCGTCCGCTTTGCCCACAACGGCAACGACAACACCGTCAAAGAGGTACGGGTGCAGCAGCCGCTGGAGCGCATGCACGACGGCATCCTGGTAGGTGTGATCCACGATGTCAAGACTGAGGCTGTGCCCACCACCATGCTCCATTTCAAGCTAGAGTTTTACCAGCACAGTGACTGGGATATGCTGAGCTTGAGCGATGCTACCCTCACCGTGCCTGCGGGTAGCTCGGCAACCTTTGATGCCACCGTCAACGTCCCGGCTGACACGGCGATCGGGCTCTATGAGGGGGCCATCCTAGTCGATGACCCTGGCTTCCTTCACAAGATCTACTTGCCCATCGTCCTCAAGGGAAGCGGGATGGGCGGTGCCGCTGCGGCAGCCGCTCAGCCTCCAGCTCTCACGCCAGCCAACTCGCACCAGACCGTAGTTCCCGTGGTGGTCAACGTGGCTGCGGAGTTCACCGATGTCCTGGAGCTGGGTGGCGCGGCGGCCGATACCCCGGACTTGCTCTACAACAACGGTGCGGTAGGTGGCCACTTTACCTGGAACTGGCGTGCCGAGTCGGGTGATTGGCGCTTCTTCTTCTTCGACGTTGCTACTCCCCCAACGCCCGGCACCAAGCTCATCGTCCGCGATGTGTGGGTGGATGACAGCCCGCCGACGGATCTTGACACCTTGATCATGGGGCCCACCAGCGACCGCTTCAGCGATCCCGGTCATCCCGACAATGCCCGCTATGACTGGTCGGATCCAGACTACTACGGCCCCTACACCCTGGACACTGCGGGCAATAGCCCCAACACGTACATGGGTAGTGGCAAGTGGCGCTTCGATACAGCCACCGGCAGCGCCGAGGAATGGGTCACAGCTCCGCTGCAGGAGGGCCTGCACCTTATCGCCGAGCACAACGTGCTCTTCTCTGGCGAAAAGTTCTTCGTGCCCTTCAGCAAGACGGTAGCTACCGTCTCCGTCGAGCCTGGGGAGATCGAGATCACCACCCCAGCAGACAACGGCTCTGTTCCCATCACTTTCATCTCGGGCATTGAGTTGGCCGGCCTCGCTGTAGATGCCTACGGCCTGAGCATCCCAGAGGTCTTGGAAGATCAGGAAGCCTACCAGGACGATCCTGGTGACCCGGCGACAGCCAGCTACAGCTACGTCTTCACTGTAGACCACGCGTCCTCACTGGCTGTGAGCAGCGGCGACGCACCTGGTCAGGACTTGGACCTCTACGTGTACTACGATGCCAACGGTGACAGTGTCTTCGACTATCCCGGCGAGGTGATCGCTTCATCCACCACGCCCACTGATGAAGAGTTCGTGTCAGTAAGGCTCCCCGCCGATGGCCAATACATGGCCGCCGTCCATGGTTGGGAAGTCAGCCCCAGCCCCAGCACCTTCACCCTCGTCATGGATATCGCACAGGGCTACGACTTGAGCATTGGCGGCTTGCCCAGTGGCACCATCCCAGCCGGCACACCCATCGTGCTTCAGATGGGCTACAACAAGCCTATGGCAGTAGGTGAGACCTGGAAAGGCGAGGTCCTCCTCGGACCGACGGCGGCGCCAGCAGCTCTGAGTATCCCGGTGACCATCCATCGGATAGCGCCGTCCCTCACCATACTACACAACAACGACGGTGAGTCTGACCTGCTGGGCGATGACGACTTTGGTGGCGTAGCCCGCTTCGCCACCGTGGTTGATCAGGTCCGTATCGAGGTGGGTGAGTCCCATCCGTTGCTCCTGGTCACCTCTGGCGACAACTTCCTGGCCGGGCCGGAGTGGACAGCGAGTCTGGAGAAGGGCGTGCCCTTCTATGACTCCATCGCCATGGACCTCATCGGCTACGACACCATGTGCATCGGCAACCACGACTTTGACTTCGGCCCGGACACGCTGGCCGACTTTATCGAAGGCTTCACTACCTCACAGGTGCCCTTCCTGAGCGCCAACCTCGATTTCACCGCCGAGCCACGACTGCAAGCGCTGGTGGACACCGGCCGCATCGCGGCGAGCGTGGTTATCGAGGTGGGGGGCGAGGAGTTCGGTATCGTCGGGGCCACCACGCCCAACCTGACCTTCATCTCCAGCCCGCGCAACGTCGTGGTGGGCCAGGATGTGCAGGCCGCTGTACAGGCGGAGATAGACGCGCTCGAGGCGGGAGGAGTGAACAAGATCATCCTCATCAGCCACTTGCAGGGCATCGAGGAAGACATGATGCTGGCACCACAACTCAGTGGTGTGGACGTCATGATCGCCGGCGGCGGCGACGAGTTGCTGGCTAACCCCGGCGACCTGCTTGTCCCCAACGGCGACATCTACGGGTCCTATCCCATCATCGTCCAGAACGCCGACGGTGCCGACGTCCCCGTCGTCACCACCGCCGGCCAGTACCAGTACCTCGGCCGGCTGGATGTGCTTTTTGACGACGACGGGAATGTCATCGCCTTCGGTGGCGGTCCAATCCGCGTAGCCGGTGGCGAGCAACCCGACGCAGTCGAGCCCGATCCAGACGTGCAAGCCCAGGTCACTGATCCTGTCGCAGCCTTTGCAGCAGGCCTGGCGGAGAACGTGATCGCCACCTCTGAGGTGCCCCTCGATGCTCAGAAGAACTTTATCCGCTCGCAGGAGACCAACGAGGGCAACCTGATCACCGATTCCTTCCTCTGGCAGGCCATGCGGCTCTACGCTGACTACGGCGCACCCGAGCCTGACATCGCCCTGTGCAACGGTGGCGGCATCCGCAATGACAGCACTATCCCGGCTGGCGAGATCACCGAACTCGACACGTTCAATATGTTGCCCTTCCCCAACTTCCTCACCATCGTACCCGACGTGACCCCTGAGGACTTTTGGGCGCTGCTGGAGAACGCTGTCTCGCGCATCAATGCTGAGGGTAATCGGGAAGGCTCTGGCACCGGGCGATTCGCTCAGATCGCTGGCTTCAGCTTCACTTACGACTCCCGCCGCGACGAGGGGAGCCGGGTGCTGGAGGCAGCCCTGGACGACGGCACGGTGATGATCGAGAGTGGGGCGATCGCTCCCACCGCGCGCAACGTCAATGTGACCATCGTGGACTTTCTGGCACGAGGCGGCGACGAGTACTTCGGCGGGCCTCCAGGCCGGAGCGAGTTCTTCATCCTGGGTACGTCCTACCAGCAAGCTCTGGCCGACTACATCCAGGCATCCGTCGCCGAAGGCGGCCTGGGTGGGCTCATCTCCGCTGCTCAGTACCCAGAGGGCGGCGAAGGGCGCATCACCAATCTAGCGCTCAGCCCATAGGCCGCGCACGCTGGCCGAAGATGCAATGACCCCGCCCCCATGGGGGCGGGGTCCTCTTCCAGAATGATGAAAGCGTTCCGCCACGCGGTTCTCTTACAGAGTACGCGTTCAATCGCTAAACTTAAACAGCCGTCTTCATATCGGTCATCCTGGCAGCAGTCGGCCGGGACAGCAACACCTGCACTTGCGCCGGAGCGCAGCACAGGCCGTCTCGCTCTCGCGTAGCATCTCCGGCGGTTGCCCTGTCTTACCTTTGTCGTTGCGCCACCTCGGGTCTTTACGCCAGAGGCGTAAACGAGGACAACACCTTCGGTGAGGCGACGGACGGCGGCGGGCCGTTCGTCCCCGCTTGATCGTTCATCCCGCCGAAGGTCTTGGCGAAGACAAGGTCGCAGGCAATGGCACCGACGGGATGGATTGAGGGGACGGGGGTGCAAGTGTCCGACCAAAAAGTTTAGCCATCCCATCAACGCGGTCGCCCGTCGCCCGCAGGTGCCCACGGGGCATGCAGAGCACATGCAGAGCACGAACTGTTGCTGCACGAAGCAGTAAGAAAGGGGAAAGAAAATGAGAAAGACTCTGAGCAAGGGCTTGGCAGTGCTGACCGTGCTGGTCATGCTAGTCTCACTATTCCCAGCCACACTGTCAGCCCAACCTCCTGTTCCGGAGGACAAGCCGATGCACCTGGCCAAGACGCGATACCTCAAACCGAAAGATGCGCCCAATCCGATCGACTACCGGCGACTGCGCAAACGTGAGAACCTGTTGATGCAAGGGCGCACAGCCGAGGCAGCAGCCCTGGCCAAGACAGGCAGCGACAACTTGTTGGTCATCCTGGTCGAGTTCGCAGGCATAGACACCGCGACCTGGAACCCGGGCGACATCTGGGATCCCATCGGCGACCCCGCCGCAGTAGATTACGAAGACTATGGCGATTGTTCGGGCATCATTACCGAGGCGCAGACCTTCACCTACAGCGGACCGCTGCACAACGAACTGGTCAAGCCCACTTCACGAGACCATGCTGGCTACAACGCCATCTGGACCGAGGACTTTGGCCGCAGGCACTATGAGGACATGCTCTTCGGCGATGGCGTGTACATCGAATACGCCATGGACAACGGCGAAGAGGTAGTCATTGACCTGCGGGGCTACAGTCTGAGGCAGTACTACGAAGAGCAGTCTCAGGGCATGTACACCGTAGAGGGTGATGTCGTTGGTTGGGTGCAGGTGCCCCACTCTGAGGCCTGGTATGGTGCCGACATGTGCCCTGGCGCTCGTTCCGTTGGTCACTCGCCACTCGCGGACGGCTTTTTCCCTGACGGGGGCGACGAACGCAGCCTGGTGCGGGACGCCATCGATGCCTGTGTGGCCACCTACCCGGACTTTGACTGGGCCAAGTACGACCAGGATGGTGATGGTCTACTCGATCGGGTGATGATCGTACACGCCGGCTATGGGGAGGAAGACAGCAAGACTCTGCTCTGGGAATCCGGCGTCGGTGAACATGCCATCTGGTCACATAGCTGGACGGTATTGCCGTACTATGACATCGGTGATACCGGCCTGCAGATCGGTCCCTACACCATGATGGCCGAGAACGGTACTGTGGGTCTCTTCGCTCACGAATTCGCCCACAACCTGGGTACCATTGACCTCTACTCCTATGGTCCTGGTGAGACATCGGCTGGCTTCTGGAGCCTGATGGCCGATGACTGGGGCGGAGGCTGGCCGCAATCTGCCGTCCCACCGGGGTTGGATCCCTGGCACAAGTATCTCCTGGGCTGGACCGATCCCGTCGTGCTGAACACCATGAGCCCCGTGACTGAAGTAACGGTCGGTCAGGCCTGCATACCCCCCGAAGGAACGGAAGACGCAGTGCTGATCAACCTGCCACCACAGATCGAGCAGCCTGTACCGCCAGCCAGTGGCGAGTACATGTGGTGGAGCGGCAAGGAGAACTGGCTCGATGTCAAGCTGACTCTGGCCGCACCTCTCGATCTCACAGGGGCAATGTCCCCCACACTGACCTTCAAGACGTTCTATGACATCGAAGAAGGCTGGGACTTTGGCTTCGTACAAGTGTCCACCGACGGCGAGACCTGGACCTCGCTTCCAGGCACAACTACAACGGACGAGCACGACCCAGACTGCTTCTTCATCGACGAGATGCCCGGCTACACTAGCTTTAGTGGAGACTGGCTCGACGAAACCGTAGACCTGAGCGACTATATCGGCGAAAGCAGCGTCTGGATCCGCTTCCGCTACGAGACAGACCCATATACTCTCGGCCAGGGCTGGTACCTGGATGACATCGCCATCACCGCAGACGGAGAGGGCATCTTCTCCGACGATGTCGAGATGATGGACAGCAAGTGGGTCGTCGAAGAGTGGGGCCGCACCGACGGTTATGTCACCTATCCCCACTACTATCTGGCTGAGTGGCGTAACGCCAGCGGGTTCGATGCTGGCCTGGTCACTGGCCGCTACAACATCAAGGACTTTGGCATGTTGCTGTGGTACCGCAACCTCAAGTACACCGGAAACGAAGTCTTTGACTATCTGGCCGACGGCCCAGCCTTTGGTCCCAAGGGTGCCTGCGTGCTGATAGACGCGCATGCTGAGCCCTGGCGCTCCTCAACCTCGGACTATGTCAATGAAGCAGCCAACGTGCACGGTCGTGTGCAGATGCGCGATGCTGCCTTCGGCCTGCGCGATACGCAGCCCTTCCAGTTGACTGAGCGTTGGCGCAACCTTAACCCTGACGAAGAGTTCGGTTCACGGCCTGCTGTACCGGCCTTTCACGACTCCCTAGGCTACTATCCTGGCCTGGAATACGTGCAGCGCGGGCCAAGCGCCGCGAGCATCCAGTGGTTCAGCAAAGACTGGGATGCCAGCGCCATTGTGCCAGCCAGAGCGCACTATGGCATCGCACCGCCCAAGTACTCCGAAGGTGAGCCATTGCGCTTCGGCGGCGAGCCTTATCCCGGTGGCCGCTCTGCCTGGTGGTGGTACCCGATGGGCGTGGGCTTTGGTGGCACGACAGGCAATCCGGGTGAGCACTGCTACGGCGTGCACATCAAGGTCGTCGAAGAAGCACAAGACCTCTCCTGGGGCAAGCTGAAAGTCTGGAACAACACCGACACCTTCCTCGGCTGGATGATGGTTGACAAGGAGCAGGCTGTTCCGGGCGATGTCCTGACCTACGTGCTGCACATCAAAGATGCTGCCAGCACCAAGGCTCTGACCACGGTTGACATCCCCATTCCCCAGGGTACTACCTTCGTCGAAGGCTCTCTGACCGGCGCCAAGTTCGTCGTCGATCACGCGCATAGCCAGTTGCACGACAGAGGACGCATCATCTGGGGAGGCCGGGCAGGCGGCAAGGCATTGCGCATGCCGGATGCTCACATCATCTACCAGGTGCAGATCGACCCGGATATGCTAGGCTCGATCGAGAACGAAGCGCTCGTGACCATCGAAGGGCGCAGGAGCTACTCCTGGAAAGCGATGACCACCCTGCCGTTCGTAGAAGTCTCTCTGGCCGCTCCGAGTTACGTCGGCACCAGATCTTCAATCCGCTACACCATCTCCGTCACGAACGAGGACGTGGGCACGCTGGAGGACGTGGAGGTGATTGCTTCCTGGACAGGGGGAGCCTACATCGTCTATCCGAATCCCAACTCCTGGGTGATCCCCAGCCTGGCTGCTGGAGAAACGTGGACCAAGGATTTCACCTTGCAAACCTTCTCCACAACCACCGGCGAGGTGGTCGCCAAAGTCGAGGTATCACACCCCTGGATCGAGACAGTCACAGCCAGCGCGACGACAGCCATCGTGCGCTAGCCAACTGCAGCTATACCTAGCACGAAGAGGGGACTGATGGGCACAGTCCATTGGCCCCCTCTTTCCACACTGGGCAAGCCCAAGCAAGCACATCATCAGGAAACCCCATGCAACATAGAAAGCTAAAAAGGAACAGTCCCTTCTTGTTCATGCTGGTCTTGACAGGCGCCATCGCGTCGATGGCGCTCGCTGGGTCTGCTGGCGCGCTACACCCGCCAAGGCTGCCCCCGACCAACGCGCCAGCTCGCCACGTTCTGAGTGAGGGCTGGATGCCCCTGAGCCACTCACCAGGCCAAATCCTGGTGAGACACAGGCGGCCTGAGGCACCATCACACCTTCTGGCGGCCACAGCCAAGTGGCATACGCAGATCCTGGGACAGCTTCCACAGCTCGGCGCTATACTACTCCAAGTCCCCGCAGGAGCGGAAAAGGCAGTGATGGCACAATTACAGCGCCATCCGCTTGTGCAGTACGTGGAATGGAACTACCGCGTACATGCTCTGGAGACGCCAGACGATGAAAGATGGTCCGAGCAGTGGGCCCTGCACAAGATTGGCGCTCCTCAGGCCTGGGACATTGCCCACTGCCAGGGAACCATCGTGGCGATACTGGATACGGGCGTACACCTGGAGCATCCCGACCTGCGCAAGGCCCTGTGGACCAATCCGGGCGAAATCCCCAACAATGGTATCGACGACGATGGCAACGGCAAAGTGGACGATGTCCACGGCTGGCATTTCTACCAGAACTGCAGCACTGGCCCCTGCATACCGTACGAGAACCGCATCATCCAGGATGACAATGGGCACGGCACCCACGTCACCGGCATAGCAGCAGCGGAAACAGACAACGGCATCGGAATTGCCGGTGTTTCCTGGGGCGCTCAGGCTATGATTGTCAAGGTCCTGGATCAGCACGGCGATGGTTACTACTCTGACGTTGCTGCGGGAATCGTCTACGCCACAGACAACGGTGCTCAGGTGATCAATCTGAGTCTAGGAGGGGAACAGTCTTCGCAGTTGCTCCAGGATGCAGTCAATTATGCCTATCAAAGAGGGGTTCTAGTGGTAGCCGCATCGGGAAACGACGGAGGCAGCGTCCTTCATCCGGCTGCATGTGAGAATGTTGTGGCCGTGGCGGCTACCGATAGGGATGACCAGCGGCCAGGTTACTCCAACCGTGGGCCAGAGGTGGACATCGCCGCGCCAGGGCACAACATCGTCAGCACCTGGCCGTGGCTGAACGGGTATTATTACAAGCGAGGCACCTCCATGGCTGCCCCTCACGTGTCAGGCTCAGCCGCACTACTGTGGAGTTGGCGACCCGACTACACCAACGCTCAGATACAGCGCAGACTGGAAAGCCAGGCCGACGACGTCAACGCAGACACCTATCCGGGCCATGACCCCTACCTGGGCTGGGGCAGGCTGAACGTGCGCCGCGCGCTGGCCGGGCTGCCGCCTGGCCCTACCCCCACGCCTACTCCATCACCTACGATGACGCTTACGCCCACCACAAGGCCTACAGCGACGCCAACGCTGACCAATACTCCCACGCCAACCCGTTACATCTACTATCTGTTGCCGGTCTTTAAGAATTTCCAGTGGTAGAAACCAATCAGGTGCGTGGCACTTCTCAAGTGCCACGCACCTCAATGTCTCAACACAAGACAGGCCCTCGTCAGCGAACTGACGAGGCCCCGTCTTGGATCTGCGAAGGCGGTAGTCGAGCTACCGCGTAGCCCGCCGCATGATGATGGGCAGATAGATGTACCTCACCTCTGGTAGCTCCGCAAAGAACACGTAGCTATACCCCTGGCGGCTATTGGACACCACAATGGCTCGCACCAATGCTGTACGAGGCACCGTATCAGAGACCAGCCTAGTAAAAGCATAGCCGTTGATATCGGTGGACGTCGTGTAGGCTGTGCCCATACTCTCGTAAAAATGTCCATAGTCGGTGACGAACTCTATCTCCACACCATCGAGGACGTGGTTGCGGAACTCATCCATCACCAACGCCGAAACCTGTGAGATCGACCTTCCATCAGCGTAGATGGTCTGCGGGATTCCCCAGACCTCGACCAGCCAGGGTTCACCCGGCAGGAAGAGCACGTTGGTCGTGGTCACGACTGAGTCTGCTGTTGCCGTCAGAGTGACCGTCCCCGCGATAGACTGCGAAGTCAGTGTCCCAGTTACCAGGCCACCCACTGTCCAGCGAGGCAGAGTTCTCATCCCCGACTCGCGGAAGATGCCCAGATCAGTCTCCAACGTCACCAGCGTGCCGTCCTCGACAACGGTGTCGCTGCAATCTTCCACCCTGGCTACGACGATGATGTCGTAGAAATTCACATCCCCGTTGATCGGTATCTGGCCTGGGTCGGCCGTGATTTGGACATCTTCTGACAGGCCAGGCAGGATGTTGAGGTTGGTAAAGCCTGGGAAAGCAGGGGGAGAGACCACGTCAATCTGTTCCAGAGTAACCGGCCACGTTGTCAAGAGCTTGTCCAAGGAGGTGACCGTCGTGGAGACCACGCCCCCGCGCGTGTAGGCCATTTCAGGCGAAGCACGCACATAGTTGTACTGTGATGCAAACTGTACAGGTGTGCCATCCTTGACTAGGTTGCCACAGATATCATACACCATTGCCTCGATCACCGCCTGACCACCGCAGTTGCGGATGCTGGGCGGAACCGGCGCAGCCACACTGATCAGATCAGCGGGGCCTGGCTCAAGCATCAAACTCGTGATAGCGACAATGGAATCAGCCGTAGCGCTGATCACTGCCGTGCCCATGGTGCAGTCCGATTTGAAGGTGGTACGAGCCACGCCGTTCGTCGTGCTCACGACCGACGGCGTCGTGAAGGTGCCCAAGCCGTTCACCGTAAACGTGACCACCGTACCATCCTGCACGTTATTGCCACCGCAGTCGCGGACTACTGCCCGGATCTCGGCGTAGAAACCACCCACCTGCAGCACGTCCGGCGAAGAGCTGAGGCTAATGGTATCTGGCAGGCCTTCCTCCAGGTCGACCGTGATCAAATCGGTCGCCTCCTGGGTCTCACGCCGAGCCAGGATGTATACGTGCAGTACGCGCGGCCCAAAAAGGTACCCCTTGGTGCGCAGCGTCGAGGTAGCGACGCCATTGACCGTTGCGGTCAGCCTGGGGTACATGTCCCCACGCTCACCTTCCACCACGTTAAAGTTCACCTCCGTACCGTCTTCAACCAGGTTGCCAAAGGCATCCCTAACGGTAGCCGTGACCACTGCCTCATCGCCACAAAGGCGGATGAGTGTAGGATACCACGTTGAAGTGATCACGTCAGGAAAGCCAGGCAGGAACTGCACCTGCACCGTGTCCGTAGGCATACCCGCACACGCCGGCATGACCTGTGCTGTTACCGTCGCAGTGGTGACCGTCATACTAGAGGCCAGCGCAGCGAATGCTACACCATTCGTCGTCGTAGCAACGAGCGTAGTGTCACTCGAAACCGGGAAGGACCCTGCAGTAGTGGTCAGGGAAACTGGCACGCCATGCACCAGATTGCTGTTGCTGTCGGTGACGGTGATGCGTAACGTCGTGGTCACTGTGCCATTGCTGACCCCGATTGCCGGTGGATGAGCCGAGATACCCACCAAAGTCGGTACCACTACGGAGACCCACACCTGGCCACTGCTGTTATTGCCGGCCGCAGGATCTGGAACACTTGAGACAATCTCAGCAACGTTCGGGCGGTTGACAGGAACACACCAGGACGACGACTGATCAGGCCGCGCCACCAGGGTGATCACACCCGTTGCACCAGGAGCCAGATCACCGACGTCCCACACCCATTTGCGCGGCGCGACCAAAGTCGGAGGCTCATTATCGGGTGAGGAACTGGAACGCACGCGCAGGAAATTGACCGGCAGCGTATCGGTGATCGTGGTATTGGTTGCTATCTCCGGCCCGCTGTTGCCGTAGGTGATGGTATAGGTCACTTCCTGACCAGAGTTCAGCGACGTTGGGAACGCGCTCTTGGAGATGTACAGGTCTGCGGCCTGGAAAGTGACGGTTGTCGTATCCGTAATGATGGGATAGAGCAGCGCAGACGTGGGCGTGATGATATGACCATCATACACCGTGGCCCAGATGTTCGCAATGCCAGGAGTCGTGGTTGTGGTGAGCGTAGTGGTGATCCGCCCCTGTGTTGCCACTACGCCACCCGAGCGGAAGGCATCAATAAAGACTGGAGCGCCACCAACCGGACGCACCTCGATGGTGTGCGCGCCCACGCTGGGCCAGGTAGCGATGACATCCTCAACGCGGAACTCGTTCACCACAGGGCTGGCCATGTTGATGGTCGTCACCAGACCGCCATCAACGTACACATCTGCCGAACCAGCGGTCGTGCGCTTCATGTACAGCAATGACACTGCTTGGCCGGTAAAGCCCCACGAGATACTCTCTGAGCTAACTGATGCTCGGGCAACCGCACCGCCACTAGCACGCTGGTAAGGTGGGGTGCTCAGAATCGTCCAACCGGCAGTCCTTGTAACAGCACCGCCTTCGGCCTCAGCGTAGCCATAGGGCACGCTGCCCAGACTGGTGGTGATGCCGATCATTGTGCCTGGCTGCGCACGGGTTCCAGCTACGTCGCGAACGGTGGCCGTGATCGCGGATGTGGACATGCCGTCCGCAGGCAGGCTGGTTGGATCAGCTTCAACGGTAATGGTATACGGCACACAGAGGGCCGGGTCATAGATCACAGTTCCCAATGGCGCCGGGTTGTCATAGTCATGCCAGATCTCGTCCTCGATTGCACGATAGGTGCCCACGCCCCAGTAATTGTACGTGGCCGTAATGTCGGCGCGGTATCTGTACAATTCTAGCTCATAACCACTGTCGCCATAGACCTGATTGGCATTGGCGACACTGCCGCCGATGATCAACTGCCGCCCAGCCCAAGTCCAGGGTGCACCGATATCCCGCCCGACGTGAATACCCCTGGTGCCACCAGTGATGGTGTTCCCATGCACATCCACAGTCTGCGCGCTGAGGGCGACGAGTGACTCCTGCCAGATGCGGACGCCCTGCTCACAGCCGGTGATGCTGTTCGCAGACAGGGTCAGGCCTGCGGCGTCATCGCGTACGTAGATACCCGCTTCGCCTGCCGCACCTGAGCCGGTGATGGTGTTGCCAGAGACCACCGAGCCCGCATAGGACTCCGCAACGAGGATGTCATAGTCGTAACCGGCAGTACCGCCGTTTGAATAGAAAGTGCTGCCAGAGACTGTGGTTGGTGCCGTTGAAGCACCAGTTGGGTCTTCCAGCCATACCCCCACCCTGGCGTTGTTGTAGACGGTGCTGTCACTGATTACGCCGCTGGAACCCCGCAGCCGCATGCCGTAATTGAAACCATGGATGACGTTGTTCTCGATGCGATAGCCAGTCAGAAACACCCAAGGAGGCCCAGTTGCGATATCAAAGTTTCGAATGCCGTATGTCGCCCCGGAGCTCTGGATGGTAAAACCCGATATGTTAACGTCGCTGGACAGCAACTCGACCGCCGTATTGACCGCAGGCAGCACGGTGATGATTGTGGTAGCTGGACTTGCCCCGGACAGGCTGATGGGCTTGGTCACCGTGATATACTGATTGTATGTGCCCGGCCGGACAGTGACGGTGCCATAGTCAGCCACGGCCGCAATGCCGTCGCGAATGCTGTTGAACGCGGTGACACCCCACAGGTGACCATCATTGGTACCGGCCGAGGTATAGCCATCGTCCACCCAAACGCGCGTCGGCAAGAAGCGGACTGCATCCGCCACCACATTGTTGCCTGTGCCCCCTACGGTAGTGGAATCGTCCAATTCCACGTATCCCACGGTGCCCCTGACGAACCGATAGCGTCCCAAGGTGAGCCATCCAGAGTCCGCGCCGCCGGGGGCAGCAGTCCCGTCCGCCTTTTGCTGCTGGTTCACGCGGTGGCTTGCAGTGCCTCCGTCGTAGTAGATGGTGTAAAGGGCATCGTCCCTTTGCGTGCCAGCGGTCGAGTTGGCCCAATAGTGCACCTGTACTTGATACCTACCCTCGTCCAGATCAGGCCGCCATTCGGCAACGTCTGCACTGTCATCCGCAGCCGTATAAATACAGTCTCCCTGATATCCGCCAGCACCAAAGGCCAGCCAGTTGCCCGTAGGATAGGGCGGAGGAGGACTGAAGCCTGGTACATCGCCATCATCGATCACGTAACCGGTCGTTGACGGCAGTGCCTGAATACCGGCGTCAGGCCCAAAGGGCTCATCAGGCGCAGCCCATCCACTTTCTGGTCCCTGCGCCCAGGCGGGAAGCAAAGCCAGTGCCCCGAAGAGCGCACCGACCAAGAAAAAGAATGCGAGCACTGACTTGAGAATGCATAGTCCACGACGATTCATCTTCACCCCTCCTGCTACTGCTTCGTGCACCGAAGGTTGCTAAACCCCTTGGGCTCGATTGTCACATAGAAACGCGTGCCTGAGTTTGACAATCCCGTCGAGCGATCGCCCGCAGGTGCCCACGGGGCATGCACAGCACATGCAGAGCACGAACTGTCGACGCAACACCCTGTGGATGGTGCACTGCGTGTTATCCATTGCCGATGACGTGACAGATTTTCAAAAGATACGGCTCATTTTCCGCGCAGACGGATGCCTGAATTGGCAAACTTCGGAAGTCTGGCCAATGGCTTTTGCCGCTGAGCGCGCACGTAAGCACGCAGAGACAGGGAGGTCACCTTTGGCCTCCCTTCTCTTACTGCCTCGTGCACCGAAGATTCCTAAACCCCTTTGGCTCGATTATCACACAAGAACGACTGCCCGAGTCCAGCAATCCCGTCGAGCCATCCCGTCGGTGCGGGACCCTTCGGCTGTCGCCCGTCGCCCGCAGGTGCCCACGGGGCATGCAGAGCACATGCACAGCCAGGGCATGCAGAGCACGGACTTTTGACGCAGTACCCTGTGCCTCACCTCTGCGAGCTCTGCGCTCTCCGAGGTGCTTCCCAGACTAGCGATAGCGATTCTTCACGATGATCGGCAGGTACGCCTTCCAGCGCATACTGGGCGGCGGCGTAGGCGTGGGCTCGAAGTAAAAGTCCACGTAGGTTTCGGCACGCCTGCCGCCAGCTGTGGCCGCCACACGTGCTATGCCAGGTGTGGTACTGGAGATCAAGACAGCGCTGGCCCTGCCGCCCAGGGTAGATGTGCTGTACGATATCCCGGTTTCGAAGCGGCCCAGATCGGTGGAAAAGACCACTGCCGTCCTATCGGCGACATGATTGCCAAAGAGATCCTTTATCTCCGCACTGATGGTGGAAGTATACACACCATTGGCCGGAATAGACCAGGGATCAGCCGTGAGCAAGATCTCAAAGGGCGGACCGGGGATGTATTCGACAACCACGTTGGCCTCGCGCTCGCCAGAGGTCACCCGGATGATTGCTGAGCCAGCCACCTCAGGTGAAGTCAGGGTTGAGAATGCCCAACCGCTGGCGGTGGTCGTCGATTGCGGCGTTAAGCTGCCCTGACCAGAAGCGATGGTAAAGGTAACCAGCGTGCCATCCGTCACCGGATAGCCGCCACAATCCAAGACGCGCACCCTGACCGTTGCCCGGCTGCCACCCGCCATCAGCCGCGGCGGTTCCACTGATGCCTCTATGTAATCAGGCGGGCCGACCAGGAAGGTGATCCCGTACTGATCAACCACCGAAGTCCGGTACCGCTCTGGCCAAGCCCACACCGTAGCCGGACCTGGTACGGTGCCAGCGGATATGATGGCCTGCGCCACGCCGTTGGTCGTACGCCCGCCGTCTATCGGTTCGACATCGCCCTGTGGTGTCACATCAAAGACGACCACCGTTCCATCTGTGACGAAATTGCCATAGCGATCTTTCACTACCACTGTCGCCAGGGCCGTGCCCACACAGCCGGGAATGACGCCCGGCTCGACCGAGATGATCTCGATGGAATGGGGTTCACCAGCGCTGAAGGTCACAGCCACAGCAGCTGAATCCGCTCCTACTGCCCCTCTGACGATCGCTGTGCCAACCACTCTCGAGGTCAATAGAACGTCGGCCACGCCGCCCAGCGTGTTGCCGAAGGTCGTGCTGATCATCGTATCCGTGAAGTAACCAAAGCTCGTGGTAAATGTCACCACGGTCCCATCCAGGACGGGGTTACCGAATTCGTCTGTGGTGATCACAGTGATAGCCGAGTTGTTGCCTACCGTCAGGTCGGTCGGATCGGCGGTAATGGTCACCCGTGGTTCACCAGGTACGAAGCGCACCGTGGTGGTGCCAACGGCCGAACCAGCAAACGCTGATACGGTGGCTGTAACTGCCGCTGCGCCTGAGGTCAGAACAGTGGAAGCGCGGCCTTGCACCGTGGGGACAACCAGCGGAGCGATGGTGCCATCCGTGGTCGCAAAGGCCACCGAAGTGCCATCCGTAACCGCGTTGCCAAGCCGGTCAACAACCACAGCCTCGATGATAGAAGTAGCCCCTCCTACCACTATTTCATCCGGGTCAGCGGTAAGCGTGATCCTGCGTGGATTGAGTGGCGTAAAGACCACCTGCGTCGTAGCGCTGATCGAATCCACAGTCGCCGTGATTATCGCGGTTCCGGCCACTGTTCCCGAGGTCAGATTGACTGCCACCGCGCCATCAGTTGTGTAACGCACCCGCTCCTGGGCCGCTGGGAACCCTCCCAAGCTGGTCTTGAACGTTACAGGCGTCCCATTGGCTATCGGATTGCCGTACACGTCCCAAATCGTAGCGCGGAGCAGAGAGGTGTTGCCGTCCACCGGAATGCTGCCTGGCATCGCTGTCAGCGTCATGGTCACCGGCACGCCTGGCACGATGGTGGTCGTGATCCTCCTGGTATTGTTGCCTCTTCTGGGGTCAACGGTGCGCGACTCGATGACCGCCGTGTTGGTGATCACTGTCTCAGATGGCCAGAAGCGGTTCTCGGCCACGATACCACCAAAGACAATGATCCCGCTTTCTCCAGATGCCAGGGAGCCCAGCGGCCACTGATACTGCAGGTGTGGTATCACCGTCACCGGTGTCGTGTTGAAGAAAGCATCGCGCAGCCAAGCACTATCGAGCACGCCGTCCTCGATGACATCGTCAAGGTAGGCATTAGTGGCGGTGATCGGGCCTAGGTTCTGATACTCGATGGTAAAGGTGATGCGGTGTCCGACAGACACCGGGTCCGTTGGCTGAATCGTCTTGGTGATGATCAGATCAGCCGGATCAAAGCGCACGTCGGCAAAGCCGTGCAGCAAAACTGGGACGGCGGTGACCGTCTCCGACACGGCGGTAGCGGCTACTGTAGCGATACCCACAGTTGTCTCAGAGGTCAGCACAGCCAGGGCCTGCTCACCGCTGGTGGTCAGACCGGAGCGGAAAGCATCCATCCAGATTCGCCCAGTGCCCACACGATGCGTCAGTCGCAGTAAGTGCGTGTCGGTGGGGCTGCCACTCCAGGTGAAGGTTCTTTCAGCCCGCCAGGTGAGCGGACCGCTCATATCGATGCTGCCCAGGAAACTGCCGTCCACGTACACGTCACCGATTCCACCAGCTGGTGCCAGGCGGTAAACGATGGAGGCGCCGTTCCCACGGAAATTCCAATAGACGGAAGCACCATCCACCGTTGTACCGATGTAGCTGCCACCACTCGCCGCAGCGTGAGAACTGGTGGGCCAGCTACCGGGTGGCGACTGGTTCACGTCCGCGTCCTCCGCATATCCGTAAAGCATTGAGCCGAGGGACGTGGTGAAACCAACGAAGAAGCCATCCAGCACCGGATTCCCGCCGGTATCCAGCACCACTGCCGTGATCGTCGAGGTGGACAGGCCATCAGCCGGGATGGCCGGAGGATCAGCCTCGGCCAGACATTGCTGCGCGGGGCCAACACCGACGATCACAGTACCCAGGCCGGTAACGCTGCCGGCGGTGGCACTGATCGTCGCTGTACCCCTGACCGGCGGCCGGCTCCAGAAGGTCAGCGTGATACGGCCATTGGCGTTGGTGGTACGTGTCCTATGTGTCACCGTACCGGCCGCATCGAAGGCACCCAGGTTTGTGGTAATGTATACTGTCCACGCGGAAACCGGATTGCCACAGTGGTCGGTGACCGTGATGCGAATCGTTGAAGACGAGTCAACCAGAATGCTCGGTGGCTGGGCGGTAACGGTCACCATGGCTGGCTCATCCGCGACGAGGCTCACCCAGGCAGATGCGTCGTTATCCGCCAGGTTCAGATCCGCCATCGGCGAGCCGATGGAGACGGTATTGGTAACTATCCCGCGCCAGTCTATGCAAGGGCGACGCGCAGTAAGCGTGATGACCCCAGTACCACCAGGCAGCACATCACCTGCCTGCCAGACCCATACATCGCTGCTTGGGCTCTGCGGCGCACCCAGATAAGGCGACGATTGCGAACTGACGTAGATCAGTGGCATCGGCAAGGTATCGGTGATACGCGTGTCCGTAGCCACGGCCGGACCTACGTTGGCATAGGAAAGCGTGAAGGTCACCAACGCATCAGGCAGTACGTCCACCGGGGAAGCCTGCTTGGAAATCGTCAAGTCTACACACTGAAATTCCACCGTCGTCGTGTCGTATGGAGGACCGTAGATGGCCTCCACGCGGGGATCTACAGCGGTGCCTGTAATGGTCGCCGTAGTGCACATCTGCTCCGAGGTCAGCACCGCCGTGGTCACGCCGTTTGTTGTGTCGACGCCCGAACGCAACGCGTCCACATAGATCGGGCCGGTATCGCACTTGACGTCGATGTAGTGTGTCACAGCAGGGTCGAGCCCGGTGACGATCGCCGTCTCCCGTTGCCACTCCGTGGAAGCAGCCGACATGTCCAGGGTCTTTCTAATTACACCATCCACAAACACCTGAGCCTGACCACCGGTTGTGGTACGCCGATAGATCAGTGACACCGCACTGCCAGTGAACTCCCACTGCAGCAAAGCGCCTGGCGTACTGGTGCGCAGATAGTAGCCACTGCTGGCATTTGCATTCGCCACGAGTGTCCAGTCTCCGGTGGAGGTGATTACCTCCGAAGACTCGGCTTCCACGTATTCGTACGGTAACGTGCCATAATCGGTTGCAAATCCGACCATCGTGCCATCATAGGCCAGGTTGCCACACTGGTCATACACGGTCGCCGTGATGATCGCCGTGGACACACCGTTCGCCGCGATCCCCGTCGGAGCGCGCTGCAAGAGCACACTTGCCGGCACCGAGGGCATGATCTCCACCGGTACCGAGCGGGACAAACTCCCTACGGTGGCCGTCACCGAAACCGTGCCAGCGATGTCGCCAGAGTCGAGGATGGTCAGGTGATAGCCATTCGGATCTAGAGTGCCATAACGCCACTCTAGGTGCTCGCCCAAAGCACCACTCACGGTCCACGTGATAGACTCCCCAACGTTCGGGTTGCCGAACTGGTCCGTAACGGTCACTGCAATCGTCGATTTCCTGGGGTATCCGGCGGGCCGGCAGCTCCACACCCAGATACTGTGTGGTGCAGCCGAGAAGGTCATTGAGTAAGGCAGCCCGGGCTCGATCTGTACAGTCGTCGTCACAACTCCCGCGTTTGCTACAGTAGCAGTGATCGTCGCCGTCCCCACCATGCTCCCGGGCGTGAACATCGCCACAGCCTGGCAGCCACCCGTGTGAGCCACCACACTCGATGCTGGAGGACCGCCCAGCCCACCCAGGTCCGTCTCAAAGGTGACCGGTGTGGTGTCAAGGAGACAGCAGCCTCCTCCACGACCTTCGGCTGTGATCGCAATGGCCGGACCACCTGCATGCACGGTAGGTTGTGCCGGCGTCAAGGTCAGTGCGATGGCAGGATTCCAATCCACGTTCATCGGTGTCGGACGATGGATATCCTTCGGCGGGACCGTTCCTCTGGTCGGCGGTGGCTGGCGCCCCCACCAGTTGCCTTCAGCATCGACGATTGCGGTAGCGGCTGGTGGGACACTCCTCAATCCAAAGCGCCCATTACCATAGATATGGTTGCAGTTTATCAGCGGTGGCCAGTTGAAGGCCGCTAGCAGCACGCCGTCGTTGCTGTTGTCCAGGATGCGGTTGTAGCGGATCACACCGCCTGCATTCGTGCCGCCGACCCAGATGCCCGCCGTGTCGGTGCTGCCGCCAGCCGTACCAACGTCGTAAACCGTGTTGTATTCAACGGTCGTGTTGGTCGTGGAGTAGAGCACGATGCCACCCTCGTTGAAACCGGATGGACTGTTGACCTGGTTGGTGCCATACACTGTGTTACTCACCACTTGCGTATTGACACAGTTCAACCCGGCAACGATGCCGTTCCAAGAGACGTCGTAGATACGGTTGTCGGACACCACGTTTCCGGTGCTTGTGCCCCCCGAGCTGAACACACGCAGGCCGAAGCCATCGTTGTCATAAATGTGATTGTGCGAGATCATGTTGTTGCTGCCAGTGTGCAGGTCGAAACCGAAGCCACTGTTGTTGTCAAGTGAGTTGTCTGCAAAGTAGCCGTCGTTGACGTAGGTTGCCGTGATGGCACCTGTCACGCACTGATCGATCACGTTGTCAGTTACGCTGACTCCATCGAGGCTGTTGGCACTGCGGCCATCTAGCTTCAGGCCATAGCCCCAGTTGCGAATCAAGAAGCCTTCGATGGTCGTCCCATCGGCAAACCGCGTGACGAGGATGCCGTTGCCTGTGCCAGAGCCGACAAGCGTCGAAGTAGCGCCACTTCCATCGCCATCGAGGTACAGCGGCTTGTTGATGGTGACCGGAAGCGTATACACACCGCTCAGCACGTGCACCGTGCCCCCGCTGCGCACTACAGCTATCCCATCCGGCATGTTACTGAAAGCGTCAAAGCCCCAGATGTGGCCGTCATTGAGGCAGGTGGCACAGTAGTCATCGTCCACCCACACTTCGATGGGTTCCACGAACTGCACCGTTGTCGTAGCCACGGGGAACGTGCCGCCGATTCCCGTTGCCCACACCACTGCCGTGGCTGGCGGCAGCAGTTGCGAGGTCAGTGTGGCCACAGCCCGGCCACCCGAAGTGGCCGCAGCAGAGCGGAACGCATCCAACTCTACCCGCGCCGCATCGAGACAGAGCACGGTGATGGTATGCGCAGCGCCCGCGCTGAGGTTGGTAGCCATGATATCCTCAATCCACATGCTCGCCCCGTTGGTGTCAATGGTGCGCACCGCCCCACCATCAACCCGCACCTGTATGCGGCCATTGCCTGAGCGCTGTCTATAGCGCAGCGAAACGGCCTCACCACGGAAGCTCCAGGCTGCTTCGTCACCAACAGTGGTCGTCCGGATGTACTGGCCATTGCTGGCGTTAAGGTGGGATTGCGTGGTCCAGCTCCCCACTTTGGCTACCGGTGGGTCTTCCGCTTCGACGTAATCGTAGATCAGCGAGCCAGCGGTAGTAGTAAAGCCAACCCCTGTCCCATCGGGTACGGGGTTGCCAAATTGATCCACCACGTCGACAGCGATCAGCGACGTGGAGACGCCATCAGCCAGGATGGCGCTCGGATAGGCTACCATTGAAGTGATGGTGAATGGAGGCCCGGCCAGAATCTGCACGTCCCTGGTGCCAAAGACTGCACCATGCCAAGCCCGGACCGTGGCGGTGCCTGGAATGGCCCCAGCGGTGAGCGTGCTGGTAGCTACGCCATTGCTCGTAGTGTTAGAAACCGGGTTGATAAAGCCAAGCGACGTACTGAAGTCGATTCCCGTGCCATATGCAACCTTGTTACCGTAGATGTCCTGGACGGTGGCGGTAATCGCTGACGTTCCAGTGCCCACAACGATAGTGCCGGGGTTGGCACTCACGCTGATAGAAGCAGGGCCCAGTGGCTGGATGGTCACCGTAGTGGTAGCCACCCCGTTGTTGGCCAGCGTGCCAGTGATGGTGGCTACACGACGAACCGTCCCTGGCGTGAACATCACTGTAGCCTGACCACCGATCATCACATCAGCCACACTGGAGGCTGGCGGGCTGCCCAGACCACTTCCACCGACAATGTCTGTGGTGAAGGTAATCGGCGTGTTGTCGAGGATACAGCAACTTGTGTCGCAGGCTATAGCCGTAATGACAATAGCTGGCCCGCCAGCACTGACAGTCGTCGCAGCAGGTGTCAGGGTCAGTGTGATGGGCGGACTCCAATCCACGTTCATGGACGTGGGCCTGTAGATATCCTTGGGAGGCGATGTCCCGCGAGTGGGCGGGCTGCGCCCCCACCAGTTATCCTCAGCGTCGACAACAGCAGTTGCAGCTGGCGGGATGCTCCTCAAGCCGAAGCGTCCATTGCCATAGATGTGGTTGCAGTGGATCACTGGCGGCGAACCCGCATTAAAGCTCCACAACAGGATGCCGTCATTGTCGTTGTCCAGGAAGTGGTTGAACTGGATTGTGGCACCTGCATCCGTACCACCAACCCAGATGCCCGCCGTGTCCGTACTCCCTCCAGCCGTACCAACGTCAGAAACCATGTTGTGTTCGACAGTCGTATTGCTCGAGGAATAGAGCACGATGCCGCCTTCGTTGAAACCGGAGGGACTGTTGCTCGAGTTCGTCGTGGTGATGCTGTTGTGCGACACGCTCGTGTTCACACAGTTCGCCCCCACAATCAGGCCGTTCCAGGCAACGTCATAGATAGTGTTGTAGGACAACACATTGCCCGTGCTCGTGCCCGCCGAACTAAACACACGCAGGCCAAACCCGCCGTTGTCATAGATGTGGTTATTCATGATCCGGTTGTTGTCACCGGTCTGCAGATCGAAGCCAAACCCGCTGTTGCTGTACAGGTCGTTATCAGCGAAGTAGCCACCGTTGACGTACGTCGCCGTAATGGCACCGGTGACGCTTTCCGTGATCACATTGTTGACAAAAGTGACACTGTCGAGAGAATTGCCGCTCCGGCCATCCAGCCAGACGCCGTAGTCAAAGTCGCGGATGGCGAAACCTTCAATGGTTGCGTTGTCACTAACAGCACGCATGCGGATACCGTTGCCCGAACCGGAGCCGATGATGAAGGTGTTAGCACTGCCATCGCCCAGCAAGTTCATCGTCTTGGTGATGACAATCGGCGCGCCAGCGACCGATTCCGGATAGTCACCCGCGAGCACACGCACTGTACCACCCGTCTTGACCGCAGTGGCTCCTTCAGGAATGGTATCAAAAGCATCAACACCGATTCCTGCTGTGCCGCCAGGCACGGTGACCGGGGTTCCATCCGGCAAGCCGGCCCAGTCATCGTCTACCCAGATAATGTCGGCCTGGCCGAAACAGACGGTGTCAGTCACGACCAGGCTGGGCGGTGACTCAATGCGCGTCGTAGCATGGACGGTGGCTGTATGCACCTCAGTCGGGCTCATGATGGCCAAGGCCGGCGCACGCAGGATGGCCGTGGCGACTCCCCCACTGGCTGCCGCGCCGGAGCGGAAGGCGTCGAGGCGGATGGTGCTGCCCGATTGATGGACCACCTCGAGCTCATGGACAGCGGCCGGGTCTAGATTGGTAGCAACAACCTCTTCTACCCACGCGGCGGGAGTGCCACTGGTGCCGATGTCTCTGGGCACACCGCCGTCCACGCGCACACGCAGCACGCCGCCACTGCTGTAGCGTCGGTAAATCAAGGAAACCGCTCCGCCCCTGAAGAGCCAGTGAGCAGCAGAACCCGGCGAATTGCTGCGGATGTACTGACCACCGCTCGCCGTTGCAGCGGCTACGGTCGTCCAGCTTCCCGAAGTGAAGACGTCGGCGGATTCGGCCTCCACGTATTCATGGTCCAAGATCGTGCCCAGCGTAGTGGTAAAGCCCACCATCGTACCATCTGCCACGGGATTGGCAGCGCAATCGGTCATGGTCACTGTAATAACGGAGGTGATTACGCCGTTGGCTGGCAGTATAGTTGGACAGCCTGGATCTGCCGTGATGGTCGGGGTAACAGGTGGCCCAGCCGTGACATTGACGTTCGTTGAAGCAGTGAGTGTTACCCCGGCTGCGCCGGTCACAGTGGCCACGCCGGTGAGCAGGTCCGCGGTAAGGGTCGTCGTCGCAACACCGGTTCCATACATGGTCGTGGCTGATGCGGGGAAAACGAAACCTGGGCCACTGCTGCTGAAGGTTATCGGTACGTTCGGGACGGGGTTGCCGTAGACATCCCATACGGTGAAAGTCACATAAGACCGGTTGCGCAGAGTGTCGCAGGCGTTGAAGATCGTTTGCGGATAGGCAGCGATAGCAACGCTGTGCGGAGCGTTGACGGCCAAAGTCATGGTCACCGCTACACCGCAACGGCCGGGCTCGGCCGTGCCGGTAATCGTCGCCACGCCAGCGATGGTCCCCGCCGTCAGGATGGCGTTCGCCTGCCCACCTGCGAACACCGTCATCGTTGGAAAGATGACCGAATTCAGGTCGCTGCTGAAAGTGATCCACGTGCCGTCCAGGATATTGTAGCCATAACCAGAGGCCATGGCGGTGACATCAGCGGTGCTGGTGCCGTTGGCCGGGATTGAGGCTGGCGCCGTGGTCAGGCTGACCGAGATAGGCGGCGACCAGAAGGCACTGCCTGCGTTGCGGATGTCTCCCGGCTCACCTGGACCAAAGGCCAGAGTGTTGCATCCCCACCAGTTGCCTTCGACATGCACATTGGCGGCCAGTTGGTTGCTCAGGCCAAAGCGGCCGTTGCTGTAAATGCTATTGCCGTGCACGGTGGCAACGCCACCACCTGGCGGTATGTGGATGCCATGCCCTACGCAGTTCTCGATCAGGTTGTTTTCAATGCTGATTGGCGCCGTGTTGCTGCGCAAGGATACGCCGGCAGCGTCAGCACGATTGCCGCCAGCGTTGGATACGTCGGCAATCCGGTTGTCATACACCGAGCTATTGGTCGTACCGATCAACACAACGCCGCCCCTGTTGTGGTTGGCATCGGGCGGGCCACTGGCATTCAGCCACGATAGGTTAGTACGCTCAATGATGTTGGCCCCCACGTCAACGGTCGAGGTGCCGGTGCCGTTGACCAGCACCCCATCCCAGGCCAGATCGTGGATCACGTTGCCATAGACACCGTTGCGCAGCGTGGTCCCAGCCAGTTCAACGCCCACGTCCTGATTGTCATGAATGTTGCAGTTGTCGATCGAGTTGTCGTTGCCGGTATTGATCGTGACCGCAACGCCCGAGTTATCGTAAATGTCGTTGTAACAAATGGTCGTGCCATCGACATACTGCAAATAGATGCCATGGTGCCCAATGGTGATATCGTTGCTGCAGATCGTACTGGTGTAGACATAGATGCCGTACATAGCGTAGGAACTGCTGCCGACACTGTTGCTCTCGAAAGCGTTGTACACGATGGTTGCATTGTAGACCCGGTTGCCGCTGGTACCATCCAGGTAGATGCCCTTCTCAAAATCCTGAATATTGACTCCACTGATGGTTACATTGTCCGCACGGTCAACGTAGAACCCGCGGCTGCCAGGTGCATCGCTGCCCTGGACAAATACAACACCGTTTCCGGCTCCGTCAAGGTATAGCGGCTTGTCAACGGTCACGTTTCCGGCATAGATGCCCGCCAAGACATGAACAGTGCCTCCGCTCAGGACCCTATCCACTCCACCCTGGATAGTATCAAAGGCGGTATAGTCCCAGATGTGCCCGTCGTTAGGGCAAGTGCTGCAATAGTCGTCATCTACCCACACTTCCGCCGGCCCCGGGAACGAAACTGTGGTCTGACCGTAGGGCCAAGTGGGAGCAGAACCGGTGGAGCCAGCGCCAATGCCTACTGCACCCACAGTGGCAGTGCCGGGGACAAGTGGCGCAATCA
The DNA here is from genome assembly GCA_030607875.1 of Chloroflexota bacterium. Lineage (GTDB taxonomy): Bacteria > Chloroflexota > Anaerolineae > UBA2200 > UBA2200 > JAUWJD01. Next base: position 42,447 of record JAUWJD010000001.1, read on the forward strand.
AGGTGGCCGTAGCCACACCACCAGTCGTAGTAGTACCAGAACGGAAGGCATCCAGCCAGATTGGCCCCACACCCCCATTGCGCACACGGATGGTGTGCGTACCTGAGGACAGGGCAGTGGTGAACTGCCGTTCAACTTGCCACTGCGTAGACGCACTGGCAAAGTTGATCGTTGTTACATAAGTCCCGTCAACGATGACGTCGGCGACGCCGCCAGTTGCAGCCGTGCGATAGATCATCGAGATGGCTTCGCCTTGGAAGGTCCAGGATACCTCAGCCCCGAAGCTGCTAGAACGGATGTGAGAGCCATCACTTGCATTGGCATTGGCAAGAGTGGTCCACGAGCCCAGTTTGGTCACCGGCGCGTCCTCTGCTTCAGTGTACGCGTAAGGCAACGTGCCCAACGTGGTAGTAAGGCCGACCATGGTGCCATCATTCACCATGTTTCCATACTTGTCCGTGACCGTCACCGCAATCGTCGAGATTGAGGCACCATCGGACGGCAGCTCTGTTGGATCAGCCGAGATGGTCAGCGCATACGGTGGGCCTGACACGCCAAGAAGCTGCACCCAGCGCACTGCGTCAGCACAGGTATCGCCTGTACTGGAGGTATTCAGCTCCACGTACGCGCCAGTAGTGGTATAAGTACCAGCCCGGAACGGATACACCCCCAGGCTATGCCAGCCCGATGGGGAGAAATCGGCAACTGTAGCCCCAGTTGCATCCTTGGTTTGATCAACGTAAACGGTGACCACGCCACCATCGTAGTGGATTTCATAGGGGACGGCCTCCGGACGTGCTGAATGCACACTCCAGTGCGTCTGCAGGTCGTACATACTGTCTACCAGTATGGGATCAGCTTCGCACGGCCCCCAACGTGCCGTGGCCGTCAGCACGCTGGTGCTTTCGTACTCATAGTTCCCACCGTAACCGCCGGTTGTACCCGTCTGCCACACGCCGCTGGGCGGACTGTGGCTGTAGCAGGCAGACGTCTCGTCCAGCACAACTCCCGGAGCAGGCGTAGTGGTGGGAGTCGGCGTGGGCCCCGGAGTACCCGTCTGTGTCGGAGTAGGAGTGGGCGTAGGTGATACTGGTTCGAGGGTCCAGCTAATGACCAGCTGGGGACGCTGGACATCTGTATTCCATTCGGAACTGCGATAGTAGTAAATCACAGCAGGATCAGGCCCAATGAGAATGAATCCCTCGTTGTTCGCTGGATTCGACACCCAGTCCTGAACAATCGTAGCCACGTCGAAGTAGTGGAAGTCATTGCGCGCAAAGAGGCTTCTAGTCATGGACGCAGTAGGCATACGGTCTGTAGTGGTCTGGTCACATCCTTCGATATCCCAGAAGTCAGCGTTGGTCGCTTTGTACCAAGTTGCCTCTGACTCTTCCCAATGGCGTACGACCTGATAGACCTGACCTTCCATTTCGCGGAAAATATTGCGCGCATAGCAGTAGATGCCCAGCTCCGCACTGATGATGGTGGCAGAAGAGGGTATCGCCGCAGCGGCCAGGTCAAAGTAGACAAGCGGACGATAGGCACGGCTCTGCCCAAACATAAGCCGTGCTTCCCCACCCATGTTATTGGTAGGCTTCCAGCGGTTAATGTAGGTATCCTTCGTGCCCGTGTAGGGAGAGCCCACTGGAACGCCATTAATCAGAGGGGCCCGGCCCTGCTGCAACACCACGTCCGTGACGACCTGCGAAGCGTGCACGTCAGGGAAATGCGCGCCAGCCCCGCCAACCAGACCAGCAATATCCATAGGACCTGTCATCAGCCGCAAGGCTAAGGCAGGACCGGCAAAGAGCACGGCAAAGGAAAGCACAAAAACGGCCAGCGATAGGATGACGCCGCGAGAAATCGGAATAGATCGCTGCTCTTTGTCGGGGCACAGTTCAGGCCGCTGCATGTCCTGAGGGGAATCTGTGAGGATCATCTCTTCCATAAAGTAAGCCTCCCTGTGGGTCAATGGCTGCTTCCTTCGGCTCGACGAGGTGCCTGCGGCACCACTGAGAGTTATTATACGCTGAATAGTCCTATACTGTCAAAACGAGAACATAGCAGTTGCCTGAAGCTTGCATCCACGAATTCTTGTTTGGATTCAGGCCCGTGGTAGGTCTGACAGAGGTTCTCACTTGGCACGGCCCTACCCGAAGGGTAAGTAAAGAAAAAGGAGAACGGGATAAACCCCCTCCTTTTTTTCAAGACGCAACAGCCAAGCAAAAGATACGCGAGGGCCAACAGTTGCAGGCACTGGGAGGATGAATAGACGCCATTTCATGGCCATCAGCAGACATCTCCAGTTCGGCCCAGGCAGGGGATTCACTGCGCACCCGTCCGATGCGGCCGGCCCGAGTGACAAACGCCCCTGGGAAACGCCAATTTTATGCCAGATGCGCATACCTGTATAATGGTATGCATTATGCGTATCTGCTCATCCGCTGAACAAGACTTCTTGTCTCCCCAGGAATGGGATGAAGGGGTCAAACGCTTGCCGACAGGCCACTTGCTGCAATCCTGGACGTGGGGAGAATTCAAAGCCCGCTTCGGATGGCAACCCTTGCGTATAGCAGCCATCGAAGGCAATTCGATCCTGGCTGCGGCGCAAGTCCTGTTTCGGCCCTTGCCGGCCAGCCGACTGACTACCGCATACATCCCCAAGGGTCCTTTAGTCCACCGCTGCCCACCCCTCGCAGCTCCTACTGCCGCCTTGCTCTCAGCACTGCACGATATTTGCCGTCGCAAGCGTGCTCTCTCTCTCAAGGTAGAACCAGACTGGGAGGACGGCACAGAGGAACACAATTGGCTGCTGGCACGAGGCTTTGCTCCAAGTGAACAGACCGTCCAGCCAAGGCGTACGGTGGTGATTGACCTGACACTGGGCGAAGAGGCCATCCTGGCTCAGATGAAATCCAAGACCCGCTACAATGTCCGCCTGGCACAACGCAAAGGGATTTCTGTACGGCTGGGGACAGCAGACGATCTGCTAACCTTCTACGAACTACTGAAGGCCACCGGCCAACGTGCGGGGTTTGGCATCCACACGCAGGCTTACTACGCGCAGGCCTGGCACCTTTTCGCTGCACAGGATGCAATCGCTCTTCTACTGGCACAGTACGAGGGCAAGACCCTGGCCGCGATAATGGCCTTTGCCTGGGGCAGGAAAGCTTGGTACATGTATGGCGCTTCTTCGGACGAGGAAAGGCAGCGCATGCCTACCTATCTCCTACAATGGGAGGCAATGCGTTGGGCCAGAGCACGCGGTTGTGAAACGTACGATCTATGGGGTATACCGGACGTAGACGAAAGCAAAATCGGTCCGCACATCGCCGACGCTGAAGAACACGGCGTGCTCAGCACAGGCATGGGAGGGTTATATCGCTTCAAGCGCGGCTTTGGTGGCCGAGAGATACGCTACGTCGGCGCCTATGACTATGTCTACAGCAAACCCCTCTACCGACTGCTGACCGCCGTCTGGAACTGGCGGCGCAGATAGCAGAAACCCGTTTTCCGGGAGAAAACGGGTTTCTCCCGGATTCAATCAACGCTCAACGGGATATGCAGATCCGCCTTTGTACGCCGGGAGCATGGTTGTCTGCACTGCACCCGAGGCATCCTCGAATGAGACCTGCCAGGAAGGGACCCAGGCCACACCAAAAACGGCCAAATCGATGTCCGACTTCCTGGGTTTGATCTGGACTTGATCAATCTGGCGTGACACATCGGCCACCTGGGCAGCCAGATCCTTCAGTGCTTCATCCCATTTCTGGCGAAGCTCCTCAATCTGCTGTTCCAATTCGCTGATCACCTGCTCCGACTCCTCGACGTCTGCTCGAGACTGGGAGGTCAAGCGACGCCTGCGGCTCACCTCAGTGAAAGCACGCGAGCGGCGGCGCCCGGTGAACAGTCCCAACACCGATTCGCCCAGAGTGAGCGTTTCTTCCCGCTTCCTGCCCTCGTACTCGATGCGATCCGCGTGCAACTCTCGCTCTTCGCGCTGCAAACGGTCTTTTAGACGGGCGAGGCGCGACTCAAACTTGGCATTGAGCTTTTCTTCCTTGGCCTCCCATAACTCAGCGGCCTCCTCCTGGCAGCGTTGCACGAACCGGCCCTCTGACTCACCAACCTCCGAGTAGAGCCGGAGCGGCTTGTTGTGAAACAGGGTCAAGCGAGCCTCGCGGTACAGAAAGTTCACAAAATCTTTCTCCAGAGCCTTCCACTTCTTGGCGTCGCCCAGGCTCGGTGGCACATCAGCATATCGGGCATCAGCAGGCGGCGTGCTCTGCAGGTCATCCCGCTCAAGAGCAACTCTGCTCCCTGCCCAGTCCACCCATGCTAGACCTTCCGGCACGGGAAGTAGATAGCTGTGTTCCTCGCTGTGTGCAACCTTGCGCCGCGCATCGTGAAAGTGCACAGTGGCCCAAGCCAGGATGGCTGCCTGATACACTTTCTGTGTCGAACTGGGCCTGAGCAGAACCCCACGACGCTGTTCTTCCTGACGCACCGCACGCTCCAACGGTGTATCCGCCAGCAGGAAATACTGTGTGACGCTGGACCTCAGACGCGCGGGCACAGCCGAGAAAGCAGATTCAGGCCCTGACGGTGACGCTTCCGATGGCTGAGCCGGCTTGGGTTCCGCTGCCAGCAATTGCTCTTTGTGAGATTCCATCAGGATACGGATCTGGCGCTTGGTCAGCGGACCGCGCAAATAGGACATCGCCCAACGAGTCATAAAAACGACCGGCTTGTCCTCGTGCACGTTGTGCAGTATAAAAACGCGGGAATCAAGCGAAGAAATCAGCCGGTCAAAATAGGAGCGACCCGCAGCAGCGCCGGCCGCACTGTCGAGGCTTTCCAGTCCCTCCAGCACGCGCATCTTGTCGCGATCGGTCTGCAACTTGCCGATAAACCACGTTCCCGCGTTGGTCAGCCCCTTGTAGTCCAGATCCACAGGATTCTGCGTGGTCAGCATCAAACCCACGCCAAAGGCCCGTGCCTGCTTGAGCAGCCGCAGCAAGGGCAGCTTGGAAGGCGGGTTGGCTGGATAGGGCGGGAAGTAACCAAAAATCTCGTCAAAGTACACGATGCAGCGCAAGCTCGTAGTGCCTGATTGCTTGCGCGTCCAGGCCTCGACCTGGGCCAGCAACAGGGTCACGAAGAACATGCGTTCTGCATCACTCAGATGCGCCAGGGAAAAGATGCTGACGCGCGGCTGGCCATCGCTACGGTAGAGCATCTGGTCTATGTCCAGCGGCTGGCCTTCCAGCCAATTCTCAAAGCTCGGGGAGGCGATAATGTTGTTGAGTGCGACCGCCAGGGCAAAGCGCTCCTTGCTGGGGAAGAAGGTCTCTACGTCAAAAACGCCCAGCTTCCTGACCGGAGGATCCTGAATCTGCGCAATCAGCTTGGCCACGTCCAGATCCTCACCGGCGCGCCAGGCGTGCTCAAAGAGGTTGGCCAGCAAGATATGCTCGCGGCTCTTGACCGGATCGGATTCGACGCCAACCAGTCCCAACAACGCAGAGACCGTGGCCTGCACTTTCTCCCGCAAGGTCTCTTCCTCATCCTCCCAGGACAATGCCGGGGCTTTGAGGGTCTGCATAATATTCACCGAAAGACCAGCATCGCTCCCCGGTGTGAAAATCAAGAACTCGGCGGCATCACGCAGCCTCTGAATGCGCTCAGGCGACTGCCCCCACTCAGCCAGCCCTTTGGCCCACTTCTGCGCTATCTGTTCTGCGTACTGCGCGACGCTCAACCCTTTGCGCCGGGCGTCATCGACGTTGACCCACGGCTGGAAGTCACTGGGCCGCAGTTGGGGAAATGTCAGCAGCAGATTGCTCACATCGCCCTTGGGGTCAATCACAATGGAAGGTATGCCATCCAGAGCAGCCTCCTCCAGCAGGTCGATGCACAAGCCAGTCTTGCCGCTGCCTGTCATGCCCAGGCAAATGGCATGGGTGGTCAGATCGCGCGCGTCATACATCACTGGCTTTGGCAGCACTTTGCTCTTGCGCACATCGTACTCTTTCCCCAGGTAGAAACTCGCCAGTCTCTCTTCCATTGCCATCTCCTTGTTTCCGCTACCCTACAGAGCAAACGGACAACCCTGATATGATCAACTTATTCTACTCTATGCTGCTGGCCCGCAAAACTCAAGAGAGGCGAGGCTGTGATGCCCTCGCCTCCCTGTCCAAGCATTTACCCCTACTATCCATCGCCAGCGATGAAGGCCTCGACCATTGTCCTCGCCTGGTCATCCGGATACTGCACAGGCGGGGACTTCATGAAATAGGCCGAGGGCCCAATCAGGGTGCCGCTCACTTTCCGATCCAAGGCCAACTTGCAGCAACGGATGGCGTCAACAACCACCCCAGCGGAGTTGGGTGAATCCCACACTTCCAGCTTGCACTCTACGTTTAGCGGGACGTTGCCAAAAGTCGTCCCCTCCATGCGGATATAGCACCACTTGCGATCGGTCAACCACGGCACATAGTCACTGGGGCCGACATGTATGTTCTCCGCACCGATGTCATAGTCTAGCATACTGGTGACAGCATTGGTCTTGGAGATCTTTTTCGATTCGAGGCGATCCCGCTCCAGCATGTTATAAAAGTCCATGTTGCCGCCAAAGTTAAGTTGATAGCTGCGCTCCAGACGGACACCGCGATCCCGGAAGAGCCTGGTTAGCATGCGATGGGTGATGGTCGCCCCGACCTGAGATTTGATGTCGTCGCCAATGATGGGCAGCCCGCGCTCCCTAAAGCGCCTCTGCCAGTAGTCCTCCCGGGCAATAAAGACCGGGATACAGTTCACCAAACCACAGCCGGAATCGAGGACTTGCTCCACGTACCATTTCGTAGCCATTTCACTGCCCACGGGCAAGAAGCTGACCACCACATCCGTCTTGGTCTCTTTCAGGATGCCGATCACGTCCGATGTCGCACCGGGAGCTTTGGTGATCACTTTCTTGAGGTACTTTCCCAAGCCATCATGGGTCATGCCGCGCGAAACGGGTATACCCATGTGCGGCACATCGCAGAACTTGATGGTGTTGTTCGGCGGCATGAAGATTGCCTCTGAGAGGTCCTTGCCCACCTTATTCCGATCAATTTCGAAGGCGGCGCTGAACTCGATCTCCCCAATGTGGTATCCACCCAGGCGGACGTGCATCAGACCTGGTACCAGTCCATCCTCGCTGGCATTCTTGTAGAAATGCACACCTTGTACCAGAGACGATGCGCAATTGCCCAGACCAATCACTGCTACTCTTATCTTACCCAACGAACTCACTCCTTTCGCACTGTGGCGACATGTTCTTCGCGGACACAGAAGCCTGACCCGTCTGCTCTAGGGCAAGCTGTGTGCCGCACACAATGCGGGAATTTACCACATATGCGCAGAATCCTCAAAGCCGGGGCGATTTCATCCTGGCTGACAGCGATTACTTACCCTCCAGCACCTCTCGCTGCCCGTAGTTGCGCTGGTAGTACTGGCGGTAGTGTTGGCCCGACTTGATCTTGCGCCACCACCACTCGTGGTCGACGTACCAGCGCACGGTGGCGCGAATCGCCTCCTCGTGGTCATGACGGGGCTGCCAGCCCAGTGCTTTGAGCTTGGTCACATCCAGGCAGTAGCGCCGGTCATGGCCAGGTCGGTCGGTAACATGTTGGATCAGGCTGCGCGGCTTGCCCAGTTCGTGCAGCAGGATTTCGACCATGGCCAGGTTCTCCATCTCGGCACCGGTGCCTACGTTGTAGATCTCGCCGATTTTGCCCCGGTGTAGCACCAGATCAAGTGCCTCGCAGTGGTCCAGCACGTGCTGGTAGTCACGGCGCTGCTTGCCATCGCCGTAGACGGGCAGCGGCAGGTCGTCAATGGCGTTGGTGGCAAAGAGTGGGACTACTTTCTCTGGATACTGGTACGGTCCAATGTTGTTGGCGCCACGGGTGAGCGTCACCGGCAGACCGTAGGTGACGTGGTAGGCAATAGTCATCAGATCGGCACTGGCCTTGCTCGCGGCATAGGGACTGCGTGGGGCCACCGGGTCGGTCTCCAGCGAGCGGTGCTCACCCGGCACATGCCCATACACTTCATCAGTCGAAACCTGGTGAAAACGCTCCAACCCGAACTGCCGTGCTGCCTCCAGCAGCACATAGGTGCCGTAGACGTCGGTCTGGATGAAGGCGTCCGGATCCATGATGGAACGGTCCACATGGGTTTCCGCTGCAAAGTTGATCACCGCATCAATCTGATATGCCTCAAGGGCCTTTGCCACTGCCTCGGCATTGCAGATGTCACCATGCACAAAGGCATAGCGCGGATCACCTTCGAGACCCTTTAGATTGTCCAGGTTGCCTGCGTAGGTCAGTTTGTCATAGACCACCACGCGGTAGTCTGGGTACTTGGGCAGAATGTAGTGCACAAAGTTGCTGCCGATGAAGCCGGCACCGCCGGCGATCAGTAGGTTGCGCAAGTTTCCTATCCTCTCATGCTAAGCATCTGCCGCAGTTTGCGCGCAATCCTTTTCGGCTGCGCGTAGCGCTTCCAGTAGTAACGCACCTGGCGCTGTAATCGGTTGGGCCAGGTGCGGCGCTGTGATTCGGCCAGCGCCCATTGCAGCCACTCATAGTCCACACCTTTGATCTTGGCCTCGTCCGGATTGCGGCGGTAACTGTCGTGGCTCTTGAGCAGCGAAAGGTCATGCTCCATGCAGTATGTGTACAGATCGCTGCCCGGATGCGGGGTATAGAAAGCCGGGCTGTAGTAGTCGGGGTCGATCTGCTTCAGCATGTGAATGGTCTCCATGACCTCTTCTTTGGTTTCGGTGGGCAGGCCCAGCATGTAGTTGGCCCAGATGGCAATGCCATGCTTCCTGCAAATGCGCGCGGCTTCTAGATTCTGCCAGCACTTGGTGCCCTTGCGAATGAACTTGAGCACGCGGTCGCTGCCGCTCTCAAAACCGATCAGATAACCGCGCAGCCCCGCTTCGACCATCATCTTGACCATGTCCTCATTCTTGACGATAATGTCAGCGCGGCTCTGGCAGAAGAAGGGCTGGGTGAAACCTGCAGCACGGTAAGCCTGACAGAACTTGATGACCCACTCGCGGTCCTCGGTCAGGCAATCGTCGTGGAACATGAAGCTGTTGAAATGGTAGCGCTGGTGCAATTCCTGCAGCTCGGCCATGACGTTGGGCACGCTGCGCCGTCGCACCTTGCGCCCAAAGATGATGCGCTCTGCAGGCTGGCAGTAGCTGCAGTTGTAGATGCAGCCGCGTCCAGCGATGATGGTGACAAAGGGCGGCGGAAGTTCCGGAACGAAAGGGGCTTCGGGGGAATTTGAATCATAGCCCCACTTGCGCCACTCTTGCAGGAAGAACTCGTGATCAGTCAAGGGCAGAGCATCCAGATCCGGACGCACCGCAGGGATAACACGCTGCGAGGATTCGCCCCGTTGCCGCCGAGCCAGGAACTCGGGAAAGGTGATCTCAGCCTCTCCCAGAAAGATATGGTCAATAATCGGGTCGTCCTTGACTTCATCCAGCATCAGCGTGGGGTGCGGACCGCCCACAACAGTCACAGCGTGGGGCAAAATCTGGCGAACGATTTCCAGGCATTGCCGCGCTGGATTATAGTCCACGCTCATCATGCTCACGCCGACCACGTCCGGCCGGCGGGCCAGCAACTCTTCGCGGTAGCGGTCCCAGCCGCTCAAGGCACGCAAGTCGAGCAAGTCAACAGCGAACCCCCTCTCCTTGGCGCAGGCGGCCAGAATGGCCAGGCCATGGCTAATCCAACCCGAGTCCATGCCTTGCCCCAGGCTATCAAAGCCTTTGCCAGTGATACCCGGGCAGATCAGCGTCGTCTTCACAGCAACCCGACTTTGCTGTGATCCCCCAAAGTCATCTTGTACGCCTTGGGCAACAACGGAGAGCGGACGATTTCCACATTGCGGCCAATGAGGCTGCTCTCAATGCGCTGCGGGATGTCTACGATGCGGCTGTGCTCAAGGACAATGGAGTGCTCAATCTCGCTCTTCTCGACCAGCACGTGGTGGTAGATAGAAGTGAAGGGCCCCACGTAGGAATTGACAATGCGTGTGTCTTCACCAATGATCGCCGGCCCACGGATGACGCTGCCAAGCACTTCGGCGCCTCTTTGTACAGTGACCTTGCCGATCAATTTGGAGTCACGGTCCACATGGCCCTCAATCCTGGGTTCGAGCTCATCCAGCACCAGCCGGTTTGCATCCAGCATGTCGCCAGGCGCTCCGGTATCGATCCACCATCCGGTGTGGACGTAGGGATGGACAGAATACCCGTGATCCACCAGATATTGAATGGCGTCGGTGATCTCCAGCTCGTTGCGCCAGGAGGGTCGGATTTTATTCACCGCCTCGAAAATATTGTGGTCGAACATGTAGATACCGACCAAAGCCAAGTCGCTCGGAGGATCGCGTGGCTTCTCAACCAGGCGCACGACGGCTCCATTCTTGAGCACTGCCACGCCGTATTGCTGTGGGTTTACCACACGCGTCAGGACGATCTGAGAATTGTAGCCAGATGCTTCAAACTGCTGGATCAAGCTGGAGATGCCGCCCTGGATGACGTTGTCACCCAGGAACATGACAAATCGCTCTTCACCGATGAAATCCTGCGCCGTCTTGACAGCGTCAGCAAGACCGCGAGGGGATTCCTGCTGGATGTAGGTGATCTTCACATCCCAACGCGAGCCATCTCCCACGGCGTTCTTGATTTCTGCGGCAGTGTCACCCACGACGATGCCAATATCGTCTATGCCGGCTTCCTTGATCGCTTCGATCACCCGAAACAGGACCGGCTTGTTGGCCACCGGCACCAACTGCTTGGCACAGGTATAGGTCAGGGGATACAGGCGAATGCCTTTCCCTCCACTCAGAATCAGCCCTTTCATTCCTCTCCCTCTTGTCGGATGTAATAGCGCTCCAGGCTGGCATCCAGGGGCACATTCGTAAGCACCGCTCCGATCAGATTGGCATTGACTTTCTCCAGCCTGGTCTTGGCGGCCTGCACACTGTCACGCTTCGTTTGGCCAGCGCTGACGACCAGCAACACGCCGTCTACCTTGGTGGCCAAGACAGCGGCATCGCTCACGGCCACCACCGGTGGAGCATCGAGCAACACCATGTCTGCACGTTCTTTGAGCAGATCGAGCACACGATCCATGCGCCGCGAACCCAGCAAATCGGCTGGACTCGGCGGCAAAAGGCCGCTGGCTAGAAAATACAATCCAGGTACGGCAGTCTCCTGCAGCGGAGGTTCGCTCATCGCCTCCTCCTCCACCATCATCGTCGTCAGGCCCGGTTTGGACTCTAGGCCAAGAAGCTTGTGCAAGCTTGGACGCCGCAGGTCACAATCGACCAGGATCACCCGTTTCTCCCCCTGGGCCATCGCTACAGCCAGGTTGGCCAGCATGGTGGACTTGCCTTCCTCAGCTCCAGGCGAGGTGACCAGCAGCGTTCGCAACGGCTTGTCCAGACTGACAAACTGCAGGTTGGTGCGCAGGGTGCGGTAAGCTTCGCTGATCGGCGAGCGAGGCCTGGAGAGAGTGACAAGCAAATCGCTTGGTTTTATGTTCCGGTTCTTGGTCATCTGAGCTCAACTCCTCATTCAAGCGTGCATAGGCTCGACGAATATCGTGCGCAGACGTTGCTTTAGTGGCTCTACTTCGACCTGGGACTGGCTGGTATGGAACCCAAGACAGTCAGCCCGCTGTAACGTTCGATGTCCCGACTCTGCCGAATGACGTCTGCGGCCAGTCGCTCCAGGCCAAGCACTACTAGTGCGCCAGCCAGCAAACCGAATAGACCGCCTGCCACAACGAGCAGACCGATCTTGGGCCAAAACACTCGTGCAGGCGTGGCGCTGTCGCGTATGCTGACATCCAGGCGATCGTGCTTATCCTGCTCCAACATCTGCACCCTCTTGTCTTCGACAAAGATCTCGGCTGCAGTCTGAGCGATCACTTGAGCACGGGTGGGATCAACGTCATCTACGTCAATCTGCATCAAAAAGTCCGATTCGATAGGGCTGACGGTCATTTTGGCCAGCAGGTCGTCAACCGTCAGATCCAGTTGTCCGCGGTTGATGACTTTCTGCGCCGTGTCGCGGGACCTGATCTCGCCACTGTAGTTGCGCATCAGGTTCCTGATAGTCTGCTGCAAGCCCCAATCCAGACGGCCAGGTATCACATTCAATTGAATGCTGGAGCGATAGACAACAGTCTGAAGTTTGCTGACAACAAAGGCGCTGCCAGCGGTGATTACCGCGACGAGCAGAATAATCCAACCGCGTTTGACCAGAACGTTGAGATAATCTCTCAGGTCCACCTAGACCTCCTCAAGACATGAAAAACCCCAATGACAACACCCGAGATCCAAACCAAGAGCAACAGCGGTTAGGACCTATCACATCTTGGATTCAGTCATTGGTCATTTGCCATTGCCAAGCGATCATTTGCCAACTCAGTCGGCGAGGTATTTTAGCACAACACAAAGGTTCACACAACTTGCACCAGACGGTTTAGGGCAACCGCTGCCGTGGCAGGCCAAACTTATCACGGTAGCGGAGAGGTGGGATTTCGGCGAGGACATCTACCCCACCTTGCTCCAATTCACGCTTGCTGTGCACCGTGTCGTCCAGATAATCAAGCAGGAAGGTCAGCACCACCCCTGCGCCCAACGCCAGGAGCAAGCGGAGTGGCAGGTCAAGCTTCTGCTTCAGGCTTGCTCCGATGGCAAAGATAGCCGGCGGGTCGATCAGGCTGGCGTATACGCTGCTTGTGCCTACCTGGGCAAAGTGGCGGGAGATCTCGCCAGGCAGCACAGCCACAACTGCATTGGCGATGTCAGCCAGTTGTTCGGCATCCCCCCAGACGACGCTAACGGTCAAGACGCGGTGCAGTTGGCCGGCCTGCGTCGAACCATGGATAGCTCCGGATGGCACGCTGATACCCGTACCGGCCAGATGGCTGCTCACTGCCTGGGCAAAGGCTCCGCTGCGCACCAGTTCAGCGGCATCATCTATCAGGTACTCAGCAGTTAGCCAGGTATAGTACTTATCGTAGGTGTAGTAATCGCCGCTCTTCGCCTCGGGTTCCAGACCCATCATGAAACGCATGCTAGACTGGTAAGCCGTTGAGGGTGCACGGTGCGTGAGTATGCTGCTCACCAGCACAACGACAAACAGAACGGCTACGATCCACAATCGACGGCGGACTATTTGCCAGTATTGACGCAGTTCCATGTCACCAACTCCTCTGCACAATTGCTATCCAGCGCGAAACGCATCATACTGTTCGCGCACGAAATCAGCGAACCTGCGCCGGAACGCAGCACAATCGAACTGGCGGGCATGCTCCCGGATCACAGCCGGGTCAAAGCGAGAGTCATCAAGGTGTTCGACTGCCTCAGCCAGCGACTCTGCGGTTGCTTCGTGGAAAAACAGGCCCGTTCTTCCTTCAATCACGGTTTCCAAGGCCCCACCTGCAGCATAGGCGATCACAGGCCGGCCTGCCGCCTGGGCTTCCAGTGGAGCAATGCCAAAATCCTCTTGCCCAGGGAAGATGAAAGCACGACAAGCGCTCAGGTAGCGCCCCAGCTCTTCATCAGGGACACGACCCAGAAAACGTACGTTCGGAGCGGCCATGCTCTCCAAAGCACGCCGGTCCCGGCCGTCACCAATGATCCACAACGGCAGGCCCAGTTCGCCAAAGGCCTGCACTGCCAGATCGATGCGCTTGTAAGGCACCAGCCTGGAGATGATCAAGAAGTAGTCTCCACGTTCCTGCGACAAGGCAAAGCGCTCCACCTCGACCGGTGGATAAATAACTTTGGCCTCACGGCCGTAGACTTGGCCGATGCGCCGCCGAACAACTCTGGAGATAGCCACAAACTCATCCACACGGCCGGCCGCCAGCCGATCCCATCGCTGCAAGTGGCGGACAGCCAACGGGATGACCAGGCGCACCAGACGGCCAAAGCCTTCTCTCTCCATATAGTTATGATAGTCCCAAAGGAAGCGGGGCGGCGTCAGACAATAGCAAATGTGCAAAGTCTTGGGACCGGTAATGATACCGTGTGCAAAGCCACTGGTCACGCTCAGCACCAGGTCATAGTCAGAGAAGTCAAACTGCTCGAACGCATACGGATAGAAGGGCAGAAACCATTGATGATGCCGATGAATCAGAGGCAGATGATTGAGAAGGGATGGCCGTACATCCCAGCCCCGACAGGAAGGCGGCAAAGCTTCTGGCCAGAAGATGGAAGTGTAAACCGGAGCCTCAGGATACATTGTATGCAGGACCTCGAGTACCCTTTCGGCCCCTCCGTATTGATTTAACCACGAGCAGACAATGGCCACTCTCAAAGCGAGCAACGCACCCCCAATGGACTCCACAATTCGACGGGCTTGCCAGTCACTTCCCGATGCAGAAGTTGCTGAAAACCGCATCCAGAACGTCCTCGCTGACCGTCTCGCCTGTAATCTCTCCCAAAGCGCTGACAGCGGCAGTGAGGTCCACGGCCAGCAGGTCTGCCCCACTGCCCAACACCGAGGGAGCTGTACCTGCCACGTGAATGCTGCTCTTGGCAGCGTTCACGTGGCCCAGGGCACGGCGCAGGATTTCACAGTGCCGCGGATTGCTGACCACCGGCAAGTCAGACGTTTGCACCTGGCCCGAGAATATCGTCTCTACAATCGCGTCCTCAAGCAGGTCTAATCCCTCACCAGTCCGCGCAGAAAGGGGCACATGCCGAACTCGAAACAAAATTCTACTGCCATCTGCTATGGCCGGCAAATCCAACTTGTTGACCACCACAATGACAGTCTGGTTCCGTAGCAGATCTGCGATCTCGAAATCCTCCGCCTGCAGCAGCTCACCGCCATCTATGACCATAAGGACCAAGTCAGCTTGCTGCAAAGCCTGTCGGCTGCGCTCGATCCCCAGTTTCGCGATGAAATCGGCGCTTTCGGTGATACCTGCTGTGTCCACCAGACAGAGTGGAATACCACGCAAGTTCAAGGTTTCTTCCAAAGTGTCCCGTGTCGTGCCCGGAATGGGCGTG
This sequence comes from Chloroflexota bacterium, assembly GCA_030607875.1. GTDB lineage: Bacteria > Chloroflexota > Anaerolineae > UBA2200 > UBA2200 > JAUWJD01. The sequence continues at coordinate 57,555 of JAUWJD010000001.1, forward strand.
ACAATGGCCCGGCTGGTACGAAGCAAAGCATTGAGCAGGCTGGACTTGCCTACATTGGGTCTGCCCACAATCGCGGTGCGCACACCTTGTCGGTAGACCAGCCCTTGATCGGCTCGATCCAGCAAGGTGACGATTTGTTCTCTCGCACTTGATAGGACAGAAGCCAAATCCAAAGGCGGGATCTCATCCTCAGGGAAATCCAGGGAAGCTTCCACATAGGCCAGGGCGCCGACCAGTTCCGAGCGTATCTTTCGAACCTCGCTCGAAACGCCCCCTTCCAGTTGCTGCATGGCCACCCGCAACCCAACCTCCGTCTTGGCACGCACAATGTCCAACACAGCTTCGGCCTGTGCCAGGTCAATACGCCCGTTGAGGAAAGCGCGCAACGTGAACTCACCCGGCTCGGCAAGGCGAGCTCCGCAGCGCAGCACGAGTTCCATGGTTTGGCGCAGGGGGACGATGCCTCCGTGGCAGTGAATCTCGGCTATGTCCTGTCGCGTGTAGGTACGGGGAGCGCGCATCAGCACCACCAGCACTTCGTCCACAGCACTATTCGAGTCTGTGTCAACAACGTGGCCGTAGTAGAAGCGATGCGATTCAGGCCCAAAATCACACGGCTGTCCAGCGGGCAAGAAAACCTGGCGGAGGATGGTTCTTGCTTCTGGCCCGCTCAAGCGCACGATGCCAATGCCACCTTCACCAATCGGTGTGGAAATAGCTGCTATGGTATCATCCAGGGCCAGCATGTGTCAGGCATCTCTTGGTGAGGGACGAGAGCGGAAACTGAGCAACGCACTGGTGAGCACCACAAGACTCAGTCCCATCAGCACAGCGGGAATACCGACAACGTCGGCCAGACCACTGACGACCAACATTGGCAACAGGCCCGCTACGTTGGCGAACAGGAACTCCGCCGAGATGACCCGCCCGCGGATCTCAATTGGAGCATGCTCTTGCACTGTGGTCTGCACAGCGACCGCGGCCAGGGTCCCTCCCACTCCTAGCATTAGCGCCATACCCGCGACCAGCATGATCACCTGCTGCGATGGCTGGGGCGGGCTGCTGGCGTGCATCTCGCTGCTCCAGGCTACGAAAGTAAAGCCCACCAGACCCAATCCGGCAATCAGCAAGCCAACGGCAGCCAGTGTCTCCCGGCGGAAGCGGTGCCCCCGTTGGCCGGTCCACAGAGTGGTCAGGAACATGCCCAGCCCTGCAGAGAAGAAGATATTGATGGCATCGGCTGGTTGCATGCCCAGTATGCGAGTAGAGAAGCCAGGCGCGAGCACCGTGATGATCATAGTCAATACAGAAATCAGAGCATGTTGGCTAATTGCAATCAGCACCAGTCGCTTGGATATGATGAACCGCCACCCCGCCTGCAACTCCTCCAGGAACTGCCGTAGGGCGTCCCCAGCGGGACGATGCTCGGACGGAGATTCGTGCACAGATATGGGCCCGATGAGCCCAGCCGTCAGCAGATAGGTCAAGGAAATTGTAGCAAAAGCACCGTCAACACCACCCAGCTTCAGGGATATGGGGGCCAGCACCAGTAAGCCCAAGACCTGGGCGACGTTGAAAAGCAGGTGAAAGACCGAGTTCGCAGTCAGAAGTTGGTGAGACGGGACCAGCAAGGGCACCATCGCCGATTCCGCTGGATCGGACAACTGCCCAATGGTGGACAACACGAAGGTCAAAATGTATACCGCAGTCAGGAGCCCACCGCCCCGCATGTAGCGGTTGAAGAACACGAAAGCAGCCACCACAAAGACACGTGATATATTGCAGAACAGGAGGATCTGCTTCTTGCGAAAACGATCGACCATTACGCCGGTGGGCAGACTGAGAAGTATCGAGGGTAAGTTGACGACCAGCACCATCAATCCTACCAGCGCGCTGGAGCGTGTCAGTTCCTCCACCATCACCAGCAGCACGAAGAAGATAGCCTGCTGCGCAGATTGCCCAAAGAGTTGGGATACCCACAACAGTCTAAAGTTGCGATTCTGGAAAATCGCCGCGAAACGGTTCTCTTCTGACGCGGGTTCAGCTTTCATGAGGGGCGGTTCCCCCGTGGGTGGAATTCCTGCTCATGGTCAGACTGGGCAGCACGCGTGACAAAGGACTTGAGGCGGCGTTCAAAGGTGCTTCGCGGTAGCAGCACGCGACGCCCACAGCCCAGACACTTGAGGCCGATGTCAGCCCCAAGCCTGACAACCCGCCACTCGTAGCTACCGCACGGATGTACCTTGCGCAGACGCACGATATCACCGATGTGTACTTCAACAGGCATAATCGGCACTACCTCTACACGACTCCACAAAGCGGGTCAGCCGCCGACAACACGGCGCACGCTCAGCGGCAGCCTATCCAGCAAGTCGCCAGCTATTGCTCCCGCCAGGCCAAGTTCCTCGCTAACCATCTGCCCAGCCAGGCCATGCACATAGGCCCCAGCCACGGCAGCTTTGAGGGGCGGCAGCCCTTGAGCTAACAGACCAACAATGGCCCCGGCCAAGACATCGCCAGTGCCCGCTGTAGCCAGGGCCGGGTTGGCAAAGGGATTGATATACGCCACGCCTTCGGGCGAGGAGATTATGGTGTACGCGCCTTTGAGCACAACCACCACTTTCCACTTCTGCGCAGCACGGCGGGCCACTTCGATCCGATTGGCCTGTACCTCTGCGACTGTGGTGTCCAGGAGGCGCGCCATCTCCCCTGGGTGCGGCGTCAGCACAACGGGACCGCGCAGGGACTTGAACCAGGCCTTGACGCCGGCCAAGGCATTGAGCCCATCAGCATCTATTACCAACGGTGGCAGCCGTGATTTGTGATCTCCTGCCGCTGTGGCTGGCTCCAGGAAGCCCAGATGGGACTTGATCCCGGGCAGCAGTAGATCCAGTAGACGTGCCACAAATCCGACGGTTTTCTCATCGCTCCCGATCCCAGGCCCCAGCAGCAGTGCATCGTAGCCCTCAAGCCGTCCTTGCAACATCCGGGCAGCCTCAGGCACCAGTGCACCCATTTCGTGCGGCAGGAGCAGGTACGTAGCCTCGCTCAGTTTGCTGGCCAAGATGGGATGTAACATCTCGGCGATACCAAGCGTCACCAGTCCCGCACCCACGCGCAGGGCAGCGCTGGCAGCCAGATATGCTGCCCCGGTGTAGTTAGCAGATCCAGCCACTACCATCGCTCTGCCAAAGGTTCCTTTGTGCCCATCCATTGGGCGCTCGGGCAGCAGAGGCCGTATGAGTTCGGAAGTACTCACTTCGAGGACAATGTTTCTGGAGAGCTTTGGCGGAATGCCAATATCCGCAATGACGAGTTCACCCACGTAACCAGCGCCTGGAAACAGGAACTGTCCGGCTTTGGGAAACCCGAATGTGACCGTCGCATCGGCTGGCAAAGTGACAGGGTCAACCGCTCCCGGGTCGCAATTCAAGCCACTCGGTACGTCAACAGCAACTACAACAGGTACAGAACCGACATGGGCTGGCTCAGTCGGTAGGACTGTCACCAATGCCAGTGGTTTCTTCTGGGCTCTTCTTCTGGTGACCCCTTTGCGCACGATGATCAGAAGCTTCTGCAGCGTACCTGTGATGGGCCTGGACACTCCCGTCCCCAGCAGAGAGTCAAGTATCCAATCGGCCTCAGCAACCAATCGCCGCAGCCGGGCATAACGCCCGTCCTCCACGCATTGGAAAATCGGTATGCCTGCACTCTGAGCCAGATCCCAATGCTCGTCGTTCTGGGTCTCGCGCTTCCAACAGTAGATAGAAACTACCGCTCCTGCCCGATGCAAGTAGCGGGCAGCCACAAGGCCATCCCCGCCATTATTGCCCGGTCCTACCAGCACCAGGACGTGTGTTCCGGCGATGCCTTTGTCCTCCAGCAAGGTAGCCACAGCACGGCCAGCGTTTTCCATCATCATGGCGTAGGACAGTCCCTGGGAGTCTGCTGCTTGCTCAATGGCACGCATCTGTTCAACTGTCACAACCTTCATCAGCAACGATTCCCCTCTGCATCTTGTCTAACGAATGCTTTGCCATTGTAGAGAAGAAGGGACTTCCTGTCAAAAGTCCCTGGCTCGTGGAAAAAGAGAATCCCACATGCTCCAATGTGCTTGCTTGACAACCAAGGAAAAGTCTTTATCATTCAGACACACATAGCCTGCGCGGGCGTGAATCGAAGCAGTGACCAGGGATACAGAATGGAACACACTCTGAGGGGCATTATCTTTGACTTTGGCGGGGTCTTTACCAAGATCCGGCCTCGCAATGCGATCCTGCACCGATGCGAAGACGAGCTGGGATTGGCCAAGGGCGAGATGGCGAGCCTGCTGTTCACAGGCGAGCACTGGTGGGATGTGTCAACAGGGAAGATCTCGGACGAAGAATACTGGCAGCATGTCACTGACGCACTTGGCGGCAGGGTGCCCGCTTTGCTCGAACCTTTCAAGCACAATTCCTTTGCCTATGAAGACCTGAACCAGCGAATGATCACCCTGGGGCGAAGACTGCAAAAGCGTTATAGAACCGCCTTGCTCAGCAATGCTACTATTTACCTTGACACACTTCTTGCCGAGCACGGCCTCACGGCTATTTTCGACGTGATCGTGAATTCTGCCCGGGGGGGCCTGCGCAAGCCGGATCCAGAGATCTTTGAGCTGACTGTGCAGAGCATGGGGCTTGTGCCGAGGCAGTGCTTGTTCGTAGATGACAAAGTACGGAACACAATGGCAGCTCAGGCTCTGGGTCTGAGAACCATCGTGTTCCATTCTGCTGCGCATTTGATACGGCAACTGAAGACTTGGGGAATACAGCTAACTTGAGCACTGGAAGGCCCGCCGGCAGGCTAGATTGCCCGCCAGCTATGCCACCCCTCGCTGCACATCCTCGGCGACTAGCTTGTACCCTCTGCCGTGTACCGTAATGATATAGCGAGGGTCGCTTGGATTTGGTTCCACCGCGTCACGCAGGCGGCTCACCAACTTGGCGATGCGTGAGTCATCGACCTGTTCAATGTAGCCACCACCCCAAACGTCCTCTACGATTTCGTACTTGTCGCAAATGCAGTCGGCGTTGTCGTACAGACAGAGCAATAGCTTGTACTCCAGGTTGGTAAGTGGCGGCCTGCGCTTTCCATCTACCCAGACATCGCCGGCTTTCTTATTCACCCGGATCCCCTTCTCCACCGGCTCTCCGGGTGCTGCTAGCGGACCACGTAGCCCGCCTACTGCCTTGTCCTGCTGCTGGACAAAGTCAGTGAGCGCCGAGGAGAATACATGCCCATCCACAACATAACCCTTTTGCGTAAGACGGTCCAGGCTCGCATCATCAGGCGGCGCCTTGCCGTCCGCCAGGGCAACCAAGACCGCCTGTTCCTCTGGCTGTAAGTATCGCTTCCACATTCTTTCGAAATGGGGCCAGGCTTCTTCTGCGAAGCGGCGTGCGATCTCCATTCTTTCCTTAGATGTGATCTCCCCTCTCTCTCGCCACATGTCGAAGTAGAGCGAGCAGGTCATCTGCACGTAGAAGGGAAAACGTCCCGCGAGTTCGAAAACCTCGTGTTTGTGCTCCACAATCGGAGCGCACGAGCGCTTTGATGTTTGGGCCAGAAAATGATCGAGTTCGGACTCTGTCCACGAACTCAGATACACCGGCCGTTGAAAGATGTTGTACAGAGGCGAGCTTTTCCACTCTCCCCAATAACATTCCCAGAGTGGCTGCATCGTGGTAGTGACATAGCACACCTCGTAGAACCCAGACAGCCCTCTCAAGAAAGTGAAGAAATCAATGGAGAAAGTGTCAGTACCGATGAGCCGCTCGAATTCGTCCACCAGCAGCACAAGGCGACGCGGGTCGAGTTTCTTAAGCACGGACTGAATGTGCCTTCGGCTCACTTGGCCGCCTATGTCTTCTACTACGGAGGGAATCTGCTCTGCCAAAGCTTCCACCAACTGCTGATAGAACTCCTGTGGGTCCCGTATGCCTAGTTGCGGGTCCAGATAGACAAAGATAAAGTTCTGGGGATCAAAAGAGTGGGCCCGTTGTGCAACATCCGTCATCAAGTGGTAGAGTGTGGAGGTCTTGCCACTGCGTCGCTGGCCGACGAGTGATACTGATGCCCTCTTCTGCAGAGATTCGAAAACGGCGCGTAACTGCTCCTCCCACCCGAAGAAATCCTGGGGGTCTCTGACTGGGATGCCATAGAAGTAAGGATTCACTAGCTGGGGTTTCTGCTCGATGGTCATACCTTTGCCTCCTGGCTTAAGCGTAACAACATCTCGTTCTGACGCAACCACATTCTGATGAGGTCCATTTTGAAACCATATTGCAGGCTTTGTCCCATACGTCGCTCCACCACCAAGTCGCGTTCCCGCAGGGAACGCAGCGCGTCCAGCAACTGCGACTTGGGAATGTCCAAGCCATGTTTGTCCAGCACCTGCGCCACTACTGCCGGGGGCACTAGGATCGTACGGTCATCCGTTACGTTGGCCAGGCCAGCCAGTACTTTTTGTTCCGGCTTGCGTAACGGAGCGTACACTGAATTCTGCAACACCCCGGTATTGTCCTGAATGACCTCCTGCAGCACTACGTCAATGTCTGGTAAGTAAACCCAATTCTTGCGCATCCTCCGCGCCAGCTTGACCAGCGAATCACAGATGTACTGGATGAAATAGGGGTGGCAGGCGGTGACACGAATGATCTTGGCCACCACCATGTCGTCATAATTCAAGTATTCAGCGAGAGGTTCGACGATGAGTGCCTCAGCCTCGTTCTCAGTCAGATAGCTGATTTCGTAGGGTCTGGCAATGTTGAAAAAGATGGACTTGTTGTCCTTGAGCATCTCGCGGGTTTTGTAGGCGCCTGTGACAATGAAAGCGATTTTGTCACTGTGCTGCATCAGGCCTCTCATGAAGTTGAAGACATCGTGGCTTAACACACCTTCCTCAACCTTGGCAATCAGAATGTCAATCTCGTCAATCATAATCAGCAACCTGCGATCGCCCAGCACGCCCTCCACGCTGCCAAAGAACTGCCGGGAGGAGCGTTGGGCACTCCTCAGGAACTCCTCTTTTGCAGGTTCCGGCAGGTCCAGGCCGAGTTCAGTCATTTTCTCATATGTCGCTATCGCCATATCGTAGAGCAGGTCGCCCATCGTTGTGGTAATGGCCAACTCCAGGCTGAAAAAGACGCAGATGTGCTGCGGAGTTGGGGGACGGTTGAGCAATTGGTACAGGATAGAAGTCTTGCCCATCCTCCGTTCCCCCTGCAGAATTAGAATATTCTGCTGATAGGTTCCGCTGATATTCTCCTTCATCCAATCAAAGACATCCTGGCGGCCATAGAACATCTGTCGCGTCTTGACCACTGGCCCCCAAACGTAGGGACTGGTTGGAACGGGACGATATTCCTCCCCCACGACAAAGAAGCGTATGCGGCCACTGGTAGGATGGAAATGCCCTGTTCCTTCGTCATCATCGTACGAGACTTCAAAAGAATACCCGGCTTCACTGCCGCCGAGCGGCTTGATCCAGAATTCGACATCCTGCTGCATGCCGCTACCGAGCGGATACAGGTTCTGGGTCGGTTGGCCAACTACTTCAAACCCACCCTTGCCGCCTTGCTTTAAGGTAACGCTCAGGTTCCTGGCGGCGCCATCGCCTACGTTGGTCAGGCGAAAGACGATCTTGGCCGCCGCTGCCCTATCAAGTGGAACCTCGTCAAAGGGTTCAATCTCCAGCAGGGCTCGGCCGCGCAGGTTCTTGATGGCATCCTCTGTCAACGCACGCCATCTCTCGACAATATCGGCAAACGGTTTTTTCTCAAATCGCTGCAATTGAGTATCAATCGTCTCCTGGATTCCGGTCATGGTATCGATGGCGCTCAGCATGGCGTCACGCTGCCCTGCACGGCGCGAATCAAGCAGGTAGAGGCGCATGTTCTGCGCCACGTTGTTCAAACCCCGGAGTATGTTCTTGATCGCTGGCCGGAATGGATGCTCGAGTCTATCCACCCAAGCCAATTCCTCAGGATACTCAGCCACATCGCGCAGGCTTCGTGCCTGCAGTAACATCCGCGCAGTGGAAAAGACCCTATGCAGTTCCTCGCCGGGTTCCCAGCACCGGATGTGGTCGAGCAGCGAAATCATCTCGTCCAGTTCAGGCTGCTCTGTGAAAAGCAGGGAGTAGACTCTGGCTACGGCAAGCAGATTTGGTTCTTCAAATCGGCCGCGCAGACCAATGGAATCCAAAGCCTTGATGCAGACTTGCTGGAACTCTGGAAGGCGATTCTCATTGACCGCCTGGATCAGGGGTTCCACTGCCGCTTCCCCAATTTCGGTGAGAGCGAGGGCGGCAATATCCCGTAGCTGGGCATCTTCTAACACTTCAATTAGAGGCCCGATGGCACGCGTGCTGTGCAGATCAGTGAGCGCCTTAATCGCTGTGCGACGGACATACTCATCGGGATCATCCCGCATGGCATCAATGAGCGGCTCCACCGCTTTCTCTTGCCCGATCTGACCGAGGACCTGCGCGGCGCGACCCCGCACACTGGGATTCTCATCGCGTACGAGCTTCATCAGTGGCTCGACCAGGCTCGGATCTCGGAGCTCCCCCAGAATTTGAGCGATGCGGCGACGGAGGTTCCAGTCTTCTGTACGCAGAGCGGCGACAAGAGCTTCGATAGCAGTAGGACCAATCCGAGTCAGGGCCTCTTGAGCAGCATTGCGTACAGGTGCGTTGGGGTTGTTCAAGGATCGAATAAGGGAATCGATGGATGGCTTTCCAATGGTAACCAAGGCGTCTTTGATTGCTCCCTGCAGCACCAGTTCCGCGCTCCGAGCAGGCAGGGCGTCAATCAGCGGCTGTACTGCGGGTTCCCCAATAGCTGCCAGGGCGGCAGCGGCACAGGCTATCAGTCTACCGTTTCCGGCGCGCAACAAGTAGACGAGCGGGGGAACAGCTCGCACGTCTCCGAGCAAGCCAAGGGCCCTGGCTGCACCCTTGATGGTATCATCGGGCAGTTTCTCATTCTGCACGATGTTGAGCAATGGCCGCACAGCCAGGCTTCCCATGTTGCCAAGCGCCTCTACTGCCATTTGCCGTTCCATGGGGTGGTCGCTGCTCAGAGACGAGATAAGCGAAGGCACGGCAAGCTCACCAAACGCACTCAAGGCCAGAGCTCCAGCACTGGCTACTTCCTCCCTCTCATCTTTGAGCGCCCCAACCAAAGTCCGTATGGCTCGTTTGTCACCGAGTTGGCCCAAGGCCCAGGCAGCACGGCTGCGAACCTGCCAGGGGCCGCTTCTGTACGTTGCCGCAAGCAGCGGGGCCGTGGCCCATTCCGGCGCGCCGATGCGGCCCATGACCAGCGCTGCCTCGACGCGTTGGTCCACAGGCCCTTTTCGAAGCATTTTGGGATAGTAGTCGCGAACTCTCTGTTTCTCCAGAGCAGCAATATAAGCAGCAGCCGCACGCCAACGGGTTTCATCGGCGCCCTCCAGGATCTCAAAGAGTGCAGGGCGAAGCTGCTCCTTCACGTCGTCCGCAAGGTTCGGATCTTCGCCAGCACACCGAGCAGCAAGGAATAGGGCCTCGCTTGGCTTTGTGCTTGTCGCCAGTATCTGCGGAACCACATCTTCCGCATTGTCCAGCAGAGCTGTAGCCAAAACAATCACCTCGTGCCACCAAGCATCGTCCACGTAGTTGCGGAGCACATCGTCGAGACGATTGGTCCGCGCTACCGCTTGCGCCGTCAGGAACTCTTGCAGAGCCACTCGCAGGAACGCGTATTGCTTCCCACTACGCCGCCGCAGGAGATCGGTCTTTCTCATCCAGGCCAAGAACGAGGCCTTGTCACTTGGGTCGCCAAGGTCTTTCAGTGCGCTCTCCACTGCTGTCTTGAGCTCTGCTTCACTGAACTGTTCCTGTCGCCGCTCGTGGAAGTAGAGTGCGAGTTTCTGTAGAGCCTGGCTGGTCTCACGGCCAATAGTCGCTCGTGCAAGGGCCGATACCCAATCTGTCTTGTCGCCAAGCAGGACTTGGAGGCATCGTTCGTACAGATCGGGCAGGTGGAGATGCAAAGACGGGGCAGTCTCACTCACGCAGGCCAGCGCAGACAACAAGAGGGGATTCCCTGCCAGTGAGCGAAGCGCGCTGCTTCGCTCCAAAGCGTGCAGCAGCGCAAGGGCTGCTGGCGAGCCTTTGCCCAGTCGCCTGCCAGTGAACTTTTCGACATCGTCATCGGAGAAAGGTAGAGGTTCAAACCGCACCAGGTCAGGAAGAGTCTTGACCACATCCGGCGTGCGTGCAGCGACCACCATCTGCGTCTTGGGGTACGCCTCAAGAAGCTGCTTCAGACGCGCGCAACACTCCGGGGCGTGGGATGGGTCGAAGTTGTCGAGGAGCAGGAGGCATCTCCCCGCCTGCAGTTCGGTCCTCAAGAAATTCGTAGCTCCAGGGAACCCGTATTGGGCCAATACTCTGGACAGAGCGACAGCTAGATCATCCGCGTGCAAATCGAGCTGGCCAATGTCCATGTAGATGGGCAGCAATTGGTCAAAGGTCTGACCTTGATGCAGGAAAGTCAAGCGGTGCACGTAGGTCTGGGGCATCTTCCCTTGCGCCAGCATAACAGCTACATGCTTGAGAGTGATCGTCTTGCCAGCTCCAGCCTCGCCAATGATGGCCAGTCTGGGTGCGCGGAACAGGACATCCCAGATATCGATGACCCTTGCTGGCGTGGCTCTACCAAGCGCCATTTCCCGAAAGTTCAAAGGGATGCAGAACTGTTCGAGAGTCCGCGGCTCGCTTTCATCTGGCAAAAGCAGAGAGCTGAGGTCTGCCGCCAGGTTCTTCTTGAATCTCTCACAATAGCGAGCGGGCATTACCTTCACGCCCACCCGGTCATACCATGAGGATTTATTGGCCATTGACGGTCTCCTGTGCCGATAAAGATCGGGATACAACGATATTATAGCATGAAATGACCGTTTGTCCAATCGGCAACGTCATGAAAAAGTCATGAAAAAGTCCAGAAAAAGTCAATATCGCGGTCTCGCAGCGTCATGCAATTCTGCATCAATCATGATTTAATGATACTAGACCAATCCTGGAAAGAGCTCCCGTGCTGGATTCCATGTGAAACCAAGTGATGATATGGCTGGGATGCCATCTTACGTCACTAACGTTTTGCTTGGCAGGCTAGAGTTCACTCATAACTACCATGTCTTTCGCCGCTGGTGCAAAGTCGATTGCGCAGAGCAGTATGTGTCCCTCCGCTCAGCATGACAGAACGATGGACTTTGCAGCAGCCGGACCTTTGACAAAAGCCTGTCTATATATTATACTGTTGCGCAAGCAGAAATAGTAACCGAGATATATGTTGTTCTCAGTTCACCGAGAGGGGGTGTGAGCCTCGTGAAAGTCCTCGTTGCCAGCAAGTCAGTGTCAGTTTTCGAAACACTCCGTGCGATGCCCGATGTTGAGATCGAGCCGGCACTCACCACAGAAGAGATTGCCAAGATTATACCCTCAGTGCAACTTGTCCTCATTGATTTCGAAGATGTTGTCGAGTACCCCTACGATATTGGCATGATCCAGGCTCTTCTGGCTGAGGCCCAGGAGAAGCGTGGGCTCGCTTGGGCAAGAAGCAAAGATTTCCTGGTCGATCCAGAGGACTGGCTCCAGCAAGCCAGCCGAGCCAGAGGAGGGCGCAAACTGCCGGATAAACTGACGGTGGCTTTTGCGGCCTACTCGGGAGGAGTCGGCAAGACAACTCTGGCCTTGGATATGGCGCTCCACTTTGCACGTCGTATCGAGCGTCCCGTGCTGCTCCTGGAATTCGTATACGGCACCTCTGCCTTGACGGCGCTCACCGGCCTCGAGATGCCTTTCCTGTATGACCTCACTTCGAACATTGATCTGCAGCCCGCAGTGTTCAGAGGCGTGACGCTGGTGCCGATGGATTACGAAAACTGCCGCCTGTTGCCGCCGGAGGAGTTTGGGAAGTACTACAAGAGACAGGTGGCGAACCATGTCCTCACCGTAGTGGATACTACTTGGCCCCATGGCCTGGTACGCGCGATCCAAGATGAAGTGGATCAATGGCTGGTTGTGGCCACTCCAAGGCTGGATGCTGTTGAGAATGCCAAGAAACTGCAGTTGGAATTGGGAGCAAAAGCAACCATCGTGTTCAACCAGAAACGGGGAGCTGAGGATAGCCTGGCCCTGGCTGGAATGGAAAGAGGTCTCGACTTGCCCTACATCAATCGGGTAGACGAATGGAGAGGCAAGTTGGGTGGAAAGCTCTTGAATTTCGTGTATGGTTCTGCCTGGAGGGAATATGACAAATCGGAGAACTTTATTACTGCTCTTGGCCGCCGTCTTACTCATCGCCGTAGTGCTCGTCAACCTTGACCTTTGTGGCCAACAGATTGTAGAGGAACCCGGCGTTATGAGGGTCGCTGTCGCCCTCGAAAACATGGAGCCTTACTCGATCATCTCCCCCGGCCAGGTGCAGCTAGGCTCAGAAGAGATACCCGAAGCTGAGGCCCGGGAGTATTACCAAAAGCCAGAGAACCTTCTCGGCAAAATGACCACCCGCTTCATCAAAGCTGGCGCCAAGATCAGTCTTGCCGATGCCGACTTGATAGAGAATGTCAGGTATGTAGAAGACATGGGCCTGGAGATTGTCAGCTTCCCAGCGGTCTTTAACGAGATGGTTGCGGGGCAAGTGAGGCCAGGGCATAAGGTCAATATCTACGGCTACCAGCAAAGAACGGGAGAGGACAGGCTTGGCGATCTGGTTCTGGTTGCAAGCCGCGTGTGGGTTGTGGATGTGCGCACGGCCGGCGGCGACCCGATCAGTGAAGAGGAAGAGGCACCCCAACAGCAAGCTGGTGGCTTTCTCAGTGTTCCCCGTGCAGGGACTGGCGCGCAGCCAGCAAGTGTGCTGACCGTTGCGGCTGCTCCTGAGATGGTTCAGGACATCATCCGAGCGTTTGGTGCTGCAGGCTACACTGCTTGGGTTACGTTAGCTCCTTCATCGGAGAGCGTAAAGACACCAGTTGCCACACCCACACCCACTGCCCTGCCAACCGCTACTCCTACTGCGACACCCCTCACATCCGTATCGACACCCACGCCTGGGGCAGGGCAGACGACTTCAGACTGGGAGACCTCAGGTGCTACCCCTATGCTACCAGACACTGGCGGAGAAACCCCAGTTTTGGGTGACGACTAAGACGGAGAAAGAAGATGTCCGACCACGCAGTTGCATCTGCATACGACTACAATAGCATCTCGAAAAAAGTGCAGGACTATTGTGTCGAGAAAGAGGTTCCTGTCCCTCGCTGGCGCGGCGCACAGGAACAGGAGCGTTTTGCCTTTCGTGCCAACGTGCTGCGGGGCATCAGGGAACTGGGCATACCTGTAGATGAACGGCACTTGCAGGATGTGGCAGACGAGGTAGCCAAACGGATTGTTGGCCTGGGCGTGCTCCATCCCTTTTTGGAAGAGGAAGAACTCGAGGAGATCATCGTCCGCAATGGATATGTGACCGTGATACGCGAAGGAAACCCTGAACCCATAGGGTTTTTGGCTTCTGATGAGTACTTCTATCGTTTGTCGCGGCGCATTGCGGACATGGAGGGGAAGGGCCTGGGCGCTGCGGAGCCGATGATCAAAGTGGGACTGCCCGATGGCTCTCGCTTCGCGGCCACGATTCCCCCACTGAGCCGTGAAGGCACGGCTATCAACGTCAGGCGATTCGCGAAGAAAAAGTTACGCCTGGAGGATCTGGTCAATCGAGGGAGCGCAGACGAAGAGACTATTGACTTTTTGGCCAAGGTTGCCAACTCGATGAAAGTCAGCATAGTGTTCGCCGGCCGACCCGGTGCGGGTAAGACGACCTGGCTCAACGCCTTCTCACAGCACTTGCCAAGACGCGCACAGGTTTCCGTAATAGAGACTTTCGAAGAGCTACAGCCGCAAATCGAGCATTACCACCACCTGGTGGTCGAAGAGGAAACAGAGCAGATGAGCGAGGCCATCAACACGGCCATCCTGCGCATGCGTCCCGACGTGTTGATGATCGGCGAGGTGGTATCTCGAGAAGCTGTGCAATACATCCTTGCTCTGAACCTGGGCATTGTCAGTCACACCACAACACACTCACAGAGCGCACGTATGGCTCTGGCTCGGCTGGAGAACTTGGCACGCCGAGATATTCCGGTAGCAGAGATCCGGCCTGTGATCGGCTATGGACTAGGTTTGATCATCCACCTGGCCATGGACTATAACCCGGAGAAGCAAGCTTACACACGCTACATGAAAGAAATCTTGGCTGTTGACGGTATCGAGAATGGGTACTACACACTGACCGAACTGAAGAAATGGACCGGGCGCGGTTGGACTCCGCTACGCGAGGGGATGGAGCGATGGCCATAGGGTCTGATCTGCTGAACAAGCTGCTTATCGGGTCGCTTCTGCTGACCATTGGCGTGTTGGTGCTGGATGAATTGAGACAATACCTGGCACCCGCCCTGCAGCGCTATCGTGCCCGCCTCATGCCAGGCCCTGTAACGTGGAAGACCTTTCTGCCATTCATCGCTGCGGTGATCTTTGCACTGCTGATGTGGGGCGCGGTTTTGATCCAAGTTTGCTTGCTTGTCCTTGGTGTTGTAATGACCATTTACTCTATACGGCGCACCCAGAGGCAACAGGAATTGCTGGCATCCAGACAGGTTCTGCAACTCATCCTGGCTTTTCGCAGCATGTACCAATTACAGCCTTCCGTCTTCTCAACGTTGGACCGGGTGAAGGACAAGGTGGGTGAACCCCTGAGGGGGCTGGTGGACGTCATGATACAAAGCTTCTACCTGACCTCATCACCAGAGCGCGCCTTCGCCGAACTGCGAGAGCGAACGGACAACGTGTATCTGAATCAGTTTGTGTATATCTTGGAGATGAGTGAGGGCGCGACTCCCGATGCTGTAGTGAGAGCCCTGGACAATCTGGTGGATCGCCTGCGCACCCACGACGAATTGCGCCGGGAAAGCGAGTCGAGCTTGACATCGATCACCGGCCAGACTTCAGTCCTGCAGCGCATAGCTGCGGCAATTATCTTGGCCGTGCCTGTTGTGCCTGCGCTGCGTGCACCCTATCATTCCACAGTTGGGCAGATCGCCTTTGTCGTCTTTCTAAGCATCATTTTGGCAGGTTCCTATTACATTGACCGTGAAATCGGCAAGCTGATGGAGCGCATCTCATGACTACTGTGCTTCTGGCACTGCTCGGTCTAACAATCCTGCTGCTGGTGGCCAGCAGTGAGCTTGAGTACACACTGCGGCGAATATGGGCCTTCCAGCACAAGCATTTCCGACGCCAAGCGGGAAAAGGCCGGGCCGAGTTGCTGTCCAGGCTGGGGCGTACTGAGCAGTATCAGGTTGACTTGAGAGAGATCAGGGATTTCGTCATTAGCTTACACCTCGGCACCTCGATGGAGGAGACACTCAGCGGCGCGCTGTCCCAGGCCGCAGAGCAATTGAAAAATAGGGGCGTTTTCGGTGAGCGTTTGTACAAGCACGTGCAAACGCGGCTGTCCATTGCGCCGGAGCAGGTGATCGAAGGGCTGGTCGAAGATTTTCGCTCCGAACAGTTGAGGGACTTGGTGCAGCGTCTGGAAATGGCTAGAGATGGTGGGATCTCTTATGACCGAGCGCTTTCATTGACTGTGGAGCAGATTCAAGATGAGATCCGTGGGGATATCAGGCGGGATATCCAGCAGCTGCCCATCCAACTGACCCTGCCGATGATTGTAGCCGTGTTTCTCCCAGCCATCATGATCGGCTTGTTCCCAATAGTCATAACGTTTCTGTCCCAAATCTCGCTGCGCTTTACAGGTGGGTGACAGGGCACACTTTTTCGCGCTAACGAGTTGCGTTTCTCGTCCAATTCCGGCAGGCAAAAGGAGGTTCTATGAAGCAGGCTTTTCAGGCGAGGATATTGGAGCGAAAGGAGGTGAATTCAGGAATGCGTGAACTCAGAAGGTTCTTGTCCGATGAAAGCGGGCCCGAGCTGGTGGAATGGGCTATCGTGACGGTGATTCTGGTGCTCGCCACTGTTCTGATTCTAGGAGCCATTGGAGCCCAGCTCAGTGCCATGTATCAGAGAATTCTGGACCTGTTGAGGGGCATTGGGACCGAACCGGTTCAGCCCCAGGGATAGCAGTTCGTACGCCGCCTGTCTCGCCATCCAACTTTTGCTCGATCACAGACTGTGTAGAGCAATTCGTGCCACAAGCAACTGGGGGATGCAGAGTCTGCATCCCCCAACGGGCGAAGCACGTTTGACGTGGGACAGGCGCTTTGGGCTTACTACCGTACGCTGCTGGCAAAGCACAGAAAGCAGATCATGGTCGAAGAAGTGAGAAGATTCCTGCTTGATGAAAGTGGACCCGAGCTCGTGGAGTGGGCAATGGTAACCATGGTGCTCTTGTTGGCCACGGGGCTCATCCTCATCCAGATCTACGACGAAGTGATCAGGGTTATGGAGCAGCTCCTTCAGCAGTTGATCGGGTAGCCGAGGGGAGCTGGTCATCATTCACCTTTGCGGAACAGCCATTCCAGCGATGTTGTTGCTGCTTAAGGCTATCGCAACGCTCTGGTTGCTTACCATTGCTTATGTGGATGCACGTACGGCGACCATTTCCAACTGGTTGACCCTCCCAGCAATGGCTCTGCTGGGAGGATGGCGTGTCGCTCGTGGGGTCTGCTATGTTCTGGGAGTGGCTATTGCCCAGTTCGGCCTATCCACCGATGGATGGGAACCGTGTAGCGTTGCCGACGCACACGCTCTGCTGCTCCTGCTTGGGGCCTGGGGATTCTGCTTTGCCCTTTGGGAACTGCACATCCTCGGGGGCGGGGACGCCAAGGCATTGATGGGTATCCTTGCTTTGTTTCCCAGCGCCGATTTCGTCGTTTTCCTGTCGCTCGCAGTGCTGATCCTAAGCCTGCCGCTGCTGCTGTTCAGACTGCGTGGCAAGAAGTTGCGTGATTTCCCACAGGCATTGCGCAAGAGATTAAGAGCAGGCAGCCTCTTCCCCACTCAGCGCGAACTGGAGGAAGAGGGCCGGCCATACGCATGGACTTTTTGCGTGCCCGGAGTGATCTACTTATGGTTTCTGTGGTGAACTGGATCAGGGATAAGAAAGGCTCAACAGCCATCCAGTCTTTGTTCGTCATAGCCATCTTTGTCGTCATCGTGTACATGGGCGTCCAGGTCTGGAAGGTCGTTTCGATCAAGCAGACCTTGCACGCGGCGACCTATCAGGCGGCCAAGTACATTGCATTGAACGGTCTGAACTGGGGAATCAGCGAGAACAAGTGGGAAGAGAAAATCTGGCCATTTGTCGTGGCCGAACTGTTGAATAACCCCTATGTGCCCGCAGACAGCATCCGCGCAGATTCAAGGGATCCCAATCCAGAAGTCACTGTCTTCAACCTCAATCCAGAGTGCAACATGCAAACCCGCTGCAAAAAGTGCCAGTTTTCGATCAAGGTGCAGTTTGAGTACGACGTTCTCATACCGCCGAGGTTTGGCCAGGCCAGCGGCACAACTTTGCGGCTCAACTTTATGCCTACAGTACGCGGCTTTAAGCTGGAATGCTCGACAAGTGGCGGTTAGATATGGGGCGTGGCGTGGCCAGGCGTTTGCGGGCGCTGCTCAAGGACAAAAGAGGAACCTACGAGCTCGTACAGTTCGCGCTGCTCGTTCCCATCTTTGTCATCATTCTGTACGGCTCCTTCGAGATGCTGAAGTTGATTTCCATCAGACAATCGCTGGATGCCGGCACCTACCAGGCAGCGCGTTATCTATCTGTGTATCACCGCTCCTACGTTGATCAAAGTTTCAACCGGCCATCTGTTGATGACAGACAGCGCGCAGAGCGACTGATCTGGGAATCGCTGCTGGCCAACCCGTTCGTCCCCGAGGATGGCCCGATATACGTCGTGGTCCGCTACTTCAACCGCGACAATCAGGAAATCCTCTCGCCAATTGACTTTCCTTGTCCAGAGATCCCTCACAACAGGAGCTTGCTGGACGACCCGAACATGTTTTTCACTGTGCGCACGCAGATGACATTACCCTGGAGGGCATCTGTGCTTGGGCTTTCTCTGGGCAGTGTAACTCTAACCAGCGCGCACAGCAGCTTTGTGGACTGCGGCCCATGGTACCCATGGCCAGGGCCTACGAACACGCCCGTGCCTACGCCGACACCCTAGGCAGGAGACTGAGATGTTCTCTCGCTTGCGCAGGGACAACAAGGGAGCCAGCGTCATCATCTATGTGTTCATCCTGCCGCTTTTCATCCTCCTGGTGTTTGGCAGCCTGGAAATATGGAAGGTGATGTCTGTGCGGTACTCCCTCTCCCAGGGGGGGTACAAGGCTGCGCGAAAGCTCTCGTCAGAAGGGATGCATTGGCCACTAGGCTCTGCTTCAGCTTGGGAGTCCATTGCCCATGAGCGGGCGGTGGGCACCATCAAAGGGGAACTGGATAAGAACAAGCTGATTCCCACAGACTACACGTTGCGTGTACAAGTGGCCATAGAACCTGAAGGGCGTGCGAATCCAGCGCAACTGGGCTGGTTCTTCACCATACGCGCAGAGCTTATGGTGCCTGGCTTGATCACGCTGCCAGTGCTCAACTTTGGCACTGTCACGTTCGTCGAGCGGCAGGTCAGTTACATCGAAGGGCTCAGTGGACACTGGCTCCCACCCACACCAGCCGAACCCTATTGACCTGCATCACCCCTGTATCCCAGGCATGTAGCACTCTAGCTGCTCTCCTATAGGTCATGTAGCGCCAATAGCGGGAGCAGTTCTTTTCGCTCCGCGCCGATAGGAGGCGACCGGGACTCATGACTTTACATTGGACAAACCCTCAATTGGCAAGTGAAACACCCCCTCACCGTCGCCTGACTATGATTGTGGGCGGGATAGTCACCTTGAGCCTGTTGGCGATGTTGTTTGTGATCGCCACTTGGGCCTACGCTGGACCAGAGAATGCCACAGCCGCTTTGGACACCGAGGGCCGTTGGGTGAATCACACCAACGTGAATTACATACGCGCTATGGCTGTCGAAGACGACCAGTATGTTTGGGTCGCCACAGACGGTGGCGTGGCATGCTGGGATCTGGTTTCAGGCCGCTGTGTCAGGCGTACGACAGCCAATAGCCTGGGTTCCAACGACGTGCTGTCTGTGTTGGTAGACGGGCGTGGTCGCAAATGGTTTGGCACCGCTGTTGGGGTCAGCGTACTGAACGACGGGGGCACACCCTTAGACTTGACGGACGACACGTGGCAGCACTACAGCCGAGCCGATGGCTTGATCGGCGCACGTGTGCAAGCCATTGGCGTTACGCGCGGGTCCGGACATGAAGAATACAAGTGGTTGGGCACCGAGCGAGGCATAACTGTGCTCGACGACTCGGACCCAGGTGCGCTGCGCACACGCAGCTTTACGGCTGCCGATGGCATGACCTCGAACTCTGTGACCACAATCGCGGTCAGCAACACCCAGGAGGTATGGTGTGGGACACCCAGCGGCGTCACCGTCTTCCTCAATGGCGACCCATGGATAACGCCTACCCTTACTACCTACACAATCGCCAACGACTTAATACCCTCTAACCGTATCCGGGATATTGTGTGCGAGGGAGGAGAAGTCTGGATAGCCACTGAGGCCGGGCTAAGTGAACGTACAGCGGACGGAAGCTGGCGCGCCTATCGGCGTGGTGCTGGGCTCCCCTATCCAGAGGTAGTAGCCGTAAGCGTCGATGGCCGGGACAATGTTTGGCTAGTGCTCGGGGATGGCCGCCTCGCGGTGGGACAGCGCGGCACAGGTAGCCGATTGGCCTTTTCCCCAGTAGAAGGCTTTGCAGGTGAGGCAACAACGCTGGCCTACGATGGCTCACACTACACGCTAGCGGGCACCAGAGGACATGGGATCGTGGCGCTGGATGCGACCGGCACGCCCACAGGAACCTATTTCAGTGCTGAGGGACCCACCTCCAATCAGGTGACCTCGCTTTCCTTCCATAATAACACCCTGCTTTGCGGCACCTGGGGCAACGGGGCAAGCATCTGGGATGGCACAGACTGGTTGCATTACAGGCATGACGACGGACTGGGATCCGACTATGTGACTGCCGTGGCATTTGATGTCATAGGGCGCAAATGGTTTGGCTCGTGGCCTGCCGGATGGGCAGACATGGCCGGTGGGTTGAGCGTACTGACAACTGTCACACCAACCTGGGCTACCTTCACGGATACACTGCCGTCGCCATACGTGTTCTCTGCGGCCCTCACGGGAACAGACTCGGTCTGGGTTGGAACTGACCGGGGCGCTGTGCGCATTGATCATCTCGATACGCCTCTGGATCCTCTGGATGACATCACCACTGCCTTCACCGTGAGCGATTGCCTGGGCAGCGACATAGTGTACGCTATCGCCATCTCAAGCACACGAGATGGAGACTCGGTCTGGTTCGGTACTACGGGTGGATTGAGCCTGCTGCGTGACGACGGCACGCCCTCTTCGAACTACGAGTGCATGACGTACACCATCCCCGACGGCCTGGCCTCAAATATCATTTACGACCTTGCAGTTGACGAGCCGGGATCCATCTGGGTAGCCACTGCGCGCGGTCTCTGTAGACTGGAGTATGGTGATCCCTTCGACAAGGCAGATGATCGATGGCAAACTTATATGGCGGGGACGTGGGTCCGTAGCTTGGCACGTGACTGGGAAGGGTGCTGGTGGCTGGCCACCTGGGACGGTGTACATCGGCTCTGCGATGGCGGCACACCGTTTACGACGACGGACGACATTTGGGCAACGTACACTGTGTCGGACGGTCTGGCAAGCAACAATGTGTATGCGGTGGCGATGGATCCGGCCACAGGGCATATGTGGCTTGCTACCGATCATGGCCTCAGCGAATTTGTGCGCACACAGCCAACACCCACGCCCACTGCGACACCAACCACTACCGGCACCCCGACGATCATCGCGACACCTACAGCCACGCTGACGGGGACGCCACCCACAGCCACACCAAGTGCGACACCGTCAGCAACGCCGACAGTCTACATGGTATATTTGCCTGTCGTGTTGAAGCAAGCCACACTGGCCCACAGTTTTTGACAGTTATGCAGTCGTCGACTATAATTGCTGCATAGTGCGGGTGTAGCTCAGTTGGCAGAGCGTCTGCTTCCCAAGCAGAATGTCGTGGGTTCGAGTCCCATCACCCGCTCTTTTTGCTGCCCCGAAGCTGCAGTCCTGCCGCTATGGCATCTGTGTCGCAAGCACAGCTATTCTTGCCTCAATCGCTATCCCTTCATGGACTGTGCAACTCCTAATGGCATATGTCGCTATTGGGGCTGGCTGTCGTACCCCGTCCGTGGTCCGTCCCTCCAACGGCTCTGGAGGTCCCGTGTTCGAAGCACCGCAGGCCCTTTCTCCCCGCACGATTTAACCTCTGAGGCTGTTGTAGTATAATACCTGCGCCTTACTGCTCTGTGCTTGGATTGCTAAACTCAGATTATCAAATCCTCACATAAAAAGGGGTGCCTGAGCTTAGCGATTCACGCAGTACCTGCAAGATTGCACTTGCGTGGCGTTTCAATTTGACCCACTGAAGAGGAAGGTAAATGTCAACGGACGCAATCAAAGTTGCCACTTTTAACGCCAATTCCATCCGCGCCAGGCTGGAGCTTGTGCTTAACTGGCTGAAGCGGGAAGCCCCCGACGTCCTCTGCCTTCAGGAAACCAAGGTCCAGGACGCAGATTTTCCTGCAGATGATTTCAGGAACATCGGTTACCAGGTCACATTCCGTGGCCAGAAAGCCCACGCTGGCGTGGCAATCGTGAGCAAGCAAGCGCCGAAGGACGTCGCTTTTGGCTTCGATGACGGTGGCGAGCCTGATGAAGCGCGGTTGATACGGGCTGTCATCCGAGACATTCCCATCGTGAACACCTACGTGCCACAGGGAAGATCTGCAGACTCGCCACATTTCCAATACAAACTGGAGTGGTTTGCCCGTCTGCGCAACTGGTTCAACCGTCACTACTCGCCAGAAGAACCGCTGCTGTGGTTGGGTGACTTTAACGTTGCACCCGACCCCATCGATGTGCATGATCCCAAGAGACTGAGCAAGCACGTGGATTTCCATCCGGAAGCCCGCGCCGCACTACAGCGGGTGAAAGACTGGGGCTTTATGGACGTGTTTCGTTTGCACTGCTCCGAGCCGGGGCAGTACACCTTCTGGGACTATCGGGCGCGGACGGCAGTGGATCGCAATCTGGGCTGGCGGGTAGATCACATCTGGGCCACAAAGCCACTCGCGGGGAAATCAACGCGAGCGTGGATTGACGTCCAAATGCGACGAGCGGAGCGCCCATCCGACCACACCTTTCTGGTGGCCGAGTTCGCACTCTGAAGAAACAGGGAGGAAGAATGGCAAAACCGAAGGTAGCGGTTCTTCGCACCACACCAGAGACCGTGCTAGACGATTACCAGCGCCTGTGTGAACTGGCAGGCATGAAGGAAACGCTGGACCCGTCAGCAACTACCATACTCAAGGACAATATTAGCTGGCACTTGCTTTACCCCAGCGCCAATACCACCCCTTGGCAACTAGAGGGCACCATTCTGGCGCTGCAGAGTGCCGGCTTTACCGATCTGGTGGACGTGCACAACAAAACGGTCGTCACCATCGCGGATCTGGGCGACCGTTACAACAAGTTCGGGCCCGTGCTGGAGAAGTACGCCATTCCCAAGCTGTACAACTTCAAACCAGAGGACATGAGCTGGATTGAATACAAGCCCAGGGCCAAGATGCTCGTGCTGGACAAGATCTTCCCCGGTGGCATCTACATCCCGGACTATTTCGTGGGCAAGAACATTGTCCACCTACCGACGGTCAAAACCCACACCTATACGGTGACAACAGGCGCGATGAAGAATGCCTTCGGCGGACTGCTGAACATCAACCGCCACTACACCCACACCTGGATCCACGACACCCTGGTTGACTTGCTGCAAATCCAGAAGGAGATTCACACCGGCATCTTTGCTACCATGGATGGTACCACAGCAGGCAGCGGCGCGGGGCCACGAACCATGATTCCTCACCAGAAGGACGTCATCCTGGCTTCAGCCGACCAGGTGGCGATTGACGCCGTGTCGGCAGCGATGATGGGCTTTGAGCCGATGAAGATTCAGTACATCGCTCACGCCACTGAGCTCGGCCTGGGCCAGGGCAACCCGCGTGAGATTGAGGTGGTTGGCATGCCCGAGATTGCCAACGAGCGATGGGGCTTTAGGGTCAGCGCGAACCTGGGCACTGGCGCCGGCATGCTGCTGTGGCGCACGCCGCTGAAAGTGTTTCAGAAGCTGCTCTTCCGCACGCCCATCGTCAACATCTTTATCTTTGCCAGCGAGTACTACCACGACCATTTCTGGTATCCGCTCAAGGGACGCAAAGTCACGGAGAAATGGCTGCAGGAAAGCCCGTGGGGCAGGCTATTCCAGACGTACCCGGAGTAGGCATGGCGATACGAACCACGGAAAACACCGAGAGCTAAGAAATCCGGTATCTGGCAGATACCGGATTTCTGGTTCCTTGGAGACTCGCCACTCGCAACCCGTCACCCGCTACTCATCTGCGCGTTCTTCAAACAGCATCGTGCCAATGCGCACCATGTTGGCTCCCTCTTCGATCGCTACGCGGTAGCTGTTACTCATGCCCATCGACAAGTAGCGCATTTCCACGTTGGGGATGTGCACCGCTGCCAGGCGTTCGAACGTTTCCCGCGTGAGGCGGAAATAGGGCCGGGCGTCCTCAGGATTGCCAAAGCGTGGGCCCATAGTCATCAATCCCTGTACGCGGAGGTGCGACAACTCGCTCAACTGCCACACCAGTTGCTCCACCTCTTCTGGAAGCACTCCAGTCTTGCTGGCCTCGCGCCCGCTGTTGATCTCCACCAGCACAGGCATCACCTTGCCCATAGCTGCGCAACGCCGCTCAATCTCCTGCGCCAGTCGCCGCGAATCCAGCGTTTCGACAATGTC
Source organism: Chloroflexota bacterium (assembly GCA_030607875.1). GTDB lineage: Bacteria > Chloroflexota > Anaerolineae > UBA2200 > UBA2200 > JAUWJD01. Next base: position 81,691 of record JAUWJD010000001.1, read on the forward strand.
GAACAACTGCACGGCCCTCTTCACCTTGTTCCTCTGCAGATGCCCGATCATGTGCCAGCGCACTGGCTCCTCGATAAGCGGAATCATCTGCGCCGCATCCTGAACATAGTTGTGACCCACGCAGGTGACCCCGGCGCGGATAGCGGCACGCACAGCCTCCACGCTGCGCAACTTGGCTGCAGCCACAAGCGTGACGCCCACGGGCAGCGTCTCCAGGATACGCTTTACAGCACTGGTGATAGATACCCCATCCATCCGTCACACCTCTGAGCCAACACCAAGATCCTGCCCCAAGACACCAACCGCACCAACGAAATGAGCTGATGAGCACTCACATCTTCAAGTCACAGACCAGCGGCTCTTCCAGCGGACAGACCATGTTCCAACCCCATCACGGGGTCTTGTCACGCCTGTCCATATGCGAGATATGACACGGGCGAGGATTTGCACATCCTCGCCCGTGATCTGCCTCTTCACCAAGTCAGAAACCGTTCAGACTGCTGGTTCCAAACTTGTCGTCTCGCTGGCGTGATATACCTGGCCTAGCAGATGGTTGCCGACGAGCATCGCCCAGAAGTGGGTGAACGCCACGCCAACAATGCACAAGATCACGCCGAAACCAGCGATGAATTGGGCAACCAGGGCCAGCAGCAGTGCGACGATGTAAGGACCCAGGTTGGATGTGATGTATTTGAAGATCTCGCCGAAGCGGAACATGGCTCCAAACTCACCACTGACGGCATACTTGGTGATAACGGCTGGCATCACCGCAGCCAGGAACAGCCCGTAGAGCCCCGACAGGCAGCCGAACCCCGACATGCAGATGCTGAGCGGCGTAGAGAAGTATTCGGCATCTGCTCCGGATCCGGTCACTGCGCTGATAACGCCAATCACCATGGACAAGAAGATCAGTGGGAGAGCCCAGACCACACCGCCCAGGGCGCTCATCACCCCTTTGACAAAGTAGTCCCCAAAATCGTCCCAGTTGGGCAGGGGTTTCTCCATGCCAGCAGCGACATTCTTCAGCACCTGCAGGCCATAACCAATCACAACCAGGTTGACAATGGGGATCAGGCCCAAAATGCCGCCGATGAGGAGCTTCTGCACCCATTCCTCATCATCGAAAACGAATGTAAAAGATTTTCCATAATCCATTTCGCTTCTCCCTTCTTAGAGATTCAGTGTGTACACTCAACGGTATTGATCACGCACGCAGCAAGCATAGATGGATCTCCATCCCTCCTTGCTTGCCCCCTGATGATCGCATCGTCTCGTGGCTACACGGCGATTATAACACAGATGCCAGGGATGAGCAACTGCCGCATTCCACGCCTGCTTGGAATCCGAGCTTGGCAACCCAAGCACACTAGCAGCCAGATCACGGTGACGATACGTGTGATATCGGATTTGACATTCTGCCAAATCTGATGTATATTTAAGCTGCGCCTAAACCTTCAGTGGCCTGTTATTAAAGTTGGATTAAAGACATGGGCAACCTCTCTTCCTTAAGTGAAAACGTCCAGATGTATCTGGTGAGTATTCTCCGCCTGGGCAAAGAAGGGCAGCCAGTACCGCTTTCTGAACTGGCGGCGACTCTGGACGTCTCTCCCGTGTCGGTCAATCAGATGTGCCGCAAGCTTCAGAGCCAGGGTTTGGTGTCCTACGTGCCTTATAGAGGAGTTTCGATCACCGCAGCAGGAGAACGACTAGCTGGCCGCATCCTGCGCCGCCACCGTCTGTGGGAGGTTTTCCTAGTAGAGCACCTGCGAATGACGTCGGAGGCAGCGCACGAAACCGCTTGTCGTCTTGAACATGCCACATCGGAGGCACTGGTTGAACGGCTAGCTGCGTTTCTCAGCTACCCTCGGGTAAACCCAGAAGGTGCCCCGATCCCTGCCAGTTCCGGCCAATTCTCAACAACCCAATCGCGTCCTCTTGTAGAGATGGAGGCCGGACAGAGAGGACATTGTATTCGTTGCACGGCAGACGAAGCGAGCTGCGCCTTCCTGATCGGGCAAGGATTACGCCCTGGCGTATCCTTCCAGGTCGTTGCAGCCGCACCAGGCAGTCTGTTGCTGGAGATCAACGGCAGAAGAATTGCCGTGGCTCAATCCCTGGCCACAGCCATACTGGTAGAGATTGAAGGGGTAGGCTGAAAGGCCGCGGGGATATGTTGCTCACATCGCCACGACGACCTCACCAGAACCCACGGACGACATCACAACCAACTGGAGACTGAACAATGCATCCACAATCGAACCAAACAGACACGCTAAACAAGCTCCGTCCGCTTACCGAATTGAAGGGTATGGAGAGAGCTACAATACACGACCTGTGTGGCGGTGTTGGCTTCCGCAGCCGGCTGGCCGCCCTCGGCTTCACGCCAGGGGTCCAGATCACAATGCTGCAGAACCTGGGCCATGGGCCCATTATCGTCACGCTGCGCGACACACGCATCGCATTGGGGCGTGGAGAGGCCTACAAAATACTGGTCGCGCCGGAGAAGCGAGAGCAATGATGGCGCAAGAGAGCCGACCCATCCGCGTGGCTTTGGCTGGGCAGCCCAATGTAGGCAAGAGCACTGTTTTCAATCTGCTCACGGGCTTGAGGCAGCACGTGGGCAACTGGCCGGGAAAGACCGTTGAACAGAGGGCTGGCACATGCCATTACCAGGAGTGGACATTCGATGTGGTCGACTTGCCCGGCACGTACAGCCTGAGCGCCAACTCACCAGAGGAGTTGATCGCCCGTGAGTACATCATCAAAGAGAAACCAGACGTTGTAGTGGCCATCGTAAATGCGGCAACGCTCGAACGCAGTCTATATCTGGTCGCTGAGCTATTGCCTTTGCCCGTGCCCGTTATCGTCGGCCTGAACATGGTAGATGTGGCCGAACAGCAGGGCCTGGAGATCGAAACACACGTACTGGAAGCTGCGTTAGGTGTGCCCGTGGTGCCCATGGTAGCCACCAAAGGGCAAGGCATGCAAGAATTGCTGGCGCGTATTCAGGAAGTCGCTTGTGACGGAGCAAAGTACGCGCCAAACGCTCCAGACATCCGCGCGGATCACAAAGACATTCTGAAGCACATCGAAACACTGATCAACGAGCACGTACCGCCTGAATATCCAAAGATGTGGGTGGCACTAAAGATACTGGAAGGTGATAAGCAGATCACCGAAATGATGCGCCCGCGACTGCCGCCGGAAGCGTGGGACGGGGTTTACGGCATCATCAAGCAGCACGAAGATGCATGTGTTGCCGTGGCCAGCGGGCGATACGCGTGGATTGGACGCATGATTCGCGCAGCGGTGGTAAGACCAAAAGTCGGCCCGATCACGCTGACTGACCGTCTGGACCGTTGGGCAACCCACCCCTTATGGGGACTGTTGGTCCTCGCCAGCATTTTGGGGCTGACCTTTTGGCTGACTTACGCTGTCGGTGCACCGCTCCAGGAGTTGATGGACACATACGTCGTAGGGATCTTGTCCAATCTGGCAACACAGGCACTGGCTACAGCACCGAACTGGATTGCGGGGTTGATAATAGATGGCATCATCGGTGGCGTAGGAGGTGTCTTGACCTTCTTCCCGATTCTGCTCATTTTCTTCGTCGTGCTGGGCATCCTGGAAGATGTGGGCTACATGGCCCGAGCAGCTTTTGTGATGGACCGCTTCATGCATCTGATGGGGCTGCATGGCAAGTCCTTTTTGCCCCTCTTTTTGGGCTTTGGCTGCAATGTGCCCTCTATTATGGGCGCCAGAGTGATCGAGTCGGAGAGAGCCCGTCTCTTGACCATCCTGGTTGCTCCTTTGGTGCCCTGCGCCGCACGCATGGCTGTAATTGCTTTTCTAGCACCTGCGTTCTTCGCTGCTCCAACCATCGTCTCCTGGGGAGTACTCACCCTAAACCTGGTCGTGCTTGTGCTTTCCGGCCTGGTCATCAATAGGGTCGTCTTCAAGGGCGAACATATGGCATTCATCATGGAACTGCCCCTCTACCACCTGCCTAACGGGCGTACCATCACCCTTATCATCTGGCAGCGTCTCCTATCCTTCCTGCACAAAGCCGGCACGATCATTCTGGCTGTCTCAGTCATCGTCTGGGCCCTATCCACATTGCCCAGTGGCGATATTGAAAGCAGCTATATGGCAGGTTTCGGGCGATTGCTGGAGCCGGTCGGCAGATTAATGGGCCTGGATTGGCGCATGATGGTGGCCTTGCTAACCAGCTTCATCGCCAAGGAAAACACTATCGCTACTCTTAGTGTGCTCTTTGGGGTAGGGGAAAGCGGAACAGGGCTGGCGGCCATCTTGAGCTCCACCTTCACCCCGGCGGCAGCGCTTGCTTTCTTAGTGACGCAGATGTTGTTCATCCCATGTGTGGCCACGGTAGGCGTGATCAAACAGGAAACCAATTCCTGGCGGTGGACAGTTTTCAACGTCGTTTTCCTGCTTGTCCTCTCTCTGCTGGGAGGCACGTTGACTTATCAGATAGCCACTCTACTGGGCCAGTAAGGATCAGACTGCAGATCCTCGGTGCCGTTTCAAGGCACACTCGCGGATCGAGTTTTATGCTACACAAACTTCTCCACATCATACAATCTGGAAACGTGCACAGCCTTAAACAACTGGCACAACGGCTGGACGTCAGTCAAGCGCTACTGGAGAGCATGATCGACGAACTAGTGCGGATGGGGTATCTGAAAGCGCTGGAGGCGACCTGCACTAACGGTTGTGACGGCTGCCCCGTGGCCAGCACATGTAGCATCGGTGGTTCAGGCCGCATATGGGCGCTCACAGAAGCCGGGCAGAGGATGGTGCAAGCCACAGCAGATTAACCCCGCGCCGATTGCGCACCCCGCTCAGCTACCAGCGCCACTCCAACCACAGGGTACTGTGTCAATCGCTAAACTTCCGCAGCCGTTTTCATATCGCCAAAGGTCCCGCCGAAGGTCTTGGCGAAGACAAGGCCGCAGGCGATGGCTTGACGGGGCGGGGGCTCCCCCTGTCTCGCCCTGTCTCACCTCTGGTCTTTGCGCCAGAGGCGTAAACGGGGACGACACCTTCGGCCGAGGCGGCCCGAACGGGGTGCAAGTGTCCGGCCAAAGAGGTTGAGCCACCTTCGGTGCACGAAGCAGCAATCCACTCCCATACCTCAGTGAAAACCTCTGAACAGGCTTCCGATGTCTTTCATTTGCCGTATGTTAGACATTTATAGGAGTTGCGGCAAAAACCTTGACAAGGGCACACTAAGGTATTAGAATGGTATCAACGATTATCACAACAGGCTTGTTGAACGAGGACTGGTTATGAATGAAAACATCTTGTCACCAAACGGCGAGCAACGCAGCGACCTGCAAGAACAGCTTGATGCGGCTTGCCAGGAGGCTGCGGAGAACAACGACAAATACTTGCTCGCTTTGGCGGAATCAGAGAACATGCGCAAGCGCCTGGAGCGCATGTGCGAGGAGCGCATGTGGCAGCAAAAGAAGCGCCTGCTGACTCACCTATTGGAACTTGGGGATCAATTGGAGGATGCCCTGCAATACGCAGATGCAAACGACCCTCTGGGTGCCGGTATACGCATAACCTATGAGCAACTGCAAAGAAACCTCAATCGGGAAGGCGTGCGGGCCCTGCAATCGGTGGGAGAGGCTTTCGATCCCAGCATCCATGAAGCGGTTGAGTTGGCCGGTGAAGGTTCAGGGAATCCAAACGAAGTAACCTGCGAGTACCGTAAGGGCTACATGCTGGGCGGCAAGCTGCTGCGTCCGGCACGTGTGCAGGTAAACCGCGAAGGATAGGGCAGCCCAGGAAAGCGATTGGCTCAAAGGCAGCGGCACCTTTGAGGAGGCAGGACTAGAGTAGTATGGAATACAAGGACTATTACAAGATCCTGGGTGTTGACAAGACGGCCAGTCAAAAACAAATCAAGAAGGCCTATCGGCGTCTGGCTCGCAAGTACCACCCGGACGTGAACCCAGGCGACAAGACCACTGAAGCCCGCTTCAAAGAGATCAACGAAGCACATGAGGTGCTGAGTGACCCAGAGAAGCGTAAGAAGTACGACGAGCTTGGAGCCAACTGGCAGCAGTGGCAGCGCATGGGCAGAGACCCACGCGGCTTTGACTGGAGCCAGTGGTCCGCCGGAGGACAGCCGGGCAGCGGACGCGTGCACGTCGAATACAGGGACCTCGAGGATTTGTTCGGTGAAGGCGGAGGATTCTCGGACTTTTTCCGCAATGTCTTCGGCGGCACGAGGGGCGCCACCTACTCTCAGCGACCACGCAGTCGCCGTGGGCAGGACTTGGAACATACCGTGGAAGTGACGCTTGAGGAAGCTTATAGCGGCACGAAACGTGTCTTGCAGATGGACCACCAGAGAATCGAAGTCACCATACCGCCAGGTGTAGACACCGGATCGCGGGTGCGCATTGCCGGGAAAGGCGGACGTGGGATTGGAAGTGGGCCCAGCGGGCATCTGTACCTTCGTATATCGGTGCTACCGAACAATGCCTTCGAACGGAAAGGTAACGACCTGTACAGCGAGGTGCCGGTTGACCTGTACACCGCTATCCTCGGTGGAGAGGTATCGGTGCGAACCTTGGAGGGACAGGTCATGCTCAAGATCCCACCGGAGACACAAAGCGGCAAACGCTTCCGCCTGAAAGGCCTGGGCATGCCGAAACTCAAGAACCCCAAGGCAAAAGGTGACCTCTACGCAGAAGTAAAGATCGCTGTGCCGCGGAAGCTGAGCAAGCAGGAAAAGGAACTGTTCACTCAGTTAGCATCGCTGCGCACTCGCTAGAATCTTGATAAGGAGCACAATGAAGAGCATAAACGTCAAAAGGTTGAGTGTCACAATCCTTGTGGGGCTGCTGGCTCTGAGCCTGACAGGTTGCGGTGTATGCGGGTGGTGCCCATCTTTGAGCCGCCGAGCACGCCCCGTTCCGACACCAGCGCAGGAACACGTCGCGGTTCAACCAACCACCTTGCCACCGGAGATCATTGCAGAGGCCGACGCCGAAGAGCAATTGTTGGTGAACATCTACAAGCGCGTCAATCCGGCAGTGGTGCACATTCGCGTCGCGAAACTGGTGAATGCTGACCGTCTGGGCTTGCCGGCGATACCAGACCACCCCGACGTGCCAGAGGAGGAATTCTATCAGCAGGGTACCGGCTCTGGCTTTCTCATCGACCATGAGGGATACATCGTCACCAACAACCACGTGGTAGAAGGCGCAGAGGAGGTACAAGTTACCTTCCACGATGGCACAGTGGTGCGTGCAGAGATCGTCGGCACAGACCCGGATAGTGACCTGGCCGTGATCAAAGTGGACCTACCTGCAGAGGTCCGGGACATCCGTCCCATCGAACTGGGCGATTCAGATGCGATGCAAATTGGGCAGCGAGCTATCGCCCTGGGCAATCCCTTTGGGCTTCGCGGCACACTGACCACAGGAATTGTGAGCGCCCTGGGACGCAGCCTACCTTTGGGACGAGCCTCGATAGCAATTGGGGCTCGCTTCAGCATACCGGAATTGATCCAGACAGATGCAGCGATCAATCCCGGAAACTCGGGGGGACCGCTTCTGGATTCGCGGGGGCGTGTTATCGGCGTGAACACTGCTTACGACCCCGAAGTGTACGGAGTCGGCTTCGCCGTGCCCGTCAACACGGTTAAGCGTGTGGTGCCCCGGCTGATCCAAGACGGTCACTACGCGTACCCGTGGATAGGCATCTCCGGGACGGACCTTTTGCTGGAAATCGTCGAAGAGATGAACCTGCCGGTGCAGCGTGGCGCAATCGTGCAGGAAGTGACGCCTAACAGCCCCGCTGACAAGGCAGGACTGAGGGGCAGCAATGCCACGGTCGAGAAACTGGGGCGTGAACTTCCAATCGGTGGGGATGTGATCATCGCCATTGACGATCAAAAGGTCGAGCAGTTCGAAGACCTTCTGGTCTACATCCTGCGCTATACAGAGGTAGGGCAGAGAGTGAGACTGACCATCATCAGGGATGGCCATGAACAGGTAATCACCGTGATACTGGGCGAAAGGCCCAGCCGATAGCACGGACGAGGAGAGTGCAAGGAATGAGTCCCACAAAACGCAAGATCATCTCACTCGTGTTGGCGTCTCTGGCCATGTCAGTACTGCTGGGATGCGACAGTGCGCTCCTGGAACGCCCGACTCCCACGCCACGCTCCACACCCACACCCTATGTGATTGTTGTCACTCCTACGCCCCTTCCGCCATCCATAGTGAAAGCCGCAGATATCGAAGAGCAACTGGTGGTTGACATCTACGCCCGCGTGAGCCCGGCAGTGGTATTCATCACCAGCCGCATCATCGTGCGCGACTTTTTCTGGGGTGCGGTACCGCAGGAAGGCACAGGTTCCGGATTCGTCATAGACAAAGAAGGGCACGTTGTCACCAACAATCACGTCGTGGAGAATGCTGACAGGGTGACTGTCACTTTGTCCGACGACACCTCAGTCGAGGCTAAAGTGGTGGGCACCGATCCGGCCAACGACGTGGCAGTGCTCAAGATTGACGTTCCGCCAGAGAAGCTGTACCCAGTTGAACTGGGTACTTCTGCCAACCTGCGCGTCGGGCAAAGAGCCATCGCCATTGGCAATCCTTTCGGCCTTGATCGCACTTTGACTACCGGTGTGATCAGCTCTTTGGGCAGGCCCCTCGATGTCGGGGGCAGACGCACCATCTATGACGTCATCCAAACGGATGCGGCAATCAACCCAGGGAACTCTGGTGGCCCGCTTCTCGACTCCAGCGGTAAAGTGATTGGTATCAATACGGCCATCCTCTCGCCTAGCGGGGGCTCGATCGGCCTGGGTTTTGCCGTCCCCATTGATACAGCGAAGCGCGTGGTGAATTCGATCATCGCCAAGGGCTACTATCCACACCCCTGGTTAGGCATCACGGGCGTGTCCGTGACTCCGGAAATAGCCGAACATCTGGAGTTATCGGTCGATCGGGGGGTGTTGATCATCGAGGTAATGCCGGACCAGGCCGCCGCACGTGCCGGGTTGCGTGGTGGCAACCGTCGCGTGCAGGTGGGGAACTCGACCATCCTGCTCGGCGGTGACATTCTGATTGGCATTGATGGAAACAGAACACAGGAAATCGGCGACCTGGTGAAATACTTGGAAACCAGGGCTAAAGTCGGCCAGTTCGTTGAGCTCACCATCGTCCGGGATGGTCGGGAGCAGACCATACAGGCAGAGTTGGGCGAACAACCCAGAGAGAGATAGTTTCGGAGGAAGGATTGCCATGGATTATTCAAGCCCTGATGATCCTTGCTACGTAATCAGTGTCGCGGCTGGAATGGTAAACCTGCATCCACAGACCCTGCGCTATTACGAGCGAATCGGGTTGGTAGTGCCGGCACGCTCTCCAGGCAATATGCGTCTTTACTCCCAGAACGACATCGAGCGCGTGCAAAAGATCTGTCGCTTAACCGATGAACTGGGTGTCAATCTAGCTGGCGCAGAAGTGATCTTGCGTCTGACAGACACCATCGGACAATTACAAGCCGAGATGGATGAATTGCGTGCGGCGTTCGAAGCCGAGACCCAACAGTTACGACAGTACTTGAGCGATGACGATATTGACGTTAAGGCAAGGTAAATCATCCTTCCGCCTAACTGGCGGAAGGAATACGAGGAGGTCAACAGATGATTAACGAGAAAGAGCTTCAGGAACTGGCGGGCTTTGCGAGTGAAGGTTCACCGATGCTTAGCTTGTATCTGGATACCGACCTTACTCAGCAACCCAAGGAAAAGTGCAAATTGGTCCTGCGCGATTTGCTGGAAAAGGTGGACAACTCCGCTTCAGACCAGGATGTGGCCAGAGTGGAGCGATTCTTCGACCTAGAGTACGAATGGCAAGCAAAGGGGGTAGCTATCTTCTCTGCAGCCGACCAAGAGTTCTGGCGGGTCTATCCATTGGCACTTCCCACTGAGAGCGAAGCACATACCGGTGACAGGCTCTATCTCAGGCCATTGACCCAGCTCCTGGGCGAATACGAACGTTATGGGGTGGTGCTGGTCGATCGCGAGAGTGCGCGCTTCTTCCTGTCGTATTTGGGGCAGATTGAAGAGAAAAGCGAGTGGGTTGGCCAGGATCTGAAGCGCCACAAGCAAGGCGGGTTCGCTGCAGCTCGTTTTCAACGGCATGTGGACAAGCAGGCACAGCAGAACTTGAAACTAGCGGCTGAAACCACTGTCCGCTTCTGCAAGGAGCATCGTTGCAGCCGGATCATCCTGGGTGGTTCTGACGAGACGCTGGCACAGTTTCAAGCGATGCTGCCCAAGTCATTGCAGAAGCACGTTGTCGGTACCCTATCCCTGGACATGACCACTTCAGCAACCGAAGTGATGGAGCGCTCTGCGAAGCTCATTCGGGATCGAGAACGTGAGCGGCAGCAAAAGCTCGTCGAGGATTTGATGACTGCAGCAGCAAAGGGGGGGGGGGCTGTAACCGGACTGGCAGATACGTTCTATATCGCTCACCAGGGACGAGCGCATATACTGGTCATAGAAAAAGGTCTTGAGGCGGACGGCTATCTGTGCGACGGCTGCCGTTACGTCAGTGCAGAGCCCATCACCAAGTGCCCGTTCTGCGGCGGCAAGCCACACAAGATTGACGGAGCTATGAATCGGGTCATCCAACGGGTCATCGAAGCTGGCGGCAAAGTAGAAACGGTGGCGGCTAGCGAGGCCCTGGAGAAAGCCGGGCACATTGGCGCAATCCTGCGCTACTAACATCAAAGAGCACGTAGGGGCGAATCTTGCCCTTCATCTCGCGCGCGGCCGCTTCGCGTAGACGAAGCGGCGGGGGATTCGCCCACCAGCAATCATTGTTGCCATTATTACCAATCAGGAGCGGTTTGTGAATCTGAATCGATATACGGAAAAAGCGCGAGAAGCTCTGCTCCAAGCCCAGGCACTTGCGAGTGAATACAACCATAGTCAAATTGAGCCGGAGCATCTGCTCCTGGCACTGCTACAACAGGCGGACGGCGTAGTGCCGCAGATCGTTGGCAAGATCGGACTCGCGCCCCAAGTATTGCAGCGTGAGCTCGAAGACGAGTTGCAAAAGCGCCCCAAGGTCTACGGTGCAGCGAGGCAGGTCGGCATTGGCTCAGCCTTGCAGAACGTACTGAACCGTAGCGAGGCACAGGCGCAGTCGATGCGCGATGAATACGTGTCTACTGAGCACCTGCTGATGGCGATGGTTCTGGTGCAGAGCGGGCGTGCGGGCCAAATCCTGCAGCAACACGGCATCACTCTGAACCGCATCTACGAAGCACTGACTGGCATCCGTGGCACGCAGCGCGTTACCGACCAGCAACCTGAAAGCAAGTATCAGGCGCTGGAGAAGTATGGGCGCGACCTGACAGAGATGGCACGGCGCGGCAAGCTCGACCCGGTCATTGGGCGAGACGAGGAAATCCGCCGCATCATGCAGGTGCTGTCTAGACGCACCAAGAACAACCCTGTGCTGGTAGGCGAGGCCGGCGTGGGCAAAACGGCCATTGCTGAGGGGCTCGCGCTGCGCATCGTCCGTGGCGATGTACCGAAAGGGCTCAAGAACAAGCGCATTGTGGCCCTGGACCTGGGCGCGCTGGTGGCCGGAGCCAAGTACCGGGGCCAGTTCGAGGAGCGCCTGAAGGCTGTGCTAAAGGAGATCACCGAGTCTGAGGGAGAGATCATCCTGTTCATCGATGAGCTGCACACCGTGGTCGGCGCAGGCGCTGCCGAGGGGGCCATGGACGCCAGCAACATGCTGAAACCCATGCTGGCGCGCGGAGAACTGCACGCCATCGGTGCAACCACCCTCGACGAGTACCGGGAACACATCGAGAAGGACGCCGCCTTGGAGCGGCGCTTCCAGCCCATCTACGTGGACGAGCCAACGGTCGAAGAAACCATCAGCATCCTACGCGGTCTGAAAGAACGCTACGAGGTGCACCATGGCGTGCGCATCCAGGATGCTGCGCTGGTTGCTGCGGCAGTGCTCTCGAACCGCTACATCTCCGACAGGTTCCTGCCTGACAAAGCCATTGACCTGATCGACGAAGCGGCCTCGCGGCTACGCTTGGAGATTGACAGCCTGCCTGCTGAGCTTGATGAGGTCGAGCGGCGCATCATGCAGTTGCAGATCGAACAGCAGGCGTTGAAAAAGGAAGATGATCCTGCATCCAAGGCTCGTCTTGAGAAAGTAGAAGCAGAACTGGCTGAGCTCAAAGAAAAGAGCACAGCCATGAAAGGCCAATGGCAGCAGGAGCAGGAAGCCATTCAGGCTCTCCGCCAGACAAAAACAGAGCTTGAGGAGACCAAGCAGGCCATTGAGCAAGCCGAACGGCATGCCGATTTGGAGCAAGCAGCCAAGCTACTCTACGGAGACTTGCCCGAGCTGAAGCAGCAGCTCAAGGCGCAGGAAAAGCATCTGGTTGAGATACAGCATGGACAGCCGATGCTCAAGGAAGAAGTGGATGAAGAGGACATCGCGGAAATCGTCTCCAAATGGACAGGCATCCCCGTGGCCAAACTCATAGAGGGCGAAAAGGCCAAGCTGCTACACATGGAAAAGAACCTGCACCGGCGCGTGGTGGGCCAGGACGAGGCGATTTCGGCGGTCTCCAACGCCGTGCGGCGTGCCAGAGCTGGCCTGCAGGACCCCAACCGCCCCATTGGCAGCTTCCTCTTTCTTGGACCGACAGGGGTCGGTAAGACGGAGCTGGCGCGCGCTTTGGCAGAATTCCTTTTCGACTCCGAAGATGCTATGGTGCGGCTGGACATGAGCGAATATCAGGAACGCCACACCATAGCGCGCATGATCGGCGCGCCGCCGGGTTACATAGGCCACGAAGAGGGGGGGCAGTTGACCGAGGCCGTACGACGCCGGCCTTATGCCGTGGTACTCTTTGACGAGATCGAGAAAGCACACCAAGAGGTGTTCAACGTGCTCCTGCAACTGCTGGATGACGGCCGCCTGACCGACGGTCACGGACGCACAGTGAGCTTTAAGAACACTGTAGTGATCATGACTTCCAATGTCGGCAGCCAGTGGATCAAGGAACTGGGCGGGCGCAATGAGGAAGAGATGCGCCGCCGCGTGCTGGAGGCCCTGAGCCAACGGTTCCGGCCAGAGTTCCTGAACCGCATCGATGAGGTGATTATCTTCCACTCCTTGGGGATGGAGCAGCTTGTGCAAATCGTGGACATTCAGCTTCGGCGTTTGCAGGCCCTCCTGAATGATCGCAAGGTCGAGCTGGTGCTGACAGATACAGCCAAGCGCCATTTGGCTGAGGAGGGCTTTGATCCCGTTTACGGGGCGCGGCCACTCAAGCGGGTTATCCAGCGAAGGATACAGGATCCGTTGGCCTTGAAACTGCTACAAGGCGAGCTCAAGGACGGTGTCAAGATCACTGCAGATGTCGAGGATGGTGAGTTCGTGTTTAAGGCTTCGCCCTGAGGGGGCCGAGCCCGAAGGGTGAGCAGATAGCAGGTCATCTGCGTAATCTGCGGATTAGAATTGAGGCAACCTAAATGATGATGTCATTTGATCGTTTCACAGAGCGAGCGCAGGATGCAGCGGCCCGGGCTTATGAGATCATGCAGCGCTACCGGCACGGGCAACTGGATACAGAGCATATCCTGCTGGCTTTGCTCGAACAACCAGAAGGCGTGATCCCGCAGATCCTGGAGCGCCTGAACGTGGGTGTCGAGGCGATCAAGAACCGCCTGGACAACACGCTCAGAGCGAGTCCCAGAATGCAGACGTTGGGCTCCAGGGCGACTCCTATGCAGGTATACATCACCCCGCGCGTCAAACGCGTCCTGGACACAGCCGCCGAAGAGGCCCAAGAGCTCAACGACGAGTACGTGTCGACCGAGCACATCTTCCTGGCCATCGTCAGCGAGCGCGACGGACCAGCGGCCCGAATCCTCAATGATTACGGCGTCAGCAGGGAAAAGATCCTCAACATGCTCCCTGATGTGCGCGGCGGACAGCGGGTAACCAGCCGGGGGGCTGAAAGCCGCTATCGGACCTTGGAGAAATACAGCCGCAACCTGACCAACCTGGCCAGAGAAGGGAAGCTCGACCCGGTGCTTGGCCGCGACAGTGAGATCATGCGCGTCATTCAGATCCTGTGCCGGCGCACCAAGAACAACCCGGTGCTCATCGGAGAGGCCGGCGTCGGCAAGACGGCCATCGTCGAGGGCCTGGCCCAGGCCATTACCAAGGGGGACGTGCCCGAGTTGCTGATGAACAAGCGGCTGATCTCCCTTGACCTGGGCGCTATGGTGGCCGGGACGCGATTCCGTGGTGAATTCGAAGAACGCATCAAGGCGGCTTTGGATGAAATCAAGCTAGCTAAGGGTGAGATCATCCTGTTCATCGACGAGCTGCACAACGTGATCGGCGCAGGAGCTGCACAGGGAGCCATCGATGCCTCCAGCATGCTCAAGCCGGCCCTGGCGCGTGGCGAGTTGCGCTGCATCGGAGCCACAACACTGGACGAATACCACAAACACGTTGAGAAGGATTCGGCACTGGAGCGGCGTTTCTCGCCCATCTACGTCGAAGAGCCCAGCGTAGAGGAAACTGTCGAGATGCTCAAGGGCCTGCGCCTGCTGTACGAGGAGCATCATGACGTGACCATCAGCGACGAAGCCATCGAAGCGGCTGCACACCTGTCCCAGCGCTACGTCAAGCACCGCTTTCTGCCAGACAAGGCCGTAGACCTGATCGATGAGGCCGCGTCCAAGCTGCGCATCACCATCTTCAGCTTGCCTGACGACCTGAAGAAGATGAAATTGGAGATCGGGCGCTTGCTGACCAAGGAGGAAGCAGCCTGGCAGGACCGCGACTACGAACTGGCCGCCAGCCACAAGAGCGAGCGGCTGAAACTGGAAGTGGAATTCAAAGCCAAGAAGGAGGCCTGGAAGGCAGAGCGAGGGCTGGAAGAAGTTGTGTATGAGGCCGACATTGCCGAAGTAGTCGGCAGTTGGACCGGCATTCCGGTCAGCCGTATGCTGGAGACTGAAGCCGAGAAGCTGCTGCAGATGGAGGAACGCTTGCACCAGCGCATCGTCTCCCAGGACGAGGCAGTGGCTGCGGTGTCAGATGCCGTCCGCCGTGCGCGTTCCGGGCTCAAGGACCCCAGGCGTCCCATCGGCAGCTTTATTTTCCTGGGCCCAACGGGCGTGGGCAAGACAGAGCTGGCCAAAGCCCTGGCCGAGTTCCTGTTCGACGACGAAGATGCTCTTTTGCGCATTGACATGAGCGAGTACCAGGAGCGCCATACCGTGTCGCGCCTGGTGGGAGCACCTCCGGGATACGTGGGCTACGAAGAGGGTGGACAGTTGTCCGAAGCAGTGCGACGCCGTCCTTTCCAGGTGATCCTGTTCGACGAGATCGAGAAGGCACACCCCGATGTGTGGAATGCCTTGCTCCAAATCCTGGAAGACGGCCGCATGACCGATGGCCAAGGCAACGTGGTTGATTTCCGCAACACGGTGGTCATCATGACCTCGAACCTGGGCACCAAATACGTGCCCAAGGGCGGCGGGGCACTGGGCTTCCGCACTCCCGGCGAGCCAGCCGAGCACGAAAGAATGCGTGATGACATCGAGGGTGCACTGAAGAAGACGTTCCGCCCCGAGTTCCTGAACCGCATCGACGAAGTGATCGTCTTCGAGCGGCTGAGCAGGGAAGACATGAAGCGCATCGTGGATCTACAGGTGGAGGACATCCGCCAGCGCATGCTCGAGCAGCGGGTGGATTTTCAGCTCAGCGAAACGGCCCGGGATTGGCTGGCAGAGAAGGGTTATGACCCCACCTTCGGCGCACGTCCGCTGCGCCGTACGCTGCAGCGGCTGGTGGAGAGTCCGCTGTCGAAGAAGCTGATTCGCGGCGAGCTCAGGGCAGGCGACCGCTTGCAGATTGAGGTGGAGAACAACGAGCTGGTGTTCCGCAAGGAGGATAGCCAGCAGCCGGCGCCAGTAGTAGCATAGCAGGCAGCAGGGAGCGTGAAGCGTCATTAGCGCGCTACTCCCTGCTGCTGCGCCAGATTCTCGGCCACGTTCCGCCCCACGCCGCCAAAGCTAACAGTGATCTCACCGGGCACGGAAGTGCCGAGCTGCAGTGCCTTGTGCGTACAACCTTTCACGTCAATGCCGGCCGCGCCGATGATGAGAATGTGTGGAGAAACTGACGTGTGCACGATCCCCTTACCCAGGAGCATCTGCCAGCCCATGCCATAAGGGCCGTAGCGCACCAACTCTTCTTTTTGACCGTCGAGCTTGCGGCATCAACAGTGCCTGGAATCAAAACTATCTCACAATCAGGGGCAGCAGCGGTGAGGCTGAGTGAAACCAGAGAGACACAGAAGACGCAGAGTCGCAGGATTGAGCAAAAGATCCTCCATGTACTCCCCCGTCAGGCGGCGTCAACGATACGCCTCTATGGCAAAAAAAACCGTCTACAAACGCTCCTTGACCCTCTCTGCCACTTCCTGATTCATGCTCTTCACCACCGCCAGCTCCTCGACAGAGGCCTCGCGGATGGCATCCAGCGAGCCGAAATGCTTGAGCAGCGCCTGGCGGCGTCTGGGGCCAATTCCTGGGATCTCGTCCAGCGCGGAAGCCAACCCCTTCTTCTTCCGCAGCCGGCGATGGTAGGTTATGGCAAAGCGATGCGCCTCGTCGCGCACGCGCTGCAGCAGATAGAGCCCTTCCGAGTCACGTGGCAGCAGCACTGGCTTGGAGCGGCCGGGCAGGAACACCTCTTCGCGCTTCTTGGCCAGCCCAATGGCCGGGATGTGCTCCACACCCGACTCGGCCATCGCCTCAAGCGCCGCATTCAACTGCCCTTTGCCCCCATCCACAATCACCAGATCCGGAAGTATCCCCCAGCTTGACTGCTCATCAGATGGTTGTTGCTCCCTGCTCCCTACTCTCCTAAACCGCCGGCGCAGTACCTCCTGCAGCATGGCATAGTCGTCTGCCCCTTGCACCGTCTTGATGCGGAAACGCCTGTAGTCGCTCTTGCGCGGCACGCCCTTGGCAAAGACCACCATGCTGCCCGTGGCTGCTCGGCCCTGGATGTTGGAGATGTCGTAGCATTCGATGCGCGTTGGTGCTTCGTCCAGCTTCAGATACTTCCGCAGCTCATCCAGCGCCGTCACCTGCCGCGCTTCATCCGCCGCCCATTCCGCCCGCAGTTGCGCCAGGGTCTCCGCCGCGTTCTCCGCCACCATCTGTATCAACGCGCGCCCTCTGCCGCGGCGTGGTACGCGGATAGCCACCTTAGTGCCGCGCTTCTGGCGCAGCCAGCTCTCAATGACCATAGCCTCGTCAATGTTATGCTGCAAGAGGATAGCAGAAGGGATGGATGCCGCCTTGTCGTAGAACTGCTTGACGAAGGAGGTCATGATTTCCTGCGAGTCCTTGTCTTGCGTGCCAGTCAGAACAAAGTACTCACGGCCAATTAGCTTGCCGCCACGGATGAAGAATGCCTGCACGCAGGCCTGGCCATCCCCACGGGCAAAAGCGATCACGTCCTCGTCATTCCTGGCGGCAAAGACGATCCTTTGCTTCTCGATCACTGTCTGCAGTGCTTGAATCTGGTCACGCAGAGCTGCGGCGCGCTCGAAATCCAGCGCATGCGCAGCCTCCTCCATTTGCTTCCGCAAGTCGCGAATAATGCGTTCCTGCCTGCCCTCCAGGAAGAGGATAATCTGCTCGATCAGCGCACGGTACTCTTCTTCAGAGATGGCGCCGATGCAGGGCCCAGCACAGCGGCCAATGTGATAGTAGAGGCAGGGACGCCGGTCCTGGCCAGTGATCTCACGCTTGCAGGTCACGTAGGGAAAGAGCTTGCGCAGCAGCTCCATGGTCTGGCGCACCGCCTTGGATGATGTATAGGGCCCAAA
Source organism: Chloroflexota bacterium (assembly GCA_030607875.1). GTDB lineage: Bacteria > Chloroflexota > Anaerolineae > UBA2200 > UBA2200 > JAUWJD01. The sequence continues at coordinate 99,658 of JAUWJD010000001.1, forward strand.
ATAGCGTGCGCCATCGTTGTGCATGCGGCGTACCGTGTAGATGCGCGGGAAGTCATCCTGCACGCTGATCTTGATGTAGGGATAGCGCTTGTCATCTTTGAGGCGGACATTATACCGCGGGCGATACCTCTTGATCAGGTTGCATTCGAGGATCAGTGCTTCCAGTTCCGAGCCGGTAACGATAAACTCGAAATCGGCAATGTGTTCCACCAGGCGGCGCAATTTAGGCGTCTGTCCATTGGAGGCACGAAAATAGGAACGGACGCGGTTGCGCAGGTGGACGGCCTTGCCCACGTAAATGACCTGGCCTGCAGCGTCCTTCATCAAGTAGACGCCAGGCTTGGCCGGCAGAGAACCCAGTCGCTCCTTAAGCTGCGCCCGCTCCATGAGGACTCCTACACGATCACGCGCGAGCGCGGCTGCGGCTCCATGAGCGCAGGATGAGCCAGACCCCAACCGCGATGAGCATCAGCGCGACGATAGGCACCAGAATGGACAGGAGGGAGATGACAGCAGAAGTGATGTCCTCAATAGTGCTGACCACCGGATTCGCGGTGCCGGCAGTCGTTGCGGTGACCAGGGGCCTGGCCGTGGCTTTCACAGCGTGCACTGTGCCCGCGACCAGGATGCCGCAGATCAAGGCCAGGACGGGATGAACGTCACTGATGACGTTGCTGCTGGCAGCGAATAGTATCGCGCCAGCGGCGGGACGCACCAGTGTCTGAAGGACGTCATTGATGGTATCCACGGCAGGAATCTTATCCACCAGCACCTCGATCACCGTGAGCACGGCGAGCGCAGCAATGACCCAGCCACTGGTCAGGGCATTGAATGGCGCATTGAGATGGAGGAGATCGGTGAAGCGCGCGATCAAGGCCACGATAAACAGGGGCAGATAGGCATTCAGGCCTGCGGAGGCCGAAAGCCCAAAGCTGGTAATGATGTTAGAGAGAGCTTCAACCATGCTGCACTTCCTTGGTCCCGTGCTGTACCACTGACTGTGGGCAAATTATAGCACGAACTTGGCGGCAAAGCAATGCGGATTGATTGATGGCACTCCTTCAAGAAGTTTAACAATACACAAATTGCACCAACAGGGACGACCCACACGAAAGAAATCGCCAGCAAGCCACAACAAGTAGTAGCAAACAGCATTAGACCACAATATGTAGGAGCACTTGCAAATAGCTGTTATGCTCTTTGACAGGCTCACCTGTCTTTCTCCAAGTCAGAAGCAAGCCTGTTTCTGCCCCGACGCCTTTTTGTGCTATAATCCAATTGCGCTGCCACCCGCGCAGGGCTGGCAGGCTGGGGAGGGAGATCAATCGGTGGACATGCAGAGTTTCATCGCTGGCGCATTGGGCTTCTTGCTCGCGCTGGTCGTACACGAGTCCTTTCACGCCTGGGTCGCGGATCGATTGGGTGATCCGACCGCCAGATATCTGGGCCGGATTTCACTGAACCCTTTGGTGCATCTGGATCCCGTGGGCGCCGTGATGATGTTTATCGCCGCCACAACGGGGCGGGGTATTGGCTGGGGCAAGCCAGTGCCCGTCAATCCGCTCAATCTGCGCTATGGGCCACGAATTGGCATGGGCATCGTATCCTTTGCCGGGCCGTTCGCCAACCTGCTCACGGCAGCTCTGTTCGGTCTGCCCCTCCGCCTGGGCCTGCGCCTACCGGGCACGCTGTCGCTGCTGTTCCTAAACGTGATGTTTATCAATATCGGCTTTGCTGTTTTCAACCTGATTCCCTTGCCACCACTGGATGGCTATGGCGTCCTGCAGGGCATCCTGGCCAGCATACGTGGGCCTACCAGCTATCGCTTGTCCCAGAACTTGGGAGCTCTGGAGCGGCAAGGGCCCTTCCTGCTTTTGTTCCTGATTCTGGTTGATCAGCAATTGGGTCTTAATCTGCTGGGACGGTTCATGAACCCATTGGTGGCGTTCTTCGGCAGGTGGATATTGGGCTTCTAGTCTTGCGTCCCCGCTACCGTGTCCAGCAGTTTGTAGCCAAACTGAGACGCCAGGAGCTCATCGGGGAGGCAGCGCTGACACCGTACCTGAGCAGCGCTCAAATCGCCCTGTTTCAGTCCATGCCAGCGTCAGAACAGCGACACGCCTTGGACGTACTGCGCACACTGCAAAAGGAAGGTCCTTGTGGCGCTACTCTGGCACAGGCTGCGCTGCTCCACGATACTGGCAAGGTCCTGCCGTCTGTTGGGCAGGGCAAAGTCCTGCCATCGCTCGGGCAGGGCAAAGTCCTGCCGTCTGCGGAGTCCCGCCCTCCTTTCGGCGGGGTTGGGCAGGGCAAGATCAGGGGACGCGTACATCTTTGGCATAGGGTAGCCAAGGTCTTGCTGCAGGCGATTCACCCAGCGCTCTTGCACCGCCTGGCAGTGGACGAACCTAACAGTTGGCATTATCCATTCTTCATTCTGCTGCACCACGCTGCATGTGGAGCGGAACTGGCCGCAACGGCCGGTACAGACCCACTGGCAGTAGCGCTCATCCGCTGGCATCACACCGCACCAGAAGAGAGCGACCTGGACACCAGGGGGCGGGCCCTGCTCGCCGCGCTGCGGTCAGCAGACGAGCAAACCTGAGTTTTGCTCCTACAGGGTACTGCGTCAACCGTTCGTGCTCTGCGTGCCCTGGCTGTGCATGTGCTCTGCATGCCCCGTGGGCACCTGCGGGCGACGGGCGGCCGCCGAAAGGTCTTGGCGCAGACAAGGCCGAAGGCGACAGCCGAAGGATCCCGCACCGACGGGATGGCTCGACGGGATTGCTAAACTCGGGCAGTCGTTGATATGTGATAATCGATCCAAAGGGGTTTAGCAACCTTCGGTGCACAAAGCAGTAGGAGAATAGCATGACCTTCAGAACAACGGTCGTTGGATTGGGTCTGGTCGGCAGCTCCATCGGACTGGCCCTCAAGGGAACCGGCGCAGAGTTTGAAATCGTCGGCCACGACAAGGATAGTAACGCCGCCAAGCGCGCCTACAAGAGTGGCTGCGTGGATCGCACCGAGTGGAACTTGATCAACGCTTGCGACGGTGCCGATTTGATCGTTATCAGCACGCCGCTGGCCGGCGTCAAGAGCACGTTGGCAGCCATTGGGCAGGACCTCAAGGCCGGGGCCGTGGTTACGGACACTGCCAGGCTCAAAGTCCCCGTGCTCAACTGGGCTCGCGAGTCCCTGCCCGATACAGTACACTTTGTCGGGGGGCATCCCATCTATGCGCCGCGATCCTTCTGGCAGAGCAGCAGGGAAATGGTTCTCCAGCCCGAAACGCCCAGCACCGAGCTGCTTGCTGGGGCGATCTACTGCCTGACACCTGGCACGGACACGCCACCCGAAGCCCTGCGGGCCGTCGCAGACCTGGCGCAAGCAGTGGGGGCAAAACCCTACTATCTCGACGCCGAGGAGCATGACGGGCTCGTCGCGGCTGTGGAAGGACTGCCGCTGCTCCTGGCCGCAGTTCTGCAGGTCATGGCCCGCAAGAGCCGATCGTGGCGCGAGATGATCCGGCTATCCGGCGCAGATTTCGCCAGCGTGACCCAATTGCTGGCCGGCGATGCGACAGATTTGACCAAACGGCTCACTCTGAATGCCCCCAATAGCCGCCGTTGCATCGACACCTTCTTGGGCGAGCTAACGCACCTTCGTGAGCTTGTAGCCAGTGAAGACAGTGAGGCGTTGCAGGAATTCTTCACCGGCGCACTGGAAACTCGTGAGGGATGGACACGCAAGCAGTTTGAGGGCGAGTCGGTTGATTACAGCGGCATTGATGTGACCCGCATGATGTTCGGTGACATGTTCAGACCGCGTAGGCAAAAGGACGAGTAAGGCCGTGGCACAGCACTCAAGTTCGGGTTGCAACATGGCCCCGGCCAACGGATGCCGGGACATGGCCCCGTCTAACAAAGGCCGGGACATGGCCAGGAAAACCTATCATGTGCTGATGATCGCACCAACTTCCTTCTTTGCGGACTATGGATGCCACGTGCGAATCCTGGAGGAGACACGCATTCTGCAGCAGTTGGGCAACCAGGTGACCATTTGCACCTATCACAATGGACGGGACGTGGCTGATTTGGACATCCGACGTACCATGCCCATTCCGTGGCGTACAGACTACGAGGTAGGATCTTCGCGGCACAAGATAGTCTTTGATGTCCTGCTGTTGCTGAAGGCGCTCGCAGTCGCGGGCCAGGTCAAGCCAGATGTGGTGCATGGACATCTACACGAAGGGGCGCTCATCGGTTACATGGTGAGCAAGCTAACGGGCCTGCCGCTGGTGTTTGATTTTCAGGGAAGCATGACCAGCGAAATGATCGACCACCATTTCTTGAATCCCAAAGGGGCATTCTACCCGCTGGCGCGTTGGATAGAACAAGTGATTGTACGACTGCCCTCGGCTATCATCACCAGTTCACAGCACGCGGAACAGCTGTTAACAAATGACTTCCATTGCCCACCTGACAGGATCACTGCCATCCCGGATTCCGTTAACGCTGACTTTTTTGCTCCGAGGCAGTCAGACCAGAAATCAAAATCCCTAAAGGCCCGGCTGTGCATTCCGCCAGAGCGTCAGGTAGTGGTTTACCTGGGATTGCTGGCTGAATGGCAGGGTACCGGCTTGCTGCTGCAAGCGGCCGCACAACTGGTTGTCCGGCGTCCCAACGTCCACTTCCTGATCATGGGCTTTCCTGCAGTAGAGACCTATCGCCGGCAGGCGCAAGAACTCGGGCTGGGCAACCACGTTACCTTCACCGGCAAGATTCCGTATGACCAGGCACCACGCTTTCTGGCCCTCGGCGATGTAGCGGTTGCCCCCAAGACCTCAGCAACTGAGGGCAGCGGCAAACTGCTCAATTACATGGCTATGGCCTTGCCGGCAGTTGCTTTCGACGCGCCGGTCAGCCGCGAGTATCTGGACAACTTTGGGGCATACGCACAGCCAAGCGATGCCGCCTCTCTGGCCGAGGCTCTGGAAACCTTGTTGGTCGATCGAGAGAGAGCCAAAGCTCTCGGCCAAGCCCTGCGGCAGCGGGCTATCGAGCGCTATTCGTGGACTGCGGCGGGCGAGAGGATCATGGACGTATACGACCGCGTGTTTACTGCTTCGTGCACCGAAGGTTGCTAAACTCCTTTGGCTCGATTATCACGTGAAAGCGACTGCCTAAGTTTAGGAATCGACGCAGTACCCTGTGAGCGGTAAGAACGAACGCAGCATACGAACGGAGTGTTTGGTGTCAACAACGAAGGTTCAAATCCACCCCACAGCCGAGGTTTCTCCCCTGGCCAGCATCGGCCAGGGGACGAGGATATGGCACCAGGCACAGGTCCGAGAGAGGGCCCAGATTGGCGAGTCGTGCATCATTGGCAAAGGTGTCTACGTCGACTTGAACGTGATGATCGGAAACCGGGTCAAGATACAGAACGGCGCATCCATTTATCACGGCGTGACGATTGAGGACGGTGTCTTCATCGGTCCTCACGCCTGTCTGACCAACGACAAGCTCCCGCGGGCTATCACCCCTGAAGGGCAATTGAAGCAGGACGCGGACTGGGAGGTAGGCAAGACCCTCATACAGTACGGCGCTTCGATTGGGGCAGGAGCGATCATCTTGCCCGGCATCACGGTGGGAAGGTTTGCCCTAGTAGGCGCCGGTGCAGTAGTGACCAAAGACGTCGTGGCGCACGGTCTGGTTGTGGGCAATCCAGCCAGGCTGGTAGGCTTTGTGTGCATGTGCGGCCACCAGCTTGTCGAAGCCAGCGAGACCCAGACCCTTAGGGTTGAGAAACACACCCTGAGGGTCTCTCGGCACTTTTCCTGCTCCCACTGTGGGCGCAAGTATTCATTCTATACATGAAAATCGCGATTCCAGGAGATAGTACATGGTTATCAAATTCGGAACAGATGGCTGGCGCGCGGTCATCAGCGACGAGTTCACCTTCGCCAATCTGCGCCACGTGGCAAAAGCCATCGCCGACTATGTGCTCGAGGCCAAAGGGGACTCGACAGCGCCGATTGTAGTTGGCTTCGATACCCGATTTCTCTCCGACCGCTATGCACTGGAGGTTTCCCGATGCCTGGCTGACGAAGGACTGGCGGTCTACCTGAGCAAATCCGATTGCCCCACCCCCGCTGTAGCTTACGCCATCCGGCACCTGGGTGCGCGAGGGGGCATCGTGATCACTGCCAGCCACAACCCGCCACGCTACAACGGCATCAAATTCAAGGGATACCATGGTGGCCCAGCCATGCCGGAGGAGACACGTCGGATAGAGGAGATTCTCGAACGAAACCTATCCCGTGGCTCGGCTCCTTCAGCGAATGGCAGGCCCCTCGCTGACCTTGAACACGACTATGCGAGTATCACCCGCTTCGATCCAATGCCAGCCTACCTGGCCCATGTGCGCACACTCGTTGACATCCAAGCTATCTGCACGTCAGGACTGCGCGTAGCCGTCGATCCGATGTATGGAGCAGGACGGGGCTATATCGCAGCATTGCTACGAGAAGCTGGGTGTGAGATCACAGAACTGCACGGGGAGATGAATCCCGGCTTTGCTGGCATCCATCCAGAACCCATCGAGCGAAATCTCGGCGACCTGATTGCGACAATGCACAGCGGGCACTACGATATCGGATTGGCCACAGATGGCGACGCCGATCGCATCGGGGCCGTAGACGCCAAAGGCAACTTTGTCGACCCGCATCGCATCTTCTCCCTGATCCTACGCCACTTGATCGAAGAGCGGGGAGGGAGAGGAGCGGTAGTCAAGACCGTCTCGACCACGCAGTTGCTGAACAAGCTGGCGCAGTTCTACAGCTTACCCTTGTATGAGACCCCGGTCGGATTCAACCACATCTGTGCCTGGATACTGAAAGAAGACGTGCTAATGGGAGGTGAGGAGAGCGGAGGCATGACGATCAAGGGCCACGTGCCCGATGGCGACGGGCTCTTGATGGGCTTGCTGCTGCTCGAACTGGTTGCATACCAGCGCAAACCGCTGGACCAAATCATTCGTGAGCTGATGCAAGAATTCGGTGAATTCTACTACGGACGCAATGACGTACATACCCAAGCCTTCGACAAAAGGGAATTGACGCAGAAACTGACCAGAGAGGCACCTCAGAAGATACTGCAACATCAGGTGACGCAAGTCAATAACAGCGACGGCGTGAAATACCTCCTAGATGACAATAGCTGGCTTCTAATCCGGCCTTCTGGCACTGAGCCAGTATTGCGTATCTACGCCGAGGCACGAAATCGCCAGGAGGTGCAGCAATTGCTCGCGGTTGGTGCGCGTCTGGCACACGTATGAATGACGAATGGCCAATGACAAAAAAACATGATTGGGATTCCGACGTTGGGGTTTCCTTCTCACCAACTGTGCTGCAGTGAGGAAGTGTAGTATGTCAGCATTCACTCACCTCCACGTGCACACGGAGTATTCTCTCCTCGACGGCATGTGCAAGGTCGACGAGCTCTGTTCGCGCGCCAAAGAACTTGGCATGGGAGCAATGGCCATCACTGACCATGGCACCATGTACGGCGTCATCAAATTCTACCAGGCAGCGAAAAAGCATGGCATCAAGCCGATCATTGGTTGCGAGGTATACATTGCTCCAGAAGGCAGGTTCAAGCGCACCCCGCGAAGGCGGGCCTCACCGTTCCACTTGGTCCTTCTGGCCAGGGACAAGACAGGCTACCAAAACCTCATTCGTTTGACCACAAAGGCCCATCTAGAAGGCTTCTACTACAAACCTCGTGTGGACAAGGAGCTTCTGCGTGAGCACAGTGCAGGCCTAACAGCCATGAGTGCCTGCGGTTCGGGAGAGATTCCACGCCTGATCCAGGCACAACAAATGGAAGCGGCGCGAGATGCCGTGCGCTGGTATCAGGACACCTTTGGACCACAGCACTTTTACCTGGAACTGCAGCGGCACGTTGCTCAGCCTGAACTGGAAGAGATCAACCAGGCTCTGGTAGCGCTCGGTCGCGAACTCGACATTGGCGTTGTCGCCACCAACGACGTTCACTACGTATATCGAGAAGATGCAGCGGCTCATGAGGTTCTTCTCTGCATCCAAACTGGCACCACGATGGATGATCCCCAACGTATGCGTATGGGCGGCGATGACTTTTACCTCAAGAGCGAGCAGGAAATGGCTGCCCTGTTCGCCGATCTCCCTGAAGCCTTGAGAAACACAGAGCGCGTGGCAGCAGATTGCTCGATCGAGCTTGGGAATGAAGGATTTCATTTACCAGCTTTTGAGGTCCCCCAGGGCTTTGGCGCACAGACCTACTTGGCTCACCTCTGCGAAGAGGGAATAAAAAGACGCTACTCGCTCGTCACCCCGGAGCTACGGAATCGCCTTAACCATGAGCTCCAGATCATCCACAAGATGGGCTTTGACGTCTACTTCCTCATCGTTTGGGATCTTGTGCGCTACGCCCAGAGCCAGGACATTTGGTGGAATGTGCGTGGCTCGGCGGCCGGCAGCATTGTCGCCTACTCGCTGGGCCTCACAAATCTGGAGCCAGTCAGTCACGGCCTGATCTTTGAGCGGTTCCTCAACCCTGGCCGGATCACCATGCCCGACATCGACCTGGACTTTCCAGATGACCGCCGTGATGAGATGATCGAGTATGTGAATCGCAAATATGGCAGTGACAGAGTGGCCCAGATTGCCACCTTTGGCACGCTGGCAGCCCGCGCATCCATCCGTGACGTCGGGCGCGCTCTCGACCTCCCGCCTGGAGAGGTAGGCCGGCTGGCCAAATTGGTGCCCTTTGGCGTCAAAGTGACACTACAGAAAGCACTGGATTCATCCCAGGAATTGCGGTCGATGTATGAGCAGGACGACTATATCCGCGATCTGATCGACAAGGCCCAGCGGCTTGAAGGAGTTTCGCGCCACATCTCCACGCATGCTGCGGGTGTCGTCATCGCCGACAAGCCCTTGATCGAATACGTGCCCGTCCAGCGCGTGCCCAAAGGCAAAGATCTCATCACACAGTACCCCATGGACGTTCTGGAAGATATTGGTCTGCTGAAGATCGACTTCCTCGGCCTATCTACATTGACCATTATGCGGCACGCTGTGGATCTGATCAACGCCCGTCACGGCACTGCATTTCGCCTGGACAACATTCCAATCGACGCCCCAAGCATCTACGAGTTGCTTTCCAGCGGGGACGTCACCGGCCTGTTTCAGGTCGAAGGCGCAGGAATGCGTCGCGTGTTGCAGGAACTGCAGCCCTCGAGTTTTGAGGACGTGGTGGCGGTGCTGTCGCTTTACCGTCCGGGGCCCATGCAGTTCATCGATGCTTTTGTCGCCCGCAAACACGGCCAAGAGAAGGTTGAGTACATCGATCCCAGCCTGGAACCCATACTGCACGAGACGCACGGCATCATTGTCTATCAGGAGCAGATCATCCGCATAGCCACTGACATAGCTGGCTACAGCAGCGCTGAGGCAGACCTCATGCGCCGGGCTGTGGGCAAAAAGAAAGAGAAAGAACTCAAGAAGCAGCGGGACAAGTTTGTTCATGGGGCCATAGAACGTGGTATGCCCAAGAGTAAGGCCGAGGAGATTTTTTCGGCCATCGAGTACTTTGCCCACTATGGCTTTAACAAGGCCCACTCTGCAGCTTATGCTGTGATCACCTGTCAGACAGCGTATCTGAAGGCACACTACCCCGTTGAATACATGGCAGCCCTGCTTTCAGTGGAGCGCAACAACTCTGACAAGGTCAATGCCTTTGTTGCCGAATGCCGTCGTCTGGGTATTCAGACCCTACCCCCGGATGTGAATCACAGCGAGATCGAGTTTGCTCTTGAGGATCTGCCAGAGACGGAGGATGGCCGTACCCAGGCAAGTACTGTGGCGATCCGCTTCGGTTTGGGAGCTATCAAAAACGTCGGCGAAAGTGCGCTGCAACCCATACTGCAGGCTCGCGCGGAAGGCGGTCCCTTTGCCGGGACAGCAGACTTTTGCCGGCGGGTGGATCTGCGAGCGGTGAACAAACGTGCCTTGGAATGCCTGATAAAGGTGGGGGTTCTGGATAGCCTCGCTGACAGGCCCAGGCTACTGGCGATCATTGACCGTATGCTAGGTCTGAGCCAGTTGCACCATCAAGCCAGAGCCGTTGGGCAGTTGACATTTGACGTCTTCCATTCTGATCCGTCGGATGACTCCGACCTGATGTCTGACCAAACCTTTGGTCCGCCCGTGTCGCAAAAGGAGATGCTTGCCTGGGAGAAAGAGCTGTTGGGGGTCTATGTATCGGAACACCCACTGCAACGCTTGATGCGGGATGCTTCAGGAACGTACACACCACTCGATCAGATTGACGATTCGCTCAAAGGACGAAATGTGACCATCGCCGGAAGCGTAACCAGAGCGCATCTGATAGTGACACGCAAGGGCGACGATATGGCCTTCGTTGAACTGGAAGACCTGGGCGGCAGCATCGACGTCGTCATCTTCCCCCAGACCTACGAGAAGTACAAGGAATTCCTGACGAAAGACCGATTGCTGGTGATCCGGGGCAAGGTGGATGTACGCGATGGCAAAGTGCAAGTCATTGGCGAATCGGTACAGGACTATGCACTGGCTGATGTTGGAGAGAGCAATCCGCCCGTCCGTGTACGTCTTCTAGAGATCAATCTCCACTGTAGTGGCCGCCATGACAACAACGTGCGCCTTCTAAGACAGGCTTACGCACTCCTCCAGCAACACCCAGGATCGGATCGCTTCTGCTTCAACATCATCAACGAGCAAGGGCGGGTACAACTCGACTTTCCCAACGCAACCACGCACTTTGAGTCCGAGTTGGAAAGCATGCTCAAAGGATTGCTGGGAGAAAACGCTATCCAAGTACGCTGGATCGAAGCATGAGCGATAGACAGACATCACGCAACATATCGCCCCGGCCTGGAAGTCATCTTTCTCACCAGCCGACGCAGGACAAGTGGCACTTTAGCCGGGGACGGAGGGAGCCTGCGTCTATCGGCCTTGGCAGAATCATAGCCATACTGCTCCTGATTGCCATCGCTGCCACAGCTATTCTGGCAGCCTCGCAGCTCGTGCCACGGACGCAGACTCAGAGTGCAATCAACTGGAAACAGACTGGAGGACCAAGCGGCGGCAGAGTAAACATCCTCCAGATAGATCCCAAAAATCCCAGTATTGTCTATGCCGGCACTGGCAGTGGCATCTGTGCCAGTCGAGATGGCGGAGAAACGTGGCAGAGTAAGTGGGAAGGACAACAGGTCACGGCCCTGGCTATTGACCCCGTCGATACATACATCCTGTACGCGGGCACCTATGCCGGCGTATACCGCAGTACCGACAGTGGTACAACTTGGTCACAGGCCAACGTAGGTCTGACACGCAGGATGGTCTTCTCGCTTGCTGTAGATCCCGTGAATACCTCAAACATCTATGCTGGCACAGACAACCAGGTGTTCAAGAGCACAGACGGGTGCAGCACATGGAACAGGAGCAGCGCAGGGCTGTCCGCCAAGACCATCTGGTCACTGGCCGTGGATCGCGTCACACCAACTGTCGTGTACGCGGGCACCGAGAGTGGCGTATTCAAGAGCACCAACGGCGGGCAGCAATGGCAAAGTGCCAACGACGGCATACCAGAGGAGGAGCGCGTTCAGGCACTGGCAATTGATCCCCAGCTTTCCAGTGTCCTCTACGCCGCCACAGACAGCGGCGTTTATCGTAGCACGGATGCTGCCGCGACCTGGCAGCCGGTCACCGAGGAAATCGGCGACAACACCGTTAACGCGCTGGCAATCGATCCCAACAATACGAGCACCCTCTATGCAGCAGTTGGCACCCAGGGTGTATGGCAAAGCACCGACAATGGCGACAATTGGAAACCCATCACTCGCGACCTCAATGAACTGGTGTTTACGCTGGCCATCAACCCGGTCAATTCCAGGGTGATCTACGCCGGCACTGGGCGAGGCATCTACTACAGCAGCACAGCAAGCCAAGGCTGGCAGCCTAGAAACGAGGGGCTGATCGGCACAAATGTCCTGTTGCTGGCCACAGCCCCACAGAGCCCAGGACAAGCATACGCATCGACAGGGCTGAATGTTTACAGAACGACAGACTCCGGAGAGAATTGGTTGCCCGTCAATTGGGGGCTTGTCCGTCCGAATATCCTGGCTTTGGCAGTAGACCCACTATCCGCCGACATTGTCTACGCGGGCACATGGTATAGCGAAGTCTATCGCAGCAATAATGGCGGCCAGAGCTGGCACTTGGTGAATGGAGGTCTGGCCCGTGACGCGCCCATCAACGCACTGCTGGTGCAGCACACAACAGAGACCCAGGACAAGCGAACACCCGGGGCGCTCTATGCCGGAACCAATGGAGCAGGTATCTTTGTCAGCACCGATGGCGGCATTGAATGGACGGCGGTCAGCAACGGCCTCGATGACCTACATGTTCAGGTTCTGGCTCTTGCTCCCACCGCAGAAGGCACCCTGTATGCTGGGACAAACACAGGCATCTACCGCCTGGACCTTGCTGGCGGCTCTGCGCACGCTGACTCGCTCTGGCAACCAGCACAGCACGGGTTACCGCAGGATGAGGTGCGCAGTATCGTCGTGGATCAGCGTTCCCCGAGTGTCATCTATGCAACTACTGTCACGGGCATAGGCGAGATCTTCTGCTCAACGGATGGCGGCAACAGTTGGACAGCGCTGGGCAAAGGTTCTCTGCCTACCAACATCAAGATTCAGGCCCTGGCCCTCCAGTCACCTCGAGGAAAGCAGAGCATCCTGTACGCTGGTACCGATGGTGGCATATTCCGTAGTACGGATGAAGGACTGAACTGGCGCGCCATCAACGATGGCTTTCCGACTCGTGCCAATGTATTGGCCCTGCTGGTTGATGACAGTTCGCGCCTGTACGCCAGTATCCAGAACAGTGGAGTTTACACAAGCATCGACAGAGGCACCAGCTCAATCCTCTGGCCTTTGATTGTGGCCGTGAGCCTCGGTGTGCCCCTTCTGGCAGTAACTATACTCGTCGGACAATGGATACTCCAATCTTCTGAACAGGTTCAAGACCAGATCCTGGAGCGCAATTGGCCTCTGTGGAAAGAGCAGATCCGGAATATCCTGCAAAACCGGAACCAAGTTGGGCTAGATGCATTGCCCAATGTGCCGAGAAAACTCAGACTCCGCACCTTGCGGCAATACATACAGGAGCTCGGAGATGAAAACCTTGTCCTTCGAGCCAATCCACCTGTGCTGCAGCCAGCCAACTCTTTGCAGGTCTGGGATTTCATACGCAATTGGAATGCCGCGCAGCAAAGACTGACAAATGCGGCTGCATTCGAGCCTGTCGTTTCACACATTGCCGAGCAACTATGCCAGTTGCTTGGCTTCAGCCTCCTGGACAGTCGATCCTACAAGAATCTTCACAGCTACGTGATCAAAGCCCCTGCCCTGCGCTTGAGAATGCCCCCGATGTTCCCGATTGTCTTCCTGCAAAATCCCGGCTTTGCAGAGCAAGATATGAGTGACCTTTACGATCTGATGGGCATTATCAACGTGCCCAGCTACCTTGCCTTGCTCGTCATACCAGACGACAAAGCATCAACTGAGCGGCAGCGCAGGCCCCTGAAGACACGCTTCAAAAGGCTGAAACGCGGCATAGCTCATGACTTTATCCTCATGGGTTTTGACGATTTGTATCGCATCTTTGTGGCGAAGGATGCGGAGAGAAGATTCATACAGTTGCTGTTGGAACAGGTAGACTTGACAGTTGTGTCACCCTACGTCACATCAGGACCTGTGCCGGAGGACATGTTCTTCGGTCGAGACTACGAATTAAAAACGATCACTCGCACCATCAAGGACAAGAACTTTGCGATTGTGGGCGGACGGAAGATCGGCAAGACCTCCATTCTGACCAAACTCTACCGCTTGTTCACAGGCTCACCAGATTACTATGCGCTGTATCTGGACTGCCAGGCGGTGCAAAACTATGACGACTTTTGCGAAGCTACGCAGACGATGTGGAAACTTGAATGGTCCGAACACCGCCCAGAGAGATTTGGACAACTTGTTGATCACTTGAGACAGGAACGAGAAGACCAACTCATCGTGATCCTGCTAGATGAGGTGGATGCGCTTTTCCAGCACGATGCTATGAATCAGGAACACCTCCTTAAGGCATTCCGTGCGGTTGCTCAGGAAGGCTGCTGCCGCTTCATTTTCTGCGGCGGACGGATCCTCGCTGCACATCTTCACGATTCTGAGTCTGCACTCTTCAATTTCTGCCATATCATTCGACTAGGCTACCTGAATCCGCGGGACACAGGCCGGATCGTCCTAGAACCCATACAGGAAATGGGCATCGGCTTTGAGGATGCTGGCCAGCTGATGCAAAAGATCGTAGACTTGTCAGCCTGCCACCCCAATCTGGTGCAGTACATTTGTCAGCAATTGATCGAAAAGCTCAACGCACGAGGAGATCGCTTCATCACCTTAGCCGATCTGGACGCTATTGCCAGTTCAAGCCAGTTCAGTGAGTACTTCGTCCAAGTCATGTGGGGCAACGCCACCACATTGGAGCGTCTGATCACACTGCTCATGCTGGACAAGCCCAGCATTACCTCGGCTCAGATCGAGGTCGAGTTGAGAGCGCACGGTGTGGAGGTCCTGCCGTCAGTGATAGAGCAGGCATTGGATGGTCTGGTACTTTGTTCTATTCTGAATAAGAAGGAACAAGAATACTACTTCGTAGCCCTGGCATTCCCATCGATTGTCACGGTTACGCAGGATGTTGAGGCACTACTGCAGAGAACGATACAGGACTTGCGCGGCGAAATGCCCAAGGCCATCCAACACGACCCGCGAGAAAGCGAATAGCAGTTGCAGATACATAAAGTTCTACAACTATGAGTAGGGAGAGAGGCACATGGAATACGAGAACATCCTGGTAACTCGTGAGGGGAATATCGCCATTGTCACCTTCAATCATCCGAAGGTGCTCAATGCACTTGACCATGCTACCATGACAGAGCTGTCTGCAGTCATCGCCGAACTGGATCAAGACAACAGCGTGCGCTGCATTATCCTTACGGGAGCCGGAGAGAAAGCTTTCGTAGCTGGAGCCGACATCAACGAATTACGTGCGATTGCCAGCGCCGCCGAAGGGGCAGATTTCGCCACCCGAGGCCAGAACATCTTCTTCAAGATCGAGAACTTGAGCAAGCCCGTCATTGCCGCCATCAATGGCTACGCACTGGGTGGTGGCTGCGAACTAGCTATGGCTTGCGACATACGCATAGCAGCAGATCACGCAAAACTGGGGCAGCCTGAGATCAATCTGGGCATCATTCCGGGCTACGGCGGCACGCAAAGGCTGCCCAGATTGGTAGGCAAAGGACGCGCCAAGTGGTTAATCCTCACCGGAGATATGATCTCTGCACAGGAAGCACTGCGCATCGGTCTGGTGGACTTTGTCGTTCCAACAGCCGAACTCATGAATGCAGCCACAGAGCTGGCATGCAAGATTGCCAGCAAGGCGCCGCTCGCAGTCGCTTGGGCCAAGAGAAGCATCAACGTAGGTTCAGAGACCGATCTGGTTACGGCTTGTGCGTACGAAGCCTGCCAGTTCGGGTTGATTTGCGGGACCGAAGATCGGATCGAAGGAACTACTGCATTCTTGGAGAAGCGTCCTGCCCAGTTCAAAGGCAAGTGACCCCTTGACTGACGTCAGTGTAATCACTGAGCGAGACGGCAATCTCGTCCTGCTGCTCATCCACAACCCGCGCCTGCGGAATGCCCTCAGCGCGGAAATCCTCTCGCAGTTGAGGGCTGCGCTTCTAAAGCTGAGGCAAGATGAGGAGGTTGGGGCTGTGATCATCGGCAGCGCAGTCGAGGGCGTTTTCGCTTCTGGCGGCAACATCCGGGAATTGCATGCCCTCGGCGGTTCTACCGATGGGCTCCACTTTGCCGAATTGGCACAAGCAGCGTTCAAGACAGTGGAGAGCTTCCCGAAGCCTGTGCTGGCTGTCATCAACGGCTATTGTCTGGGTGCTGGCGCCGAACTGGCCAAGGCCGCCGATATTCGTATTGCCGCGGATACGGCTATATTCTCTTCCCCACAGATAGGACTGGGGATCACTCCCGGCCTTGGGGGAGGCCAACGTTTGATACGCCTCTGTGGGACCGGACATGCCAAACGCCTGATCCTTACCGGTGAGCGCATTAGTGCAAAAGACGCTTGGCATCTGGGACTTGTGGAATGGATAGTGCCTGCATCCGAGCTGTGGGACCTAGCCAAGGCGATGGCAAGGAAGCTGGCCAATAAACCCAGAACGGCTCTAACCCTGGCAAAGAAGGCGCTGAACTACTCCTCGCAGGCCAACCTGAAAGTGGGCTGTGCTTACGAGGCTGCGCAATTCGGACAGACCTGCTCCACCGCACTGTGGCGTGATTTCCGCCCCGATATGGCGTGGAACGATGAGCAATGCGATTGAGGCACAGGAACCGCCAGTCTGAACTCCATGGCCTGTTAATCCTGGTATTGCTGCTGGCGCTGGGCCTTCGCCTGTACCGCATTCAGGCGCAAAGTCTGTGGAACGATGAGGGCACCAGTGTTGCTTTGGCTGCACGAGACCTGACAGCCATCACCGAAGGCGCTGCCAACGACATACACCCGCCTCTGTATTACTACCTCCTCCATTTCTGGATCGCACTTTTCGGCAACAGTGAACTGGCAGTGCGCTCTCTGTCAGCCCTGTTCGGGACACTGCTCGTTCTGCTGACCTTTGTATTCAGCTACGCAGTGGCTGGAGCGCTCCGTTCCGACGGGGCGGAGACCAAGGTAGGCCTCCTCGCTGCTTTCTTTGCCGCCCTGTCGCCCTTTCAGATCTACTACTCCCAAGAAACACGGATGTACATTCTCAGTGCATTGCTGGCGGCGCTGTCAATGTATGCCTTCATGCGCCTTCTTGCTCGCTGGGAGAAGGGGATCGATACGAATGGGCAGATGTCTTTCGTCCGCTGCTATTCACCCCTTGCTGCCTACGCCATTGTCACCGCCTTGCTTTTGTACACCCATTACTTTGCTGCCTCGATCGTCGTTGCGCAGAATCTCGCTTTCCTGTGCTGGTGGCTGACAGACAATCGGTTACCGGTAACCGGTGGCCGGCTGCGGGTGGCACTGCGCTGGATAGCATTGCAGGCAGTTATCGTGGCAGCATATCTGCCGTGGCTGCTCCTGACGGCCGGCCAGTTACGCGCCTGGCCCGCTGTCAGCGAACCAATCCAACTCACAACCCTTCTGATTAACCTGCTACGCGTCTTTAGCCTGGGCCTGTCCGTCGAGCCGCAGCCCAACCTCGTTCTGATCGGTTTCGCCGCGCTGCTCCTGCTGGGTGTTGCATCTCCACTTCGTGACCTGCGAGGAAGGGCAACCGGCAAGCGAAAGTCGGCTTTCACGGCTTACATCAGCTCGTTGCTCTACTTGCTTATCCCCATCGGTGTCATGTATGTACTCTCACTGCAGCGGCCAATGTACAGCCCCAAGTTCCTGCTGCTGTGCACCCCGCCGTTCTACCTGTTCCTGGCCCAAGGTGCCATGTCCATTGCAGGTGGACACGCGCACCATATCCGGCCTTGGCTGCACGCCGTCTTCTTATTGGCAGCGGTGGTTTTCGTCGCCATCTCTTCCCTGAACTCGCTGCGGGCCTACTACTTCGACCCACGCTACGCACGCGACAACTACCGTGGTATTGCACAGTACATTGCAGCAGCCGAGCGAGAAAGCGACGCCATACTGATCAACGCACCAGGACAGATCGAAACGTTCACCCTCTACTACCGGGGCAAGCTGTCGCTTTACCCTCTGCCCCGCCAGCGCCCCCTGGACGAAGCACAGACAGAAGCGGACTTGCAGCGGATGATAGAGGGACGAGGACGGATATTCGCCATATTTTGGGCTACCGATGAGAGCGACCCGGACCGGTTCATCGAGGGCTGGCTGGATCAGCACACCTACAAAGCTATGGATTCGTGGTATGGCAATGTGCGGCTCGTTGTCTATGCCGTGCCCGTTCAGACCAAGGCAGAGGTCATACAGCATCCAATGCACGTCAACCTGGGGAATGAGGTACGCCTGTTGGGGTACAACCTGCTCACGGCAGAGGTGATGCCAGGCGATATCCTGCAATTGACCCTGTTCTGGGAAGCACTCGCTCCTATTGATGAGCGTTACAAGGTATTCACTCATGTGATAGACGCATACGGCCATCTGGCAGGCCAACGCGATGCTGAACCCGGAGGCGGGGCCAAAATCACGACGATATGGAAGCAAGGGGAACAGATCGTTGACAACTACGGGCTGCCGATTCTCCCGGCAGTGCCGCCCGGAGATTACATGATTGAGATTGGCATGTATGGCCTCGGCGACGGCCTGAGATTGCCAGTGCTCAAAGGCGACCAGCCTGTTGGGGACCATATCCTCCTGCAGCCAGTGCGCGTCCTGCGGGCGACGGCTCCGCCCCCATTGTCCGTGCTGAACATGAAAAAGCAACTGAATGCCCAGTTCGAGGACATCGTTCTGTTGGGATATGATCTGGCAAAGCTGGGCCATGAGCATCAGCCTGACGCACCAATTCATCCAGGTGACATCCTGCACCTAACCCTGTTCTGGCAAGCAGTTCGCCAACCTGGTGAAGACATTGTGCTGGCGCTGCGATTCCAGGATGAAAAAGGCGCAACGTGGCTGGAACGACGTGGACAGCCAGCAGAAGGGCAATATCCTGCCACTCAATGGAGCCCTGGCGAAATTGTACGTGATCAGCACAATCTGCCGTTGCCAACAGATTTGCCATCGGGACGCTACCGCGCATACTTACGTGTTCAAGGCCTGGCCAGTGGCCAACAAGTAGGACCCCGCCTCTTGTTGGCCAGCCTGGCAATCGAATGATTGACAAATGAACCACCCGCGCGTATGATAGGCTGCTTGCTGAGCTCCTGATGCTGGTTCAAGCCAAGTGTGATTATGAACATCAGAGATCGTTTTGCCAATCTATGGAACTCTGAGGACGTGCTAGACAGCCTGTGGCGCATATTCGCCTCGCCCTACATGACTATGCTTCTGCTAGCATGCATCGCCGTGCTGATCTGCCTCGGAATCTTGTTGCCTCAAAGACCTGCTGAAGCTCTTACCGACCCAAGGGCGAACAGCCTGTGGCTGCGTTCGCTGCGCGAACGCTACCACGGCATTGCTGACTGGCTGCTTCGCCTGAAACTGGTTGACATTTGCCGTTCGCTATGGCTCAGAGGAGTGCTAGGGCTGTTCGCCTTCAACCTCATTCTCGGCGCAGTAGATCTCACGCGCCCGCGCCATCTGTTGGCCAAGACACTTGGAACCCGAACCCTGACTGGGGTGCTTTCACCTTCGGAACTCCCTGAGCGGCTTGTCGATCGCGTGAAGCAAGTTCTGCGCGGATATCATTATCGACTCGTGGAGGGAAGCAACGAGGGAGTGGTCTACGCCGATCGCTTTGCGCTTTTTCGCCTCTTGGTGTATTTAGGCGTACTGCTAATGATTGGCGGCCTGGCGCTCAGTGAGCGCTCGGCATGGTGGGAAGAGAACTTTGTGCTGCGTCCCAGTCAGGTGCGCCCTCTTGGGCACGGGACTGCATTGGCCATCCGCGCCCAGGTTCTGGATGGAAAAGAAAACCTTAGCAGCGCCCAAAGCCAGAACGGCCACACAGAACTGACTTTCTTCCGGACGGATCGCGAAGTTGGACGGACAACACTGCGCGATCGCACACCATCTTTCTACGCTGGTCTGCTCTTCTGGCGGACGTCCACCGAGCCGGCACTGCTGGTAAAAGCGCAAGACGGCAGTGGACGAAACCTCGCATTGCAGACGCCGGAAAGGGGGGCTACGGAGTTCAGAGAAGTGGTATTGCGCTTTCGCGAAGATGAGAGCCCGCGCTACATCGTCACACTGGGCCTCACACCGGGCAGCCAACTGGGTCGCCAATTCGAGCAGAGAGGAAACGAACGATATGTCCTCGTGCCCAGCCGTGACCTGACTCTGCGCCTGCTCTATACCGCTCCGGAACCAGGAGAGATTAGCCCCAACTTCCTGGTCGAAGCGTTTCGCCCCAATGATACGTCGCTTCTCTATCAACACCACTTAAGGGTTAGCAACTCGATTGAGATAGATGGCGATTGTTATACCTTCGAGCCGCAACGTTATGCAGTCCTCAAGTTTGGTCAAGACTATGGCCTGGCGCTCATCGGCCTCGGCGCGGCCTTGGCGCTCGCGGGAGTCGCTCTCACCGCCTGGCGCCCTCCGCAACGTATGTGGTTGGTAACACAGACCCAAAATGGCGAGATGAACCTCCACTTCACCGTGAGCACGCTGGCGAAACGAACACCCCAGTGGTTCGAGGACACTGTGCAGAGTGTCGCCAGCACCTTGACTCTGAGTGCACAAAGTGCCCCCCTGCATGAATCCGGCCACGCGAACTAGAAGGCCGTGCCCACGATCCTGCTGATGCTATGAGCCAGGCGAGGGCAAACTCAAATCGTGGAACATGCCCGAGCAATGAATCACTGCCATTCGGAAACCGAGCGTCCATGCTACAGAGTACTGCGTCAGCCGCCGAAGGTCTCGTCGCCGAAGGTCTTGGCGAAGACAAGGCCGGAGGCGATGGCTTGACGGGACAGGGGCTACCGCCCGAACGGGGCGCAAGTGTCCGACCAAAGAGGTTCAACCATTGACGCACGAAGCAGTAGAACGACTTCATTTGCTGTTTGTATTGCCCTCCTTAGGTGGTGGAGGCGCAGAGAGGGCCAGCGTTGACCTGCTGCGTGGCATCAACCGGAAGCGATTCAAAATCGCACTCGCTCTCTTCAGCCAAAGCGGCGACTTCCTGCAGCAGCTCCCCGACGACGTCCAGGTCTATAACCTGCGAGGTGGGAAACAGTACGATCTGCGCCTGGTGTGGCGATTGGCAGGGTTGCTGCGCCGCCACAGACCAACCCTCGTCCTCAGCATACTGCGCTATGCCAACATGGTCACATTGCTCGCCCATCGTGTGGCCAGAAGCCAGGCTCGCGTCATTGCCAACGAACAGAATTTGCCCAGCGCCGAATTCGCTCTTTTCGGCGGCGCTCAAGTCAAGAGAGCGTTCTTGAAATACCTATACCCACATGCCGATGTGGTGACCGCCATTTCCAAAGGCATAGCCAGTGAACTAACATCGCTCTACGGCCTCGCCGAGCATAAGATACGGGTCATTCCTAACCCGGTCGATGCAGCCCGCATCAGGACCCTGGGCGCAGCAAAACTGGGGCATCCTTGGTTTCAGTTGGGGTTGCCAGTGGTGGTGGCAGCGGGTCGACTGCATCCACAGAAGGGCTTCATCTATCTGATTCGCGCCTTTGCCATGGTCCGCAACGCGTTGCCATGCAAGCTCGTCATATTGGGTGAAGGGCCGCAACGTTCGGATTTGGAGCAGTTGATCGCAGGGCTAGACCTGGGCGACGATGTAGTGCTGCCCGGTTTTCAGGACAATCCCTACAACTTTATGCGCAATGCGAGTGTATTCGTCCTCTCTTCAGTGTATGAAGGGTTTGGCAACGTACTGGTAGAGGCACTGGCCCTGGGTACGCCAGTGATCTCAACAGCTTGCCCAGTTGGACCCGAAGAGATTATCGCAGATGGTGTGACAGGAATCCTGGTGCCGCCTGCGGACGAGGAGGGCCTAGCAGAGGCCATGCTCAGGGTGCTACAAGACGCAAAACTATGGCACAGGCTGTCTGCCAATGGTCCCGCTCGCGCTACGGCTTTCGCTCTGGAGCGCGTCGTGTCACAGTACGAGACGCTATTCGAGCAACTCACCAGCGGAGTATAGATGCGCATTCTGATCACGTCTGACATCTTCCCGCCAGATGTAGGCGGGCCAGCCACATATGTGCCCAGAATCGCAGACGAACTGGTGCAACGTGGGCATCAAGTGACAGTTGTGACTTACAGTATAAGCAAGTTGCATCCGGGGGACAACCGCTATCGCTTTCGCCTTGTGCGTGTGTCGTCTGATCCGCCCCGTTGGCGACGCATTCCACGGACGGTGTCCTCAATCCTCACTTACGGTCGTGGCGTGGACGTCATCTACGCCAACGGATTGGTCACCGAGACGGTGCTGGCCAATTACGTTCTTCGCAAGCCTATTTTGGCCAAGGTAGTGGGTGATCTGGCCTGGGAGCGGTCACGGGACAAAGGCTGGATCGCGGATGACTTTGAGACTTACCAGACAAAGAGCTACACTCCAAAGGTGGAGTTGATGCGTTGGCGCCGCAACTTCACATACCAGCGCATGCATCGTATCATCGTGCCCAGCCGGTACCTCAAGAACATACTGGTCAGGCACTGGGGGCTCCCTGCCGAGCAGATCCGTTTGGTTTACAATTCATTCGAGCCAACGGCATCGGGCGTGCCACCGGTGTCAGTAGGCCTGCCGAGCAGGCACAGAATCATCACCGTGTGTCGCCTGACCGGCTGGAAAGGTGTTGATGGTTTGATTGAGGTACTGCCCGAATTGCCTGATACAGGCCTAGTGGTTGTCGGCGATGGACCGCTTCGCGATGATCTGCTCGCGCAGGCGCGAACGCTTGGCGTGGATGAGCGGGTTTGGTTCGCGGGCACAGTGCCCAAGGAGCAGGTGTCTGCTTACCTGAGGGCATGCGATGTCTTTGTGCTCAATTCAACCTATGAAGGGCTGCCACACGTGTTGCTGGAGGCAATGGCGGCTGGACTGCCGGTGATTGCCACCGACGTGGGAGGCAGCGGCGAGGTCGTCGAGCACGAGAGCAACGGTTTGCTCATTCCACCTCGTGATCCGCCAGCACTCAAGGACGCGCTGTCGCGCGTCTTTGCCCATCCTGCTGAGAGGACGAGCATGGTGCGGAAGGGCAAGGAAACGCTTGCTAGGTTCAGTTCACAGACGATGGTAGAACAAACCGAGGCCTTGCTCTCTAGCGCGACGAAGGCGCACGAGTCATGAACGTACTAGCGCTGAGTTTCGATCATGCACTGTTGGCCGGGGGGAATGCGACTCAGAACGAGTCACAGCGTCGCCAGGTTGCCTATGCCGAGGAGTTGTGTCACAGGGCACCTGGCAGCCGCATTTGGATTGTCGTGCGTTCTGCACCGGGTACGACAGCGAAACCAGTGGCAATTGCTGAGAACCTGGAGCTTTGCCCCGCACCATCTTCAGCTACAGGCTTCCTATCTACTGCCTACCGCTACGGCCGCGAGGTATGCTCTCGACACGGGATCGACCTAATCACCAGCCAATCCCCTTTCTCCGATGGGCTGGCCGCATGGCTATTGAAATCGCAGTGTAAGGCGAAGCTGCTGGTCCAGCTGCATACGACCTATCTGGACAACCCGTACTGGCTGGCAGAGAGCTATGTCAACCGTCTGCGAGCTATCGTGGGTAAGAGCGTGCTGCGGCATGCCGATGGTGCCCGCGTGGTGTCGCGCACCGCTGCTCGCTGGCTGCAACAAGTGCTGCAGGTGCCACAGGACAAGGTCTTTGTTGTTCCAGTGGGAACGCAGTTGGCTTCGCAAACACTGTCTTGCTCAGAGAAGCACACTTCGGACAGGAGGATACTCTTTGTTGGCCGGTTGGTAGCCCAGAAAGGAGTGCTCACCCTGCTGCGTGCTTTCCAACAGATCCAAGAACAAGAGCGAACCACCGCACTGGTGATTGTTGGCGATGGGCCAGAGAGACAGCAGTTGCAGGGACTCGCATCTGCGCTGAAGCTGCAAGACAGCATTCGCTTTGTGGGTTGGGTGCCCTACGAGCAACTGCCCAGGTGCTACTCTGATGCCGATCTTGTGGTCGTACCCTCGCTATACGAGCCATACGGGCGGGTTATTGTCGAAGCCATGTCTTTCGGGCGACCGGTGGTGACAACCGACACTGAAGGAGCCAGGGACCTGATCCAGGAGGGACAAACGGGCTTCATCGTGCCAATCAACGATGTGCCAGCCCTGGCCAGCAAGATTCAGTACCTGCTGACCAATCCCGAGGTGGCACGCGAGGTAGGCTACGCAGCGCGCCAGTTCATCAAGCGCACTCATGACCCACAAGCCTTGTGCGCGGCTCAGGTGGAGATGTGGCTCAAGGTGGCAGGGCAGTGAAAAGGACCAAGCTCGTGTACGTTCTGCCCACATACGACGCGGATTCTCCAGAGCACATGTTTCACATCTATGGCTTTCTGGAAGCCGTAGCCAAGCACCTGGATGTGTGGCTTGTTATCGAACGCGCCCGCGGACAACCCGGTTTTCACAACCTGAAGGTGTACCGGCAGCGGACAAGAGCGCCCGTGTTGAGCAAGCTCGAAGAGTTGGCGGTCATGCTCTGGGCGCGTCTGCACGGCTACAAGCGATTCTACACACACTACTCCATATCAGCAGGCATCCTGTCTGCGCTGGTCACACGTATCCTTGGCGGCATCTGTTACTATTGGAACTGTGGACACCCGACCAAGTTTGTGCCGGAACGCGTGCGCAGTCTGCTGGATCTACGAATCAAACTGCGCAACGAGGTGCTACTAGGTCTGAATTTGCACATGGTACACCACTTGGTCACCGGCACGCTAACCATGGCCCACTATTACAGTGAAACCTATGGGCTCGAGCTCAGAAGCATTCGCCTGATGCCCAATTGGGTGGACTTGGAGCGATTCACTGCATTGCCCGATAAACCAGTCTTGAGGCTGCAGCTCGGCTGGCCTGCGGACAAGAAAGTTGTGCTTTTCCTGCACCGCTTGGCGGAGCGTAAGGGCGCGCACTACATCGTGCCCATTGCCAGAGAAGTGCTGGCCGCGTACGAAGGCCCAACTTCGGAATTGCT
This sequence comes from Chloroflexota bacterium, assembly GCA_030607875.1. GTDB lineage: Bacteria > Chloroflexota > Anaerolineae > UBA2200 > UBA2200 > JAUWJD01. The sequence continues at coordinate 124,611 of JAUWJD010000001.1, forward strand.
CTTTGTGGTGGCTGGCGATGGACCGTACAGGAAGAATCTGGAGGATGAGATCCGAAAGGCAAAGTTGGCAGAGCAGTTCCGGCTGGCAGGTTGGGTGCCGAACCGCGAAGCCATCAAGTACTTTGCCGCAGCGGATGTGTACATGATGCCCTCCACAGAAGAGGGATTCCCGCGCACGCTGCTGGAAGCTATGGCTGGCAGATGCCCATTCAGCGCTACAGATGTAGGAGGGGTGAAGGACATCCTGACACCAACACAAGCCCGCTTCATGATGCCTGCAGGCGACTGGCGAGCCATGGCCGCCGCGCTGGGTCGCCTACTGGCAGATGACGCCCTGCGGGACGAACTAGCATTCGAGGGCCGCGCTCACGTGCACAGATACTCGCAAGATAATGTGGTGCAGACCTTTGTCTCATTGGTTTCAGAGTAAAATGCACACTGGAGGCCTAGCGCATCATGCCTGACACCGGGTTCATACGTGCACTGCCGAAAGCGGAGGTCACAGCGTCGCTTTACACTACCCGGTATGCGTTCAAGACGTTCGAGACAGGCTCCTGCAAGCGCATCCTCGACCTGGGATGTGGAGATGCGTTCTTCGAAGAGCGTTATCCAGAGCGTTTCATCGGCATAGACGTGGATGTCGCCAGGTTAGGCCAGTCCCACAAGCGGGGGGTGAGCAACCTGATCCTCGGCACTGCTGAGGCCCTACCCTTCGCAGATGCGTCCTTCGATGGGGTGCTGATGAAGGACGTGCTGGAGCACTTTTACCTAGAACAGGCTTTTCGGATACTTCATGAAGTGACGCGGGTGCTGGAGTCTGAAGGCGTCTTGGTGATTACCACGACAAAGAATGCCCAGATCTTCTGGGACAAACCGGATCATGTACGACCGTACTCCAACAAATGGGTCCACCGGGTGCTGGTGAAGGAAATGGGCCAGTACGATCTCGTCGCAGCCAGGGAGCTGTCTGGTGGCATTCGCGGCTTTGGGAAATTGCGCCTGGAGTGGCTCACGCACGCTCTTGCTGACCATTTCGGCATCCGCAACACGCATGGCATCATCACCTTGAGAAGAATCTGACAAGATAGGAGCGGATATGTCTGAACGCTGTTTGGTAACTGGCGTGGCCGGGTTTATTGCTTCGCATCTGGCCGAGAAACTCTTACAAGAGAATTACGAGGTTGTAGGTGTAGACTATTTCAGCGACCACTATGCGCGTGAAGTCAAGGAAGGGAACCTGCAGGAGTTACGAGGGCAGCCGCGTTTCCACTTTGCAGAAATCAATCTGTGTTCGGCGGAACTGCAGCCGTATCTGGACGGTGTGAGCTGCGTTTTTCACCAGGCGGGGCAACCTGGCGTGCGCACCAGTTGGGGCGAGGACTTTCACATTTACCTGAAAGACAATGTGCTGGCCACTCAGCGTTTGCTGGAGGCTTGTAAGGGCAGTGCAGTACGCAGGTTCGTCTATGCTTCCTCTTCATCCATCTACGGTGACGCGCTGGATCTGCCGGTCAAGGAGAGCAGTCCAGCACGCCCCATCTCCCCGTACGGCGTGACCAAGCTGGCGGCAGAGCACCTGTGTTATCTGTATCGCACAAATTTCGGGGTACCAACAGTGGCCTTGCGCTACTTCACCGTCTACGGCCCACGCCAGCGGCCGGACATGGCCTTCTATCGCTTCATCACCACCATCCACCAGGAACAGCCCATAACTATCTATGGTGACGGGGAGCAAACCAGGGACTTTACTTTCGTCGCGGACGCAGTAGAAGCGAATATGCTCGTACTGCAGGCCAAGGCGTTACAAGACTGGCACGTGTGGAACATTGGTGGCGGCTCCCGAGCCAGCGTGAACCAGATTATCACGCTTTTGGAGCGGATAATGGAGCGGCGCACTGTGCTCAACTACACACCGCCGCAGCACGGTGATGTCCGCCACACCTGGGCCGACACCAGCGCAGCGCGAAGGGATCTGGGATTCGCACCGCGTACCAGCCTGGAAGAAGGACTGCAAGCTCAGGTTTCCTGGCAGATGACGAAGGCGAGCAAGAGATGAGTTCTCTGTGTTGCATGAGCCCAAAGGTCGAGTGATGCTAGCGCGCAAGTCTTCCCTCCTGTTCACTGTCAACATGATCAGATCCTTCTTGGGCTTCGTATCGACCATGGTAATCGCCAGGTGGATGGGCGCAGAAGCCCTGGGCACAATTGGCTATCTGCTGGGATTGCTCGGCATGGTCGCTGTTCTGCTGGACATGGGCTTTGCTTTCGCGCACCTAAAACGCGTGTCTGAGACCAGGGAAGATCCTGCGGTTCTGATAGGTACGTTCCTGGTCCTGAAGACTGTGCTCGTCGTGGTGTTTCTTATTGCCGTCACATTGCTGCCATCCGTCAAGGGTTACCTGGGCCAACCGCTCTTCCAGGGCCAAGACGAACGCTACATCTACTGCACCATCGCTGCCTTCTATGTTCTGCACAGCCTATCCAGCGTGTTTCTTTTCACATTTGAGGCTCGCCTGGAAAGCGCAAAACAGAGCGCTGCTGGCTTGGTGAGCAGCTTGCTATCTTTCGTTGCCAAGACGATAGTGGCCATATTCGGTCTCGGGATAGTCGCACTCAGCAGCGCCTACTTGATCGAGCCACTTGCTCTGCTGATCTGTGCCTTGCTCCTTCTCAACGGCTATCGCATCGCACGTCCCCAACGTGAACACCTGGGGAGCTACGTCCATTATACCCTACCCATCACTCTGAACACAGCCGTTGGCATGGTCATGGGCAATGTGAGCCCAGTGATACTCAAGGCCTTCTGGACAAGCACGGAGGTAGGCTATTACACTTCGGTGCTGGGGTTTGGCGTGCTGCTGGACCGTCTAGCCTCGACGGTGGCGATATTGTTCCTGCCTCAAGCTTCCAGCGATGCAGCAAGGGGCAACCTGGGAGAGATACGCCGGCGTCTGTTTGTGATCGAGCGGTATGTGCTGACGGTCTTGGTGCCACTTGGCGTGGTCTTGATCATTTTCAGCCACCAGGTTGTGATCACTGCCTTCGGACCCGAGTTCGCGCCAGCCGCACCTGTTTTGATGGCCTTGGTGACTAAGAGCATACTATCAGCAATCTTCTCTCCCTATGCCCTGATCCTCTATGCTATTGAGAAACAAAAGTACCTAGTTATCAGCAATACACTAGGACTTTTGACCTTGTTGTTCACAAATGCGGTGCTCGTGCCCGACCAGGCCTGGGGTCTCTCCCTCCCCGGTTTGAGAGGAACCGGCTCTGCAATCGCTCTGGCAGCGATGACGCTGGTGAGTGGTATCATCCAAGTAGGAACCGTACGCTGGAGCACAAGCATCGGTTTCTATTGGAAGGCGTTACTGCATCTGTTGGCCGGTGCGATAATGTATCTGGTAATGCAGGTGGGTAGGAGGACTGCGCCGATGTCTATGTGGGCACAGATCCCGTTGTTGACAGCCTTGGGCTTTGGGGCTTATCTCGCTGCACTGAGGCTGATGGGGCTGTTCACACGCGCTGACGCTCAAGTGTTCCTGAATATGCTCCATCCGCGGAAAATGATGGAGTATATCGTGTCAGAATTGGGGGAACGTGGATGAGCCGCATCCGGTGGCCTCTCGCAGCGGATTACCTGCGGCTGTCCGTCACATACCGCCGCGCTCTCCTCCACGCTTGGCTGAACAAATGGCAGAACCAGGTGCGAGGCACAGTCTTGGACGTAGGGGGGATAAGGGACAACCCTGTGGGCTTTGATACCCTGGCAGGATCCAGTGTACACCGCTGGATCTACCTGAATATCCTTCTAGCCCACGCCCCTGATATTGTAGCAGATGCCGCCCACATGCCTCTTGCGGAAGAAGGCATTGATACGGTCGTGTGCCTGGAGACACTGGAACACGTGAGTGATCCACCGCAGGTGATGCGGGAGTTGTCACGTGTGTTGCACCCTGGAGGTGTGTTGCTACTGAGTGTACCCTTTCTGTACCGTATTCACTCTGCGCCTGATGACTTCTTGCGCTTCACGGAATACCAGGTTCAGCGCATGATAAAGGACACGGGCCTGGAGTTGCTCCACCTCGAGCGTGTTGGGCTGCTCTTCACCGTACTGTGCGATATGATTAAACAAGCCATCAGCGAGATTCGGATCACGCCGATGCGTTGGCTGATCGGATTTCTATTCCTGCCGTTAGCCACGCTCTTGGTCGGCCTTGAGCGACTGGGCATGGGCAGGCAATCGAGCGTCCTCACCAGGTACACCACGGGCTACCTCGCACTGGCGACCAAAGCGGGGAAACCGGAGAATGCAGCCAGCAAGTTGGATGCGGAGTAAAGGTGAGCGAAAGAAAAGAGCGCCTGAAAGACGAATACACTGAACATCACGTACAACACGGCCGCTATGGCTTCAGCTACCGGGGCAATGAGCGCGGCCCGGTGTTTGCGGCCTGGATTGGCACAGGAAAACGAGTGCTAGATCTCGGTTGTCGTGACGGCAGTCTGGCGAACTACTATGCCAGCGGCAACACCGTGACAGGTGTGGATATTGACCAGCATGCACTCTCGCTTGCCAGTGAGAGGCTCAGTATCACCACCGTCTGGCTTGACCTCAATCACGAGCAACTCCCATTCGACGATGGTTCCTTCGATGTCGTTGTCGCCGGTGAGCTGCTCGAACATCTGGTGGAGCCCGGTTTTGTCGCCGACGAGGCCTATCGTGTCTTGGCCCCCGGCGGGATCTTTATCGGCTCTGTGCCGAACAGCTTCCATTGGCGTTCGCGTCTGGCGTTTCTGAGAGGCCACAGCATCGAAGATGCTACCCATCTGCATTGTTTCTCCCGCCCCCAAATCTTGCAGTTGCTGCAGAGATACAAGGATGTGGAGCTGGTGCCCGTGGGCGGCATCGGCGGCGGCATGTTGCCCATTGTCCCGGCCTGGTTCTCGCAGCCACTGGTGCGCAACCTGCCGACCCTGCTGGCCAATGACTTCATATTCCGCGCCACAAAGCGATATGATCAATCATGAAGCACCAGGCGCTTTCCCCATCTCTGGATGACTCCCGCCCAGCTCTTGCCGGCAGTGTCCTGCTGTTGGGAAGCGCTGTCCTCTACGGTTACACGGTTGCCCCTACTTTGCTTTGGGGCGATGACGCCATGTTCCAACGGGCTTTGGCCCTGGGAGTTCTGACCAACCATCCCATCTGGGGCATCCTGGCCCGCCTATTTGCTCGTTTGCCCTGGGGAGACCTGTCCTTCAAGGCCAACTTGATTTCTGCTGTCTCTGCAGTTGGTGCCGTTGCCTTTCTTTTCCTAACCACCCGTGTCGCTGGAGGCAGTAATCGTGCCGCTTTGGTAGGAGGAGTTACACTAGCCATTGCCCATACCTTCTGGCTGCAAGCAGTCCGTGCCGAAGTCTACACCTTGCACCTACTCCTCTTCCTGGCTGGCCTGTGGGCCTTGCTTCGTTGGCGCCGAGAAACAGCCAACTGGCTCTGGCTTGTCCTCGGCCTGGCACTGTGGCTGATTGGTACCGTCAACCACCTTTTGCTGACAACGGCCCTTCCCGGCGGGGCATGGCTTCTTTGGACCGCCATCCCTCGCCCTCATCGCAAGCGTACGCTTCTGCGGCTCATGGTGCTGGCAGCAGGGGGAGCAGTGGTGACAGCCGTTCTGGCTCCAGCCTTCATCACCCAGGTGGTGCCTGACACTGCTCGTGTCGTTCTCGCCACACTGAGATTCTCCCCTCGTTGGATGCTTGCACACCTGGCACTCCTCGTCTACCAGTTCCCCCTCCTCTGGGTCCTGGCGATGCCAGGGTTCCGGCATCTCTGGTATCGTGACAGGGACGTCGCCATCAGCCTCGCCTGGATAGCTGTTCCTACGGCTGCCTTTGCTGCCACCCACGGTATCCTGGAAAGCTACGTGTTTTACCTGCCGGTCTACGCACTGCTCGCTCTGAGCATCGGGCTCGGTTCGGATAGCTTCACCCATGGTTGGTCATGGCCTCGCTGGCTCGTGGCAGGGTCAGCGATCCTGGCATTACACGTTGGTATCTACCGGCTCACTCCGCTCTTGCTCGAACGCCTGGCACCGCGCCTCATCTACGCCCGAGATCTGCCTGGCCGAGCTGCAAATCACTTCTTCCTCTGGCCGCCCAAGCGAAGCTACGTTGGTGCTCGCTGGTTCGCCGAAACCACCATGGGCCTGCTGCCCCCGGAAGCGATCATCATCGCCGATTGGACACCCTTCACACCTCTGCAATACCTGCAAGATGTAGAAGGACAACGCCCCGATGTGCTCATCGTCCAGCCTGATAGCCGTGGCATGCAAATCGTCCGTGAGAACGGCGGGCAGCGCCCCCTTTTTCTGGCCAACGCCGATCCCCGCTACTACCCTGTGACGGAGCTCGCAGATCACTACCACCTGGAGCCGGTCGGGCACATCTACGCGCTTGTGCCTCAGGAGACCCATCCATGACTCGCATCGCGGTGTTGGAACTCGTGCCGTCGTCGCGCGGCGGCGGTGCGGTTCACGTGCGCGACCTGGCATTGGGATTGGATCGGACACGGTTCTCGGCGCACATAGCTATGCCGGAGGACGGCGGCAATGTGTCACGGAAGGACTTTCGCCGTGCCGGCGTACCCTTCCACCGAGTGGACATCGCGGAGGGCTTTTCCCTTCGAGCAGTGCAGCACATCCGCTCTCTGGCCGCCGACATGGACATCCTACATGTGCACGGTGCACGCGCCGCCCTGTTTGGCCGGCTGGCAGCGATGTCCTTGGGGCGGCAGCGCCCCTTGGTTGTTTATACGATCCACGGCTTCGCTGCCCCACACTATTCGCTGCCGCGACGCCAGGCTCTGCTCTCGGTAGAACGATGGTTGGCACGAGTGACCGAGCAGTGGATATGTGTCTCCCACGCCGAGAGGGATGCCCTCCTGGCCGCTGGTCTCGCCGATGCCAGTCGCACCCAGGTCATCTGGAACGGCATTGCCCCAGAGCGATTCGCTGGCGTGACCAAGCAACGCCATGCAGCACGAGTAGCACTCGATGTACCCCCAGATGCCTTTGTGCTCACCACCATCTGCCGTCTGTACCGCCCGCGTGACTTCCCAACTCTGCTCCACGCGTTCCGCGAGGTGCAACGTGCAGTCCCACATGCATATCTCTTGATCGTGGGAGACGGGCCACTACGTGCGCAGATTGAACGGTGGCTTGAATCACTGACACTGCAGGATCACGTTCGCCTCCTGGGAATGCGGCGCGATGTGCCACGAATCCTGGGCGCAACGGATGTATTCGTTCTATCGTCTAAAGGATGGGAGGGACTGCCCCTCGCAGTGCTTGAGGCTATGGCCTCCGCGCTGCCTGTAGTAGCCAGCGACGTCGGTGGCACACGTGAGGCCGTGATGGACGGGCAAACTGGCTACCTGTTTGCTCCAGGTGATGTAGCGGCGCTGGCACATCACGCGCGAGCTTTGGCCAAGGATCCCCGTCTGGCCCAGCAAATGGGACGACGTGGGCTGGTTCGGGCTAGAGAGTACTTCGCTGCAGAGCGCATGGTACGTGAAACGGCCGCGCTATACGAACAGTTGCTGCGCGGGCGTCAGATCTCAGCGTAGCAGACATCCATGAGCAACAGAGTGAGCGAGCAGTTGCAGGATGTGAAGTGCACTCTAAGAAGCGGGCGCTGGAAAACATCATGGAAGTCTATGCCAGAAAAACATGATCAAGATCCTGCACGTCTATAAGGATTACTACCCCGTGGTGGGGGGAATTGAGAATCACATCCGGCTCATCTGCCAGGGGCTAAAGGCCTATTCGGATATAGAGCCTACCGTGCTCGTCACCAACAGAGCTCACAGGACGGTCATTGAGGACATTGATGGCATACAGGTAATCAAGGCCGGCCGGCTGGCCACTGTCTCTTCCGCTCCAATCAGTTTGAGCCTCTTTGTCTGGATACATCGCCTGCAACCCGACATCACGCATCTGCATTTTCCCTACCCGATAGGCGAACTGGCCTACCTGCTGGCCGGGCGCAGCCACAAGATGGTGATCACCTACCACAGTGACATCGTACGTCAGAAGTATCTCCTGCAAGTATACAAGCCCTTTCTCTATCGCCTGCTGGCGCGTGCTGATCAGATTACAGTGTCCAGTTCCAACTACATACAAAGCTCGCCTTACTTACGCCCTTTAGCTACCAAGTGCGTGGTCATCCCCCACGGCACCGACTTCCATCGCTTCACCAAGACAGCGGAGGTGGCACGCCGTGCCCAGGAGATCAAGCGGCATTATGATGCGCCACTGATTCTCTTTGTAGGGTTGCTGCGTTACTATAAGGGGCTTTCTTTCCTCATCGAAGCCATGCCGGATATCCACGCCAAGCTGCTGGTTGTGGGCCAGGGGCCACAGGCCAGGGAATGGCACGCCCTGAGTCACCGACTGGGGCTCGAAGAGAAGGTCATCTTTCTAGGTCATGTAAGCGACGAGGAGTTGGTCGCTCTGTACCATGCTTGCGACGTTTTTGTGCTGCCGGCCATTCACCGCAGCGAGTCATGGGGCGCGGTCCAGGTCGAAGCGATGGCATGTGGCAAGCCTGTGGTGTGCACCGAACTGGGAACAGGTACGTCCTTCGTCAACATCCATGGCCAAACGGGCCTGGTGGTGCCCCCCAGAGATTCGGCAGCCCTTGGTGCAGCCATGCGCACACTGTTACAGGACGAGCGACTCCGTCGAGAGATGGGACAACGGGCCAGACAGCGGGCTCTGAGCGAGTTCTCTTCGCAAACCATGGTGGACAGGATTACCCATCTTTATCATAGAATCCTGGCTACTTGATTTTTGAGGTCAACTACAGTAAGATTGCTCCAATGAGGGTCCTGATTACAGGAGGTGCTGGCTACATAGGTTCTCACCTGGCGGATCGCTTCCTGGGCGAAGGCGCTTCCGTCACAGTGGTTGACAACCTGTCCGCTGGGCAACGCCGCAACGTCGAGCACAATCTGGGATTTCCCCATTTTCGTTTTGTAGAAGGGGATGTCCTGGACAGACCCTTGATGGAACAGTTAGTTCAAGGGCATGATTGGGTCTGCCACCTAGCTGCGGTTGTGGGCGTGCATCGCGTGCTGGCTAATCCGCTGCAGACCATCCTGCAAAACGTGGGGGGGACTGAGATAGTCCTTGCTCTGGCACACAAGTACGGCCGTCGCGTCTTGTTTGCTTCGACATCCGAAGTCTATGGCAAGAATGCCAAGGTGCCCTTTGCTGAAAACAGCGACCGCGTACTTGGCCCGACGCGAACTGCCCGCTGGGCTTATTCCACAGCAAAGGCGCTGGATGAGCATCTCTGCTTTGCCTATCACAGCCAGGGGTTGCCGGTATCCGTTGTGCGCTACTTTAACTCCTATGGCCCACGCCTGGACGCTAAAGGTTATGCCAGTGTGATTGCCACCTTCATTGCCCAGGCCATGTCTAACCAGCCACTAACGGTGCACCACGACGGCCAGCAGACGCGTTGTTTTACCTATGTTTCTGATACGGTGCAGGGCAGCCTGTTGGCAGCGACCAAGGCAGAGGCTTTGGGTCAGGCATTCAACATCGGCAGCGACATGGAAATCACTATCCTCAAACTGGCTAGACTCGTTTTGCACCTGACTGAGTCGGGTTCCGAAATTGCTTTCCTACCTTACGAGGAAGCCTATGGAGCCAGCTTTGAGGATACACCACGACGAGCTCCGGATGTGAGCAAAGCGGAGCGGCTGTTAGGTTTCCGAGCCAAGGTGCTCCTGGAAGAAGGACTGCGCAAGACCATTGCCTGGTTCCGGAAGTATCACCTGTAAGAGAAACCACAACGAGGGACCGGATTGATGCGAACCAAACTGAGCGTGTTCTGTGAGAAAGTGATCGAGGCGGGCTGGCTGCTGACACTCATTGTGGCACCGCTCTTCTTCAATGTCTACTCCAGCCGTGTTTTTGAGCCAGACAAGCTATCCATCGTGCGTTCGATTGCCTTGGTGATGAGCGCTGCCTGGCTGATCAAGGTTTTGGATATCCATACCTGGGGGCGCAGACCTTCCGACGCACACGGCAAAGCGCCACAGGAGGTACCCAGACCCAGCCTGTGGCAGCGGATCTCGTCTACACCATTGGTCTTGCCCACAGTTCTACTCGTCGGTGCATACCTTCTCAGCACCCTGCTATCTATAGCACCACGCATAAGCCTGTGGGGCTCCTACGTGCGTCTGCAAGGCACGTATACCACCTTTTCCTATATCGTCATCTTCTTCCTGATGTTGAACACGATGCGTCGCCAGGATCAAGTGGATCGCCTCACAACTACCATTATCCTCACCAGTCTGCCCATCTCCCTCTATGGCATCTTACAACACTACGGTTTGGACTCGCTGCCCTGGAGTGGAGACGTTGCCACCCGCGTAGCTTCGAACATGGGCAACTCCATCTTCGTCGCTGCCTACTTGATCATGGCTTTGCCCATCACCCTGGCCAAGCTGGTGGAGTCGTTCTCGATTCTGCTGAAAGAACAGGAAGGATCCATCTCTCACGCCTTGTTGGCGGGGTGCTACACGTTCGTGATCAGCGTGCAAGTGATTTGCATCTTCTTTACGCAGAGCCGTGGCCCCTTGCTCGGACTCCTGGGAGGGCTCTATGTCTTCTTGCTAGTGGCGTTCATTTCTCTGCGGCGCAGCATCAGCGACCAAAGCCCCACCAATGCCAGGGATGTGCTGCGGGCACTCGCCTTTGCTTTTGGAAGCATCCCGGTAGGTGTCGTGCCTGCCTACGTGCTCTTGGTGGCCCTGAAACGCGGCTGGCGCTGGCTGTGGCTGGCCTGGGTCTTCCACACCTTGCTTATCGCAGCATTCCTAGTTCTCTTCAACCTGCCCAATACACCGCTATCCCCCCTGCACGAAATGCCGTACATCGGGCGTCTGGGTCAGGTCTTTGAAACCGAATCCGGCACCGGCAAAGTGCGTATGCTTATCTGGGAGGGGGCTCTTAAACTAATCACAGCCAATCCTCTGCGTACGCTTGTAGGCTATGGCCCAGAGACCATGCATGTAGCCTACAACCCCTACTATCCACCTGAACTGGCATACTATGAGGCGCGAAACGCCTCACCGGATCGATCGCACAACGAGACCTTTGACGCTCTGGTCATTACCGGCGTGGTTGGCTTTGTGGCGTACATGTCCTTGTTCATCAGCATATTCTACCATGGGCTGAGATGGCTCGGATTTATGGAGACCAAACGACAGCGCAAGCTGTTCCTGCTGCTCAGCGCTGCCGGTGCGATCGTTGGCGTGCTCTTACCAAGATTGCTGGAGGGCTCTTACAGGCTATCCGGCGTGGGCTTGCCTGTGGGGCTTGTCGCGGGCGCGTCGCTCTATCTGATGGTGTCAGCAGCGCTCTTCTACAGCAGGGAACAGCCAACCGCTGACTTGAAGAGACAATTGCTGCTCATCGGGCTTCTCTCGGCAATCGTGGCGCACTTTATCGAGATCCACTTTGGCATTGCCATCGCCTCCACAAGGACACACTTCTGGGCCTATGCAGCTTTGCTCGTCTTGCTGGGCCTGAATCAGATACAAGCAGAACCTGTAACAGAACCCCTACCAACCGAGCAGAAAGCGTTGTCAGCCCGTCACGGGAAAGATAAACGACAGCGAGACCGGCGCAGCAAACGCTCACGACGCCGGGCGAAGAAGCAGGCACTCCTGGCAGCCGCGGCTGCCGAGCAGAGAGCGGCACCGTCCCGCCAGTCGCTGACGACCAAGGTGATCATAGGTTCGCTGTTGTGTGCGGTCATCCTGTTCACCATGGGATTCGAATTCGTCGCCAATCCGATGAGAGAGTTCGATTCACTGCGTATCATTCAGCTCTCCCTCACGACCCTCGCCGCCCGAAGTGACCCCAGGACTTCGTATGGCACCCTATGGCTACTTCTCCTCACCTGGCTCGTGGGAGCGCTTGTGGTTACGGCTGAGAGCGAGCGCTGCGCGTCCTCCCGTCAGGGAATCAGTTGGTGGTTGTCGGCCTTGGGCATCTACATACTGGTGACCGTGGCTATCTGGATCGTCGGCATGGTAATACACACGTCCAGGATCAAGCCATACACCGATATTGCCAATACGGTCCCTGGCTACTACGGGATGCTATTGGTCCTGGGTATGTTCCTCGTCGCGGCCCTGATGCGGGGTACCCAGCTTCCAGCGCGGCTGTGGCGCACAGCCAATTTGTGGGTTTATCCTCTTCCCATTCTGGCCGCATTTGTTGTAGCTTATGCCACCAATATCAGCCCCGTGAAAGCGGACATCTACTACAAGACAGGCTTGAAACTGGAGGAAGAAGCCAACGGCTACCTCGGGACAGCACAGACACTGCAGTCACAAGGGCGCAGTGAAGAAGCAAGCCCGCTCTGGGAAGCCGCAGCATCGCGGTTGGACCGGAGTAGCCAGTTCTACAACCGCGCGCTTTCGCTGACGCCAGAGCAGGACTATTACTACCTGTTCCTCGGCCGCACGATGATGGGCAGATCTAGTGCGGTAAGCGACCCTCAGGAGAAGCAACTGTGGTTCGAAGAGAGCTTCAAAGCCCTGGACCGTGCGCGGCAGTTGAACCCCCTGAACACAGACCACTATGCCAACCTTGGGCGGCTACACCGTAATTGGGCTGACCTGGCTTCTAGCCCAGAGGAACGGGAGAAGAAGTTGAACCTAGCCCACGCATACTACGAACAGGCTACCAAGCTCAGCCCAAACAACTCGCAGCTTCTCAACGAGTGGGCGCTGGTCTATGCCACCCAAGAAGATTATGATGGTGCTTTCGAGAAACTGGATGACTCCCTGGCGCTGGACGAAAAGTTCGGTTCCACACACCTGCTCTACGCACGACTGCAATATCAATTGGGCCATCAAGACGAAACCGTCCAAGCCCTCCAGCAGGCGGTCTCGTACGAGCCAGAGAACATCGAAGCGCACAGTTGGTTGGGATTCCTCTATGCTCAACAAGGTCGGAACGAGGAGGCCGCAGCCGAGAACCACAAGATACTGGATCTTGCGCCAGATGATCAGATCAGCCACCGTAACCTGTCCATACTCTATCAACAATTGGAACGCGCCGAGGACGCCAATATACACTGGCAAGCGTACCAGAACCTTGAAGCGCTAACTGCCAACCCGGATGACGCTACCAGCCACCGCAATCTGGCGGTACTCTATCAACAACTGGGGCTGTTGGATGCTGCTATTGGGCATGCACAGAGAGCCGTGGATCTGTCGCCCATCACTGAGTGGCCAGCGCTACAGAGCCTGATCGAAGAACTGCGGGCACAGCAAGAGGCGACGTAGCAAGAGCAACAGAAGGAAATGCCATGACGCAGTATATGTTAATCTTTGCCAGTGCGCTGCTCATTGTGATGGGCAGTATGCCGCTGGTGAAGAAAGCCGCCGTTCGCTGGGGCTTTATCGACCAGCCGAGTGCCAGAAAAGTGCATACACGCCCAACGCCTCGCCTGGGTGGCGCAGCGATCTACGTGGGTTGCATTGCCGCTCTGCTCCTGTTTGGCGACCGATTCTATGTCTCACAGGTGGTCAGTATCCTGGTGGGTGCAACCCTGGTCTCTTTTCTGGGAGTGTGGGACGATCACCATGGCCTGCGGCCGTTGCTCAAACTGGCTGGGCAGGTGTTGGCTACCGGCATCCTGATGGTGTCAGGCATCCAGGTCGGGTTCTTGCCCACGCCCTGGCTGAATCTGTTGGCTACTTTGCTTTGGGTGGTGGGCATCACCAACGCACTGAACCTGCTCGACAACATGGACGGGTTATCAGGCGGCGTAGCCACGATAGCCTGCATTTTCTTTTTCCTACTGGCAGTCATGAGCGGGCAATACCTGGTCGGCAGTATGGCCGCAGCGCTTCTGGGCGCTTGCCTCGGCTTCCTCCACTACAACCTCAACCCTGCCACCATCTTCATGGGCGATACCGGCAGCCTCTTCATTGGTTTCGTGCTGGCAGCTCTGGGCATCAAGCTGCGCTTCCCGGACAATGTTGCTTTCGTAACCTGGATGGTGCCGGTAGTGGTGCTGGGGTTGCCCATCTTTGATACGGCTCTGGTAGTGGTTTCGCGTCTCCGCCGGGGCCTTAACCCGTTGACCACGCCAGGGAAGGACCACGTTTCGCACCGCCTGGTACGAATGGGGGCCACCCAACGAGAGGCTGTGCTAACGCTTTACCTCGTGTGTTGTGCGCTGGGCGTGGTGGCGATGTTCCTGACGCAGGCCAGCATACTGGAAGGCTACTTTGTGGGTGCATTGTTGGTGCTCGTTGCACTCTATGGTCTCTGGCGCTTGGAGCAAGTGCAGACCGACTCAAAGCCTTCAGCATGAACGCCGTTGGAGACAAAGGACAAAACAGCATTGGCACTCGCAGACCGCATTGAAGACAAATCGGCCCACATCTGCGTCCTGGGCCTGGGCTACGTGGGATTACCGCTGGCCGTAGGCCTGGCTGACGTGGGATACCAGGTCATCGGCCTGGACATCGACAAATCGAAGGTAAGAGCCATCCAAGAAGGCCAGAGCTACATCCTCGATGTCTCCGCTCAGGATGTCGCCAGGCTGGTAACTGCCGAACAGTTGCGAGCCACCACCGACTACGACATTCTGTCCAAGATGGACGTCATCTTCATCTGTGTGCCGACTCCATTCGATGCGATGAAGGCCCCTGATCTTTCGGCCATCGTAGCTGCATCCAACGGCATCGCAAAGCGACTCTGTCCGGGACAGCTCATCATCCTGCAGAGCACGACCTACCCCGGTACCACCGAGGACAAAGTGCTCCCTATCCTGGAGGAAAGCGGCCTGCGTGCCGGCCATGACTTCCACCTGGCCTTCTCCCCCGAGCGCATCAATCCAGGGGACAAGGTGTACCACGTTGGCAACCTGCCCAAGGTAGTCGGCGGCCTTACGCCACAATGCGCCGACCTGGCCCGGCGGCTGCTCGAGCATCTCTCGCCAGAAGTGTACGTCGTGTCTTCGCCGCGCGCGGCAGAGATGTCCAAGCTCCTAGAAAACATCTTCCGCAGTGTGAACATAGCCCTGGTCAACGAGCTGGCCTTGCTCAGTGAACGCATGGGCATTGACATTTGGGAAGTCATCCAGGCAGCCGCCACCAAGCCCTTTGGCTTCATGCCCTTTTATCCAGGTCCGGGAACGGGTGGACATTGTATACCTGTGGATCCTTACTATCTGTCCTGGAAAGCTCGCGAGTACGACTTTCACACCAAGTTCATCGAGTTGGCTGCGGAAGTTAACCAGAGCATGCCTTATCACGTGGTGGAGCTGATCACACGGGGCCTGAACCGTCACGGTCAGGTTCTGTGTGGCGCCCACGTCCTGATCCTGGGTGTGGCGTTCAAGAAGAACGTAGACGATGCGCGAAACTCGCCAGCGGAGCGAATCATGGAGTTACTGCTGGAACGTGGAGCCATAGTCGGCTACAACGACCCATACGTGCCGCGTTTCCATATCGGTCGAAACGTGTTCTATAAGCAAAAGAGAGAACTTGTCTCTCAGCCTCTGACCAAAGAACTGCTGAAAGAGAGCCATTGCGTGGTCATTGTAGCTGATCACAGTTGCTATGATTACGCTTGGATTGCAGACCATTGTTCCCTAGTGGTAGACACCAAGAATGCCATGCAAGGCGTCAGGAATCCAGGTGCCGACACCGTGAGGCTTGGTGCGCCGTGGGATAGCGCACCAGGCAGTCACAATGAGGGTCCTCAAGACCCATGACCTCAGTTTCTGTGCCAAGTCGCACCAGGTGTCCTGGCTTTGTTTTTCAACGCTAGTCAGCGCGCAGACCAGCATACGCTCATCGAGGCAAGCCGAGGAATGAATAGAGCCACAGCAGGATATCCCGTTGCCTGACATCAAGGAAAAGTCCGCCAAGCTAGCGCTGGTACAGCGTGTGGTCGCCCTTTTCTTTTCCCTTGGCATCACCGCGCTCATCTTCTGCTACCGCGACCGGATAGCGCAATTCTCGACCTATAGCTACCTGGGACTGTTCGTCATCAGCGTCATCGGCAACGCCACCGTTCTCTTACCAGTGCCCAGCCTTGCTGCCACCTTTGTGGCGGGTGGGCTCTTCCACCCCGTACCAGCGGGCGTCGTCTCAGGCGCAGGCATGGCTATCGGTGAACTGAGCGGCTACCTGGCTGGCTACGGAGGCACCGCTATCGTGGAAACGAAGGGTCACGAGATTTTCCAGCATCTGCAACGCTGGATGCAACGTCACGGATTCCTGACGATTTTTGTCCTGTCTGTCATACCCAATCCCATCTTTGATCTGGCTGGCGTAGCCGCTGGCATGTCGCATTATCCCATTAGTCACTTCTTGACAGCTTGTTTTCTGGGCAAGACGGTGAAGGGAATCCTCTTTGCCTGGGCAGGGGCGCAGTCGCTACCGTGGCTCGAGCGACTGCTGTAGTCAAACCCGCGGATGTTGACATCAGGACCTATCCTGAAGGAGCACAAAGCTACTCGCAACCAAAGAGAACCTTCATGCGTCTCTACAGTAGAACGATATAGCCTGGGGAGGAAAAGATGAGTAGGGGGTTTCTGGGCACGCAAGCAACGCTGGTCGCGGACATCAATCTGATCCTGCAGATCGTGATCCTGATCGTACTTATGATCAGCACCCTTCAGGCCAGAAAGCGCGGTCTCAGTGCCCATCGCACGCTCCTGGCCATTGCAGTCATGCTCAACGCTGTGCTGATTATCGCCATCATGAATCCTTCTTTCTTCCGCATCTTGCCCTTTGCCCTGCACAATCCTGGAGCTCCAGTGCCGACATTGCTGTGGCCACACGTCAGCATGGGTGTTGTCGCTGAGTTGATAGGCGTTTACCTGGTTCTCTCGACAAACCTGGATTGGGGCAGCTCGCCCCGCCTGCAGCAGCGCCAGCGGAGAGTGCGCACTGCGCTGCGCATCATGTTGCTCCTCTGGGCATTAGCTCTAGCGATAGGCCTGGCCGTGTATTTCAGGCTGTACACATGACACACTGACTATCCGCCACAGAACCTCAGAACATGTTCCCTCGTACGCGCTGTCGCTTTGAGGGGATGTTCATTTTCCTCCGCGAGCCCAGGGTAATTGTACCGAAACTCGAGAACGGCTTGCCGTAGGGGTTTTTGGAAGCTTAGAAGCTTAGCTCCGTTATCCCGGCCCACTTCATACCCTTTCCTGCTGGTGATAGGTATCGGAGAGCTAGGCGTGGCTTGCTGAAGGCAGAGTGCCCGCTTCTGACGGATCACAGCAACTGGCCAACGCACTTTGCAGCCAAGTCGCGACTTGACACAGAACAAATGTTCGTGTATAATGAGACTGAGTGAGGCAACATTCAGAGTCCAAGTTCTTCGAAGGGAGGTACCTCGATGGATCTGTCGCCTAGGCAAAGCGCTATGTTGGCTTACATAGGGAAGTATGTAGCGGAGAATGGCTATCCCCCGAGCATGCGTGAGATGGGGGAGGCGGTGGATATCTCTTCTACATCCGTGGTCAGCTACAACCTCAATATCCTGCAGGCCAAAGGCTACATCCAGCGCGACCGTGAGATCTCGCGCGGCGTGAAGCTGCTGGACAAAGCTGTGGAGCACCAGGTGTCGGTTCTGGATGAAATCATCATCAACGTGCCAGTTCTGGGGCGCATCATGGCCAGTGAGCCGGTTCCCATCCCCGACGACAGCACTTCACCACTGGACGTGGACGAAAGCATTGCCTTGACCCGAGACATTCTGCAAGAAGATGGACCTGTCTATGCTCTGCAGGTCAAGGGTGATTCGATGATTGACGCACTCATTCATGATGGTGATATTGTGATCATGAAACCAGAGACTGAACCCAAGAATGGGGACTTGGTAGCGGCCTGGCTCAAGGCAGAGAAGGAAACGACTCTCAAGCGCTTCTATCTGGAGAACAAGCACCGCGTGAGGCTGCAGCCAGCGAATCCGACCATGGAGCCGATATACGTTCACCCTTCCAATCTAGAGATCCAGGGCAAGGTCATCGCCGTCATCCGGCAGCTCTAGCCTCCACAACATTTCATAACAAACCTTAAAGATTGTCAAGAAGCCTCTTGACATTAGAACAGTTGTTCTATACAATTAGAAGTAGAACGTATGTTCTAATGGACGGGAGGCTTTGGTTTTGCGAAGGCTGCTTGAGTTTCAGGCTAACCAGATTGAGATGGTGCTGTCCAGCCACAAGATTCCCTCGCGCGTGGTCGGCGGCACCGTTACCCCGCACACGGTGCGTTTTCAACTTGCCACACGCATGGGCACGCGCATCTCGCAGATCCAGCGCCTGTCGGAGGAAATCGCGTTGTCCCTGGAGGCGCCGTCCTGCCGCGTAGTGCGTGACAACGGCAGGCTGAACATCGAGATCCCGCGCGCACAACCAGCAAAGGTGGCGCTGCTGGAGTTGTGCCGCCGCCTGGCCTACGTTCCGCCCTGCTCACCGCTGCTGGGGGTAGACGAGAACGGTACGCCGCTGCTGCTGAACCTAACGAGCCCTGACGTAGCCCATGCCCTCATCTGCGGCACCACTGGTTCGGGCAAGACTGCGCTGGCGCGGACGATGGCCCTGTCGCTGGCGATGCACAACCCGCAGCGACAACTGCAACTGCTGCTGATCGACCCCAAGGGACGTAGCTTTGCCTGTCTGTCCGCGCTGCCGCACCTGCTGTGCCCACCGGTGACCGAGGTGCGGGATATCGTGGACCAACTGACCTGGTTGATGAGTGAGATGGAGCGACGGGATGCGCAGGGCAGCAACACGCCTCGGGTGATGCTCTTTATCGACGAACTGGCGGATCTGCTGATGCTGGGCGGCAAGGAGCTGGAGTTCGCGCTAACGCGCCTCTCACAGCGGGGACGGGAGGCCGGGGTGCACTTGGTGGCCTGCACGCAAAAGCCCACAGCAGCGGTGATCGGCTCGCTGATCAAGGCCAACTTCCCAGTGCGGCTGGTGGGGTCGGTGACTTCGCCGGAGGAGGCCAAAATCGCCGGCGGCGTATCGGGCACTGGTGCGGAGCGGTTGCAGGGTCGGGGCGCCTTTCTGCTGGTGCTCAAAGGGCAGAGCACGCGCTTCTGCGCGGCTTACGTTTCGCCAACGGAAGCACAAGGGGAGGCAGAGAAGTTGCGGGGCACTGCGCTATCCCCAAAGCGGCGTGCCGGCACTGGCCTGGTACTGCGCAGAGTGAAATAAGGGGTACATCGCAAAGCATAATGAGCGAGCTGCCAACTGCTAACTGTCACCTGACGGCCAGCAACTGGCAAGTGGAAACCAGTGATAATTCTTTTGGAGGTGAGAATTGCGGAAAGCACTCGTTGCAATGGTCTTGGCATTTGCTGTTACCCTGGCGGCGATCATCGGCACACGGATGAGCGCTGAGGCTATGGCTGTTGTGGTGGGGGTTGTATGCGGCGTAGCGGCAGGCATCCCGGTGAGCTTGCTTATCCTGCTCATCTCCAACCGGCGGGGCCGCCAGGCCGAGGCGGCAACGCACTATCCAGGCGGGAGGTACGGGGCGTACCCGCCGGTAGTGGTCATTCAAGGTGGAACACCATCTCAAGATCATCTGGCTCCGCCCTATTATCCTGCAGGGACAACGGCATATGAACCTGCACAACGGCAGTTTCGCCTCGTAGGTGACTACGAAGAACGATAGAGGACCGAAATGAAACTGAGGAGCCGTATCTACAATGAGCCCATTGAAATGCAAGAGCACCGTCACGGTTATATTCCACAGGCTTTTCTGTGGCACGGGCATTGTTACCGTGTCCACGCCGTGGAACGTTGTTGGACTGTCCTGAAACGGCGCCAGAATGTTGGGCGGCGCTGTTTCCTTGTACGTTGTGCCGAGGGCACCTTTGAGCTATACCAGAATCTGGCTACCAACACCTGGCACCTGCACAAGGCGCAATGGCATGAGAGGGCGCGCCTGGCGTGAGTGGGGTGTTGGGTCTTGTGAGAGGTCGAGATGAAAACGGGCTTGCTTTGGTTTGACGACAATCCCAGGGTGCCACTTGCTACCAAGATCGAGAATGCGGCACGGCGGTACCGCGAAAAGTTCGGAAGAACTCCTGACGTATGCTACGTGCACCCCCAGACCTTGGCTGGGGCGCAGAAGCTGCCAGCACACGTAAAGGTGGTCGAACGGGCCACTATACAGCCTAACAACTTCTGGATTGGTGTCAAGGCCTCCTGAGTAAGCCAAGGATTGAAATCCGTGGCTGATATCGAAAAGTGCCCGCAGGCACTGGTTTCTGTCCCCTGATGGGGCTTCTCAGTTTGAGTTGGCTCTCCAGCAGTGCGATAGGCATGAGCGGACTAGCGGCAGCGGGATTCGTCAGGATTTGCCCTCGAAGCGGTAACCTACTCCGCGCACGGTGCGCAGTAATACGGGGTGTTTGGGGTTATCTTCAATCTTCGTCCGAAGCCAGCTTATGTGGACGTACAACGTCCGCAGATCATCCAGGTAGTCCGTGTCCCATACCTTTTTCATGATTACTTTGTGGCTTAACACCTGGCCTGGATTGCTCATCAACATCTTGAGGAGCAAGAATTCTTTCGGCGTCAGACGATAGCGCTTCTTTCCCTTGGTCAAACGACGGAGGCGCAGATCGAGGCGTAGGCCCCCATAGCGGAGGACACGCAGCGTACGCTTTGGAAGCTTCCTCTGACGGTTCAGAGTATTCTCCACCGCAGCCAGCAATTCACGAAAGTCCAGTGGCTTGATGATGTACTCAATGCCTTCTGTATCGCCGAGTTCGGCAGGAGATTCGACGAGCGCAATGATGGGGGCTGTCGTGAGATCACGCAGAGACCGGCATGTCTCGGCTGCCTCTCTAGCAGTGGCGGGAGCCTCCAGGAGCACCAGGCTTGCCTTGCGCCTCCGTACTCGTTTCTGGGCCTCCTCGAGTTCCAGTACAGTGATCTGATATCCTTTTTGCCGTAGGCTTTTGCTGAGGAGACCGGCAATGAGTCCTTCATTCTCAATGATCAGAATCTGCTTGGCCATGCTCAGATATGCCTCCCGACATGAGAACCCAAGGGATGGGCTGACCAGAACCGACGGGGTCCCTGAGAGAGTGCTCCTCTATGGACGCCGGTATTATACAACAGGAATCCATTCTCCGCAACAATGGTGCTCCATTTGTCTCCTCGCTGAGGGAGATCAAGACGCGCACACCGACTGGCCTGGACACCGCACAGTCGCGAATTGGACTCGGTTCCATCTTGTGTTGGTGACGATTCTGGCAGTGTTGGTGAGCGCAAAGTGACGTTCGTACGTCTGGCGTGACATGCGGGCCGTCTTTGGCATCGCACACCGGGCGTAGGCATTCAGA
>JAUWJD010000023.1 GCA_030607875.1 Chloroflexota bacterium
TCCAGGATCTTGGTGACCACGCCAGCGCCGACGGTGCGGCCGCCTTCACGAATGGCGAAGTGTGATCCAGCTTCCAAAGCCACGGGAACAATGAGCTTGACCTTCATCTGCACATTGTCGCCGGGCATCACCATCTCCACCCCTTCGGGCAGCTCGATCGCACCGGTCACGTCCATGGTGCGGATGTAGAACTGTGGCCGATAGCCGGTGAAAAATGGCGTGTGTCGTCCGCCCTCTTCCTTCTTCAACACGTACACCTCGCTGAAGAACTCCTTGTGCGGCTTGATGCTCCCCGGCTTGGCCAGCACCTGCCCGCGCTCTACCTCATCGCGAGCGATGCCGCGCAGCAGAACGCCGATGTTATCCCCGGCGATGCCCTCGTCCAACGTTTTGCGGAACATCTCCACGCCGGTCGCCACCGTCTTGCGGACGTCCTCGCGCATACCGATGATCTCCACTTCCTCGCCCACTTTGACCTGCCCACGGTCCACGCGCCCGGTCACCACCGTGCCACGTCCCTTGATGCCAAACACGTCCTCAATCGGCATCAAGAAGGGCTTTTCCATTTCCCGCTTCGGCGTCGGGATGTAGTGATCCACGGCCTGGATCAACTCCCAGATGCACTGGTACTCTGGCGCATCCGGATCGGTGGACTCGGACTTTAGCGCCTTCAGCGCCGAACCACGGATGATCGGTATCTCATCCCCCGGGAATTCGTACTTGTCCAACAGTTCTCGCAGCTCCAACTCCACCAGCTCCAACAGCTCCGGGTCCTTCATCACGTCGGTCATGTTCAGAAAGACCACCATCGCGGGCACTTCTACCTGCTTGGCCAGCAGGATGTGCTCCCGCGTCTGCGGCATCGCCCCTTCCGGAGCCGCAACGACCAGAATGGCCCCGTCCATCTGCGCCGCGCCGGTGATCATGTTCTTGATGTAGTCAGCGTGGCCTGGGCAGTCCACATGCGCGTAGTGGCGTTCTGGACTCTCATACTCCACGTGCGAGATAGCGATGGTCATGCCCCGAGCCTTTTCCTCTGGCGCATTATCAATGCTGTCAAAAGGCCGGAAATCGGCCAAACCCTTCAGCCCCAGCACTTTGGTTATCGCAGCGGTCAACGTCGTCTTGCCGTGGTCCACGTGCCCAATGGTGCCTACGTTGACGTGCGGCTTGGTCCGCTCAAACTTCTTCTTAGCCACCCGAGTCCTCCTTCCTACAATGAACTGCCATGTAGCACAAACCTAGAAATTATACACAGAAAATGAAATTTGGCAAATCGCCTCTCTTGCCCAGAGCAAACCCATCACCCAAAATGATCCCAAAAGCCCTGCGGCCTCCCATGCCAGGCAGCACAGAGAGCTCCCCGTCAGAGACCCAGGCGAATGCCATACCCACCTGTCAATTCCCAGAGCGTGGACTCGGGCAATTCAGCATAGTGGTCGAATTCCATGGTAAAGGTGCCCCGTCCTTGCGTCATCGAGCGCAAGTCCGTTGCGTACCCGAACATCTCGGCCAACGGCACCACACAGCGCACCGCCTGAAAGCCATCCGCCCGCACTTCCATGCTTTCGATGTTCGCCCGGCGGGCATTCAGATCGCCAATAATCTCACCAACAAACTCCTCTGGAGCCAGGACTTCAAGATCCATGACTGGCTCCATCAGAGTCGGGGCAGCCTGAATGATCCCTTCGCGCATCGCCAGGGCAGTCGCTGCCTTGAAAGCTTGCTCTGAAGAATCCTCGGGATGATAGGAGCCATCTACGAGACTCACCTCGAGGTCCACCAACGGATACCCCATGATGACTCCCCCCTCCGCCGACTCGCGTACCCCTTGCTCGACCGCCTTCACGTATTGCTTGGGGACGGTTCCAGGAGCCAGCCGATCCCGGAACTGAAGGCCTGTTCCGCGAGGAGCGGGCCCCAATTCCAGCCACACGTGGCCATAATACCTCCTAGTCCCCGCCTGTCGTTCAAAGCGGCCCTCTGCGCGAGCTGGCTTCGTAATTGTCTCACGGTACGATACTTGGGGCTTGCCCACGTTCGCTTCGACCTTGAACTCACGCAACATGCGATCCACCAGGACCTCGAGATGCAATTCGCCCATGCCGGAGATGATCGTTTGCCCGGTCTCTTCATCCAAGCTGACCCGGAAGGTGGGATCCTCTTCCGACAGACGGCGCAACACGTCGCTGATCTTGTCCTGGTCTGCCTTAGTGCGCGGCTCGATCCTTACAGAGATCACGGGCTCGGGGAATTTGATCGACTCCAACACAATGGGATGAGATGGATCACAGATCGTATCCCCCGTGAAAGTGAACTTAAAGCCCACTACAGCACCGATGTCCCCAGCCTTGAGCGCTCTCATGTCCTCGCGCTGATTGGCCTGCATGCGCACAATGCGGCCCACCCGCTCCTTACGATTCTTGGTTGCGTTCAAGACCCGCTTAGAGGTAACGAGCACGCCCGAATAGACGCGCACATAGGCAAGTCGACCGGCGAATGAGTCAGATACAATCTTGAAGGCAAGAGCTGCCAGAGGACTATCCTTGGCAGGGGGACAGGTCTCTTCGCGTTTCGTGTAAGGGTTGAGGCCCCTGATGGGCGGAACTTCGAGCGGGGAAGGAAGATAATCAACAATAGCATCCAACAAGAGCTGCACACCCTTGTTTCTCAACGCTGTCCCACAGAGCACCGGAACCAACTGTGTGCTCACAGTCGCCGCACGAAGGGCCTTTCTCAGTTCCGCAGGGGTGATCTCCGCGCCCTCAAGGTATTTGGTTGTCAAGGTTTCATCTGTCTCCGCGATTCGCTCGATCAGAACCTCACGCCAGTGATCAACCTCCTCCTGCAATTCAGCAGGGACATCTCGGATCTCTGGCATGGTGCCCAGGTCATCAAGATACACGATGGCCTTGTTCTCAATCAAGTCCACCACCCCAGTGAAGGAAGCTTCACTGCCTATGGGCACCTGTAGCGCAAGAGGCTGAGCGCCCAGTCTCTCACGAATCATATCTATGGCGCGCCAGTAGTCCGCCCCGACGCGGTCCATTTTGTTAACGAAACAGATGCGCGGCACCTGGAAGCGATCAGCCTGGTGCCACACAGTCTCGGATTGTGGTTCGACACCAGCCACGGCATCCAGAACGACTATGCCGCCGTCCAGTACACGCAAACTGCGTTGTACCTCTGCCGTGAAATCAATATGTCCTGGTGTATCAACGATGTTAATCTGACAATTTCGCCAGAAGCAGGTTACAGCCGCAGCAGTAATGGTGATGCCACGCTCCCGTTCCTGCTCCATCCAGTCGGTCACCGTAGTCCCATCGTCCACAGCGCCCATGCGGTGGGTGCGCCCTGTGTAGAACAAGATGCGCTCGGTCGTGGTCGTCTTGCCGGCATCTATGTGAGCGATAACGCCTATGTTTCTGATCTGCTCTAGCGGAATCACTTCCGGCATGCGCTGCTCCGATCCCGTCCAAAAGCTGACGGGACGCGGCCCCGCCTAGAATATAGCGAGACATGGCCTCGCCCGAAAGATGGCGAGACGTGGCTTCATTACAGGACCCACGTGGTATCATGCACTGCGCCTGTGTTCTGCTCTGACTTGTGATCTACCAACGATAATGGGCAAAGGCCTGGTTGGCCTCAGCCATCCTATGTGTATCGTCACGCCTCTTGATGGTCGCACCTACACCCTTGGCCGCATCCATCAACTCGTTGGCCAACTTCGCGGACATGGATTTGCCTGGTCGGCCGCGCGCTGTTCGGATAAGCCAACGCATGGCCAGGGACAACCGACGGTGTTCAGGCACCTCCACCGGCACCTGATAGGTAGCTCCACCTACTCGGCGAGGCTTCACCTCCAATATGGGCGATGCATTCTTGACTGCTTGCTCAAAGGTCTGTAATGGATTCTGGTGCGTCCGCTCCTCGATGATGTCGCAACAGTCATAGAAGATGCGCCGTGCCAGGCTCTTCTTACCCTTCATCATCAGCTTGTTTATGAACTGTGCCACCATCACGTTCCCATATTTGGGATCGGCTTTGATCTCGCGCTTGGGTACCGCGCCACGTCTTGGCATAGATCTCTCCTCATGTCAATACTTGTACTGGACAGGACATCGACGTTGCCCAGGCCATCCATCCGCAGAAGACACTTCACAGTCCTCTACCGACTCCAGCCTAGAACTCGACTGCTTCTCCCCTCTTCTTGGGACGCTTGGCGCCATACTTGGAACGTCCCTTACGGCGGTTCTCCACGCCTGCAGCGTCCAATGCCCCACGCACGATGTGGTAGCGCACGCCGGGCAAGTCCTTGACCCTGCCGCCACGCACTAACACCACCGAGTGCTCTTGCAGATTGTGCCCTTCGCCAGGAATATAGGCCGTGACCTCAATTCCATTGGTCAGACGCACCCTGGCGATCTTGCGCAGAGCCGAGTTAGGCTTTTTGGGCGTCATGGTCTTGACCTGTGTACACACACCGCGCTTTTGCGGAGAACCCTTGCCATGGGTAATCCTGCCCTTTAGGGTATTCCGTGTGAAACGGAGTGCAGGGGCTTTGGTTCTCTTTGGCTTGGTCTTGCGTCCCTTCCGTACAAGCTGGTTAATCGTTGGCAACTTGTCCTCCCTGTCAATACTCCAAGTGCTGACCTGCATCGCAAAACACAACACACCGAGGCCATCTTAACAGACCGAGCGCCTCGGCACGATGATTTTCTCAACGAAAGCCGTCTATTCTCGATCGCAGACGATTTGGATCAACAACACCCTATTATAGACAAAAGTGTTCAGGGTGTCAACTTGGCGATTTCTTTCCGCATCCGCATATGCTATCCGCAAGGCTTGGCACCCAGTTGAGACAAAACCGGATCAGTCTACCTTGCCCGCGGCCGGCGAGCAAAGCCAGGCAGGCCAAGCCCCAGACCAAGCCGGGGCAAGACCTCATGGCCCTCATCGCGGCCAAACTGCACAGTCTCGCCGCTTTCATTCAGGATTTCCACGGCCAGGCCAAGACCCTGCAACTCCTTGACCAGAACGCGGAAGGACTCTGGTATGCTGGGCTCTTGGATCTTCTCACCTTTGACTATGGCCTCATAGGCCTTGACGCGGCTGGTCACGTCGTCCGACTTGACGGTGAGCATCTCCTGCAGTGTGTAAGCGGCGCCGTAGGCTTCCAAAGCCCAAACCTCCATCTCCCCAAAGCGCTGTCCACCCTGCTGTGCTTTTCCGCCCAGGGGCTGCTGAGTCACCAGCGAGTATGGGCCCGTCGAGCGCGCGTGGACCTTGTCCTCTACCAGGTGGGCGAGCTTCATCATGTAGATGATGCCAACAGTAACCGGACGATCAAAAGGCTCGCCGGTCTTGCCGTTGTACAGGATCATCTTGCCTGAAATCGGTAGAGGGAGGTTGAGCTCTGCGCTGACGCGCTTTGCTTCCTCCTCCACGCCCTCATCGGATATATTTGAGGTGTCGTGCCCCAGGTCGCGGAGCCAGAACCGCAGGCAGGTAGCAATAGCTCGCCGGTTGGCAAGTTGTTCTTCACCTGGAGCCATTGCCAAGCTATCAGCAGTGCAGAGTTCAGCCAGGTCATGGCCTTGTTCTACCAACCACTGCCTCAGCCAAGCCCAACGTGCCTTCTTATGATCATAGACGATGTCATCCACATCCTCAGATTCCGAATCCAACGACAGATGCTCGCGCAGGTAAATCTGCCGCGCTTCTTCATCGCCCTCCAGGGCCTCGGTGTCGAATTCCATCTCTTCGAACCAGGGCCACATGCGCTGGTCCAGGTCACGCCAAGCCCGATCGATGAGCCAGGCGCGCGCCAATTCGGCGGCGATTTGCTCCTCAGTGGCACCGTCAAAGACTGGAGAAATCGCGCGGAAGCCAAGGCGACCGGCAGCCCAGCCCAGGTGTGTCTCCAGGACCTGGCCAACATTCATGCGCCCCGGTACACCTAGCGGATTCAGGATGATGTCCACAGGTGTGCCATCTTCCAGATAGGGCATGTCTTCAGCAGGGACAATGAGCGAAATCACGCCTTTGTTGCCATGGCGCCCCGCCATTTTGTCGCCTTCACTGATCTTGCGCTGCTGCGCCACCCTCACCCGCACCATCTTGTCCACACCAGCAGACATGTCACGATGCTCATCCCGGGAGAACTCTTTGATGTCCACGACCTTGCCCCTCTCACCGTGAGGTACGCGCAGAGAAGAGTCCCTCACCTCCCACGCTTTCTCACCAAAGATAGCGCGCAGCAACTTCTCTTCCGGGCTCAGTTCGGTCTCACCCTTGGGCGTGATCTTGCCCACGAGGATGTCACCTGGGCCTACTTTCGCACCGATGTGGATGATCCCGCTCTCGTCCAACTTGCGCAGCGCTTCCTCACCCACATTGGGGATGTCCCTGGTGATCTCTTCCGGCCCTAGCCTCGTGCCCCGGGATTCGATCTCATGCTTCTCAATGTGAATCGAACTGAACTTGTCCTGGCGCACAAGGTCCTCACTGATCAGGATAGCATCCTCGTAGTTGCCACCCTCCCAGGATAAGAACGCCACCAGCACATTCTGGCCCAACGCCAGCTCTCCCTGGTCAGTCGAAGAAGAGTCCGCGAGAGCCTGTCGCGCTACGACCCGCTCACCTCTGGACACGATTGGGCGTTGGTCCAGGCACGTGCTCTGATTGGAGCGATCAAAGCGCCGCAGTTCGTAGGTTTTGGTGCCTGACGCCTCGCGAATCACAATGCGCTCTCCCGTGACACTGGCCACTTGACCATCTTCTTCAACCACCACAACCTGGCCAGAATCCAACGCTGCCTGTCGTTCCATGCCTGTCCCAACCAGAGGCGCTTCAGGCTGGAGCAGGGGCACAGCCTGCCGCTGCATGTTCGAACCCATCAAAGCGCGGTTGGCATCATCGTGCTCGAGAAACGGAATAAGAGCCGCTGAGACGCCCACGATCTGTTTCGGTGAGACGTCAACGTACTCGACCTTGCTTGCCAAATCGTTCAAAAACCGCTGGCTGTAGCGCACCGAAACGCGTTCGTCCACGAGTTGGCCCTTGTCGTCTAGCTTGATTCCCGCCTGGGCAATAAAATGCTCATCCTCTTGATCCGCAGTGAGATAGACGATCTCATCGATAACCATGGGCACGATGGCGATTCTGTCCAGGGGCAAGGCCTCGAGGCGTGAGGCCAGATCGTCGTCTATTTCCGTTCCGGCCTCGGCCACAATCTCGCCAGTGTCAGGGGCTACCACCTGTTCGCGCAGCGTCTTGCCAAGCAGCTCATCGTGGGTATTGGGCACCGCGTTCAGAACCCTACGACAGGGCGTTTCAAGAAAACCGTACTCATTAACCCGCGCATACGTCGCCAACGAACCAATCAAGCCGATGTTCGGGCCTTCCGGCGTCTCGATCGGACAGATCCGGCCGTAGTGGCTGTGGTGCACATCGCGCACGTCAAAGCCTGCTCGCTCACGCTTCAGTCCGCCAGGCCCTAGCGCTGACAGACGCCGTTTGTTGGTCAGCTCCGCCAAGGGGTTGGTCTGATCCATGAAGTGTGAGAGCTGACTGCTGCCGAAGAACTGGCGCAACACAGCAACCACCGGGCGCACGTTGATCAAGGCAACCGGGGTGAGTTGCTCAGGCGTTCTGGTGCTCATGCGATCACGGACCATACGCTCCATGCGCAACAGGCCAACGCGCAACTGGTTTTGAATCAGCTCGCCAACCGTCTTGATCCGGCGATTTCCCAGGTGATCGATGTCATCCGGATCTTCCACGCCATTGTTGACCAACATCAGACGTTCCACGATTCTGACCAGGTCCAACTTGGTCAAAGTGCGCGTCTCCAGCGGAATGTCGAGGGTCAAACGACCATTGAGCTTGTAGCGTCCTACTTTGCCCAGATCATAACGACGCGGATTGAACAACAGGGACTGCAGATAATTACGAGCGTTATCAAAAGTAGGAGGATCGCCGGGGCGCATCCTCTTGTAGAACTCTTCCAGTGCAGCACGGGCATCCTTCGTCGGATCTTTTTCAATCGTAGTGGCTAGGAAGGGATGATCAGGATCGTTGTCAACGCCCGCAAACAGGTTGAGCAACTCCTCGTCCGTACCTTCCTGGATAAGCTCGTTTCCCTTGATGCCCTCAATGACGCCCAGCGCCCTCAAGAGCACCGTGACTGGGATCTTGCGCTTGCGATCAACCTTGACTGAGAGCAGATCTCTCTTGCTCGTTTCGAGTTCCATCCAGGCCCCGCGGTTGGGAATTAGCTTGGCCTTGCACAACCGGCGACCGGTAACGCGATCTTCATCGACGGTAAAGTACACGCCCGGCGAACGGATGAGCTGGCTCACAACTACGCGTTCGGCACCATTGATAATGAAGGTGCCTTGAGGCGTCATCATGGCGAAATCACCCATGTACACATTCTGCTCCGTGATTTCTCCGCCCGCCTCATTATTCTTCAGGCGCACTCTGACATACAAGAGAGAAGCATAGGTCATGCCCCGATCGCGGCACTCCTGCTCGGTGTAGTTAGGCTCCTCGAACCAGTAATCCAGGAAGTACATCTCCAGCTTCTTGTTAAAGCTGACGATGGGCGAGACCTCCTCAAAAAGCTCGGCCAGGCCCACTTTCCGGAACCACTGGTATGACTTTATCTGATTCTCGATCAGGTTGGGAACTGCATAGACGTCAGGTATGCGTGCATAGGATTTCATGTCGTTGAGAACAAGGTCACCGTTGCCCTGTAATACACTTCTGCCTGTTGTCGGCATTCGACCTCATCTCCTTGCTTGAGTGAGAGCAGGCCAAACAGGCCCGCAGGGGGGAAACACCCATTAGTGCATTAGCCAATCAGCCCATGGAAACTGTACTATACAGAAGTGGCTGTACAAATGCCAAATTAATATTATAGCGCTTTTCTCCGTCCTGTCAAATTCGCGAATATGATGAGGATATGAGGTAGTGTATCCTTCATTCAGAAAACGCAGAGCACTGTGGAATGTGAGGCGCAACGGACAACTGTGGCCTTGAGTAAGCCTTGTGGCAGTGAGTGATTGGCTCCTCGCCAATCGGTTTGTCCATTGCCGTGGCCGTATGGGCGCTTTGAGCCTCGAGAGCAGAGCTCCTGCAGACCAGGACACACGCCCCCGCTCTAGGCGGACCACAGTCCGACTCTCCCGCTCCTCGACGCAAACGGCCAGCCACGAGAGGCGTACTCAGATTGGGTACAAATGGGGAGTGCCGTTGGAGGCCATGACTTTTCAATCCATGCTTGCCGTTTGCCTTGCTCTGGATGCATGGACAACTCGTGTCTGGGCCTGATTAGTCACCCAGTCCGCCTGACTTTCTCTCTCAGCTCAGCAAGACGCTCCTCCGCCTGCGCTCGCGTATAGCGCAGGGCATAGAGCGCCCCGAACCCCTCCAGGACGAACGAGGCAGAGACCGCCCCATAGCAACCAGCCAGCATGGGATCCTCGGTCTCGGCGTAGCCGACCATAAATCCTCCACAAAAGGCATCGCCAGCCCCGGTCACATCTAGGACCCGAGTAGGGTAAGCGGGAATGCACCAACGCTTCTCCGAGCGATGGTCATAGACCCAGGAACCCTTGCTCCCCGCCTTGATCACCACCACTGACGGCCCGGCTTTGGCAAAACGCTGTGCAGCCTGCCAGGGATCCAAAAGGCCCCATAGGAATTCGATCTCTTGTTCACTGGGTAGCACAGCATCCACCCTGCACAGGAAGGTGGACATCTGCTTTGCCAGCGGCGTCTTGATATACCTCTCCCCTGGATCCAGGCTGACCCGAATGCCTAGTTCCGCCAGAGCACGCGGCAGGTCACGGTGAGAGGCCCATCCCTGAGGACAGAGATGGGCTGCCCTTGCTCCAGTGTAGGATGAGGACAGGTCCGATGGGCGCAGCGAAAGAGCTTCGAAATCCTGGCTATCCTGGCCGGGCGTGGAGTCAACATAGCCTTGCAGATCCTGGGGAAGGGATAGGCCCAGTCTGGCAAAGTGACCCTCTGGGTCTGTGTCCACCCGCGTCTCCAGGTCCAAATAGGCATAGAACGTGCGCATGTCACGCCAGCCGGGGATGCGTCGCACACCCTCGGTGCAGATGCCCGCGTCCTCCAGTTGATCCAGCCATTCCTGGGGGTAGTTCTCCCCCACCCGTGAGAGGATCCCCACTCCCTCAGACCAGATCCTTGCCCCTACCGCAGAATAGATGGCATTGCCCCCCATCTTCCGGAGGTGAACCTGCTGGTCAGCGGTGATCAGATAGTCAATACGCAAACCGCCGGCGGTAAAGTACTGCAGGGCCATGATTATTCTGTCTCAGGTGCCGACGCGGCGCACGCTCGCTCGTCATTCAGCGGTGAAAGCCAGCGCGATACGTGCAGCTACTCGGGCGTTGTTCACCAGCAGACTGTGATTGGCGCGCACGCTACGACCTTGTGTCAACTCGGCAATGCGCGCCAATAGGAAGGGGGTCACCGCTTTGCCGTGCATGCCCATTTCATCCGCCTGGGAGACTGCCTCAGCGATGGCCGGCTCGACTTCCTCGCGGGGCAACTCATCGCCGGACGGCACGGGCACTCCCACCAGCACTGCAGCCCACAGTCCCAGACGGTCACGCGCCTGGGAAATCGCCACGACCTCCTCCGGGGTATCGACGCGCACATCTGCTGGCAGGCCGCTCTCCCTGGAGTAAAAGGCCGGGAATTGATCCGTCCCATAGCCCAGCACCGGCACGCCTGATGTCTCCAGCCGCTCACGAGTAGCATCCAGATCCAACAGTGCTTTCGCCCCGGAGCAAACCAGCACCATCGGGGTGCGGGCCAACTCCTCCAGGTCTGCCGAGACGTCAAAAGGATGGCCGCGATGGACGCCGCCGATGCCACCGGTGGCAAAGACGCGGATGCCTGCCTGATGGGCCAGGATCATCGTTCCGCAAACTGTTGTGGCTCCGTCCAGGCCTCGGGCCAAAACAATGGGCAGGTCACGGCGGCTGCACTTACGTACGCTCTGGCCCCTCCGCGCCAGGTTCTCAATCTGCGCATCATCCAGGCCGATGACCGGCTGGCCATCGAGTACAGCGATGGTAGCCGGGATCGCACCCACGGCGCGTACCGCCTCTTCCATCGCCTGGGCCGCCTGCAGGTTTCCCGGGTACGCCCGTCCATGGCAGATCAGCGTGGATTCCAGGGCAACCAGCGCCTTCCCAGCATCCAAGGCTTCCTTCACCTCAGGATGGATATGCATAGCTCTCTCCTCTCTACGGCAGGCCTCTGATCCCCACCTCCTGCACCTGGCGCGCTGCCAGTTCGGCCATCTCCGCCAACAACTCAGGAGAGGGGGCCTGCACTGTTGTCTCCTGACCCCAGCCCACCGTGATCCCTGGACGGAAACATTGCAAATAGTACCTCCTCGCTCCGGCGATGAGCTGCAGGATGGCTTGCACGTCTTCCAGGTCGACCAACGTGGGGACCACTGTGGTGCGAAATTCGTAGTCAATCCGCGAATGAATGAGGATATCGAGGGACTGCCGCAAGCGCCGGGTATCGAGAGCCACGCCTGCCGCCTGCTCATACCGCTCCAGGCTGCTCTTGACGTCCATGGCTACATAGTGCACAGCTTGTCGCTCCAGGCAGTCTTTGAGTACGTCTGGGCAATAGCCGTTCGTGTCCAGCTTGACTGCCAGGCCCAACTGAGCAACCTCAGACAGAAAGCCGCACAAGTCCGGTTGCAGAGTCGGTTCCCCTCCACTGACGACTACACCGTCAATGAAACCGCGCCGTGCCTCCAGCTTGTGCAGGATTTGAGTGGGGTCGATGTCCGGCAGCCGATCGGGGCGCAACACCAGATCTACATTATAGCAATAAGGGCAGCGAAAATTACATGCGCCGACGTAGATCACGTCGGCGATGTGTCCTGGGTATTCGATGAGCGAGGCAGGAAGGAGTGCTTTGATATGCACTCAGGACACTACCTCGCCATCCTTCGGTCGAGGCTTTTCAGCCCCGACCTGGTCGACAGCCTCCTGCACATTGTAGGCCTTGCGCTCGGCGAACTCTTGCTTCTTGCCTTCGTTCCAATCCTGCACCGGGCGCAAGTAGCCCACGATGCGCGAATACACTTCACATGGCACCTTCTTCACAGGTCTGGCTGCATCTTCTGGCTTGTCCGTCATTATGTAATCTCCTTTGCTCGTATTGCAGCAAACGACGAATGGAATTAGCTATCGGAAACCTTTCGGCCCGGCATGATCTCGATGGATGCTACACAACCGGCACGCCCCAGCGTTGCAGCTCACCCTCGGAGTGTTCGTACGGGCAGAAGCGGTGCTCGCCTGGCAGGTAGCCGTGGATAGGGCAGATGCTGAAAGTTGGCGTGAGCGTGAAATAAGGCAGGTGAAACCGCTCCGCAATGCGCTGAACCAACAGCCGTGCCTGCCGCCAATCATCAATGCGCTCGCCGATAAAGGCGTGAAAGACGGTCCCACCGGTGTACAGCGTCTGCAATTCATCCTGATGCTCCAGGGCAGCGAGCAGATCATTAGTAAAACCGGCAGGCAAATGGGTCGAGTTGGTATAGTAGGGCGTCTCCGCCGTCCCGGCGGTAACAATGTCTGGGTACGCCCTGCAGTCGGCCTTGGCCAAGCGGTAGCTGGCACTCTCGGCAGGCGTGGCTTCGAGATTGTACAGATGGCCGGTCTCCTGTTGAAAACTCTCCAGTTTGCTGCGCATGAACTGCAGCACGCGCGTGGCAAAGAGCCGTCCCTGCGGATGGCCGATGCCCACTCCCAGGAAATTCAGGCAACACTCGTTCATGCCCACGATGCCGATGGTGGAGAAGTGATTGGCCCAGCACGAGCCAAAGCGTTCGTGGATCGCTTTCAGGTAGTGCCTGCTGTACGGGTAGAGCCCCTGCTCGGTGTGGCAGACCAGCACTTTGCGCTTGATCTCCAACGAAGTCTTGGCCGTCTCCATCATCTGCTCCAGGCGGCAAAAAAAGTCCCCCTCGCTGGTGGCACGGTAGCCGATGCGCGGAAGGTTGATGGTCACCACGCCAATGCTGCCGGTAAGCGGATTGGCTCCGAAAAGTCCTCCACCGCGCTTGCGCAAGACGCGGTTGTCCAGCCGCAAGCGGCAGCACATCGAACGTGCGTCCTCCGGCTTCATGCCACTGTTGATAAAGTTGGCAAAATACGGGATGCCGTACTTGGCTGTGGCCTGCCAGAGCGGCTCGATCACAGGATTGTCCCAGTCAAAATCGCGCGTGATGTTGTATGTAGGGATGGGAAAAGTAAAGACGCGGCCTTTGGCATCACCCTCCAACAGCACTTCAGCAAAGGCCCTGTTAAGCCAATCCATCTCCTGTTGAAAATCAGCATACGTCTCTTCGCGCGACTCGCCACCGACGATTACCGGGCAATCCGCCAGCGTAGTGGGCGGCGTGAGGTCCAGAGTAAGATTGGTGAAAGGCGTCTGGAAGCCAACCCGCGTGGGCACATTGATGTTGAAGACAAACTCCTGCATGGCCTGCTTCACCGACGGGTACGACAACCCGTCATAGCGCACGAATGGCGCAAGCAGGGTGTCAAAGTTGGAGATAGCCTGTGCCCCGGCCGATTCCCCTTGCACGGTGTAGAAAAAGTTCACCAACTGGCCGAGGGCAGTGCGCAAGTGGCGGGGCGGTTTGCTCTCCAGCTTGGCCCGCACGCCGCCAAAGCCTCTCACCAGAAGGTCTTGCAGATCCCAACCACAGCAGTAGGTGGCCAGCATACCAAGATCATGGAGGTGAACGTCGCCTTCGACGTGGCTCTGGCGCACTTCGGCGGGGTAGACCTTGTTCAGCCAGTACTTGGCGGCGATGCTCGAGGCTACGTAAAAGTTCAGCCCCTGCAGGGAATAGTTCATGTTGGCGTTTTCGCTCACCCGCCAATCGGCACGATCAACGTAATCGTCCACCAGCTTCATGCCGTCAAGCAAGAGCTTGGTGGTGTTGCGCACCTGAGAGCGCTGGTGGCGATATAGGATGTAGGACTTGGCCACCTGCACTTCGCCGGCGAGGATCAGCACTTCCTCGACCGTATCCTGAATCTGTTCCACGTGAGGGCACGCTTGCGGACCATAGCGGGTCACCAGCAAACCGGTGACCTGCCGTCCGAGGGCATGGGCACGCTCCTTTTGGTCTCCAAGTCCAACGGCCTGAAAGGCACGTAGGATCGCCGCATCAATGCGCTTCTGGTCAAAAGAGGCGATACGCCCGTCGCGCTTCTGCACTGTCGCAGTTGCGACGCCAACCCGCTGCTTCTTTTGCAATGTAGCGTCAACGTTGTCCATCATCTATCCATACACATCGTGGTGGAATCACACTCCCCACACAAAACAAACAGCACAACGGCACACAGAATTTACCAAACGCCCAGCAGCAATGTCACCTTGGAGCATACTGCACAACTCAACCGTGCGGCCAGCACGAGCTTATGCCTGCTCCTTCTCTTTGGACCTGGCTTTCTTCGGGCCGTTACGCTGCTTCCACTTGCGGAATTCCTTGATCTCTTCCATCAGCCCGTCAACATCCTTGAAGCGCCTGTAGACCGAGGCAAAGCGGACGTAGGCAACGTCGTCAAGAGTACGCAACTGCTTCATGACCATCTCGCCGACGACTTTGCTTTCCACCTCTGCCTTGCCCAGGGCGAAGAGGTCATTCTCGATCTGCCCGACTAGTTTCTCAATGGTCTCCTCGGACACGGGGCGCTTGGCGCACGCCGCCTGGATGCCACGGTGCAGCTTTGCGCGATCGAACGGTTCCCTGCGCTCGTCACGCTTGACCACCATCAGGCTGATGGGTGCAATACGTTCATAGGTGGTGAAACGCTGGCTGCAGCGCAGGCACTCGCGCCGGCGGCGGATGGCGCTGCCGACCTTGCGCGAATCAACGACTCGGGAATCGCCTTTCTGACAATAGGGACAGAGCATCGGACTTCTCCCTCCGCAGCAGAAGAAAAGACAGGCCAGAAAACCACTACGTGTTGTGCCCCATACGAGCGCATGGGACTAGATGTAGTGGTTCATATACTTTAGCACAAAATCTGCCCGTTGGCAAGTGGAGAATGCCTAAATCCGCTCTGTTATTAAGGTTGTTTCTGTGAATCGTGCATCGAGTCATGAGTGGAGCGCAGGGAGTCAGGAGCAGAAAAGAGTCCTCAATACACTTCACTACTGAAAGGAGCGGGATGAACTATCGCAGGGGCAGGGCGTGGGAAAAAGTGCAACGATCTGGCTACAGCAGTTCATGAGGCAAGCAAGCTCTTCCCCAAGGCAGAGCTATACAGCCTCACCTCGCAGATGCGACGTGCCGCCATCTCGGCAGCGGCCGACAAAGCTGCCCGCACACTGTACTGGCAGAACGCGGATGAAGAGCAAGGAATAGAGAGTGAACACTCTCTATTCCTTGCTCGCTTACCGCCGCAAGAAAGCCGGGATGTCCAAATCCTCGTTTTCGAAAGAACGCACCGGGAACTCGAGCGTTTTGCGCGCCGAGTAGGGTCTGGGCTGCGTGCGGGCCTGGGCATGGAAGCCGGTGGCAATGACCGTGATCTGTATCTCGTCGTCCAGACTCTCGTCAATCACCGCACCGAAGCGGATGTTGGCGTTGGCGTCCGCCCGCTCGCGGATGATGTTCGCTGCCTCTTCCACTTCGTGCAGGGACAGGCTCGGACCGCCGCAGATATTGAACAGCACCCCCCGCGCGCCATCAATGGTTACATCCAACAGCGGGCTGGAGATGGCCAGCTTGGCTGCTTCCACAGCGCGGTCATCGCCGCTGGCGCGGCCAATACCCATCAGCGCATTGCCGCCCTCGGACATCACCGCACGGACATCGGCGAAATCCACGTTGATCATGCCCGGTACGGTAATGACCTCGGAGATGCCTTGCACGCCCTGGCGCAGGATGTCATCGGCAACGCGGAAGGCAGTCTCAATGGATGCTTTCTTATCCACGATCTGCAGCAGCCGGTCGTTGGGCACCACGATCAGCGTGTGCACCTGCTCCTTGAGCCTTACGATGCCTTCTTCTGCCACCTTGGCCCGCTGCACACCCTCGAAGCGGAACGGACGGGTGACCACGCCAATGGTCAGAGCACCCAACTCTCGGGCGATGTTGGCGATCACGGGGCTAGCTCCAGTCCCTGTCCCACCGCCCATGCCTGCGGTGATGAATACCATGTCCGAGCCCTTCAGTACCTCAGAGATCTCGTCCGTGGACTCCTCGGCGGCTTTCTCACCGATTGTCGGGTTGCCACCAGAACCCAGGCCCTTGGTCAGCTTGTCCCCAATTCGGACGCGGGTCGGCGCACTGGACAGCATCAGCGCCTGGGCATCGGTGTTCATAGCCACAAAGTCCACGCCGCGCAGACCGGCTTCGAGCATGCGGTTGACGGCATTGCTGCCCCCACCCCCTACGCCCAGCACCTTGATGTCAGCAAAACTTTCTACATACGTCTCTAGATTGTGCATCCCTACTCTCTCCTTTCAATGCGGTAAGAAGGCCTTGAGAATCTCTTTGAACCGTTGGAAAATACCTCCCCTGCCACCGCCCGACCCTGGCCCCTTGTCGGACGGCCCATACCGCAGGCCCCACTGCAAGAGTCCCACGGCAGTGGCATAGGCTGGACCGCTCACTGCATCCGCTAGGCCGCTCACATTGCGCACGCGACCGACCCGCACCGGCAGTTGCAGCATCTCGCGGCCCAACTCCTTAAAGCTCTGCAAGTTGGCCGTTCCTCCGGTCAGAACCAGCCCAGCCGGCAAAAGTCCTTCGTAACCAGAACGTTTGATCTCATTCAGCACCATGGCAAACATCTCTTCTGCCCGTGCTTCCAGGATATGCGCCATTTCCAGACGCGACACAGATTGCGGCTCGTCGTCACCAAAGGCGGTTACCTCAATCATCTCCTCTGGATCTACCATTTCTGGCAGGACGTGCCCGTGTTCGATCTTTAGCGCCTCGGCAGTGGCAAAGGGGGTGCGCAGACCTACCGAGAGGTCATGAGACAGGTTGTTGCCTCCCACGGGCAAGACCTCGCTGTGGCAGATACTGCCATCGACGAATATGGCGACGTCCGTTGTCCCTCCCCCCGCATCCACCAACACCACACCCATCTCTCGTTCATCGGGCGTCAACACCGCTCCGGCAGAGGCCAACGGTTGCAGGATAAAGTCATTCACCTCCACGTTGGCATTCTCGACGCACCGCGCCAGGTTGCGCATCGAGGCCACCGCGCCGGTGACGATATGCGTCTCCACCTCCAGGCGAAAGCCGACCATACCTATCGGGTCACGCACCCCATCCTGTCCATCCAGGGTATAGCTGCGCGGGATGACATGCACGATTTCGCGGGTGTGGGGCACAGCGATGGCCTGTGCTGCTTCGATAGCGCGATCAACGTCGTCCTGCGTGATGCAACGGTCCCCGCGGCCCACTGCGACCACCCCTCGGCTGTTGAGCGATGAGATGTGCTTGCCTGCCAGCCCAACGTAGGCCGACTCGATTCTATAGCCGGAAACGCGCTCCGCCTTCTCGATGGACGCAGCAATAGACCTGGTCGCTTCCTCCACATTCACCACGACGCCTTTGCTCAGACCATGCGCAGGATGGACACCTACACCTACAATGCACAAACGGTCTTCCTCATCCACCTCGCCGATCAAGGTGCAGATTTTGGTCGTGCCTACGTCAATGCCGACTACTGTCCTTTCCAAAGCACACCTCCGAGGGTGATCGGATAGTCTGTTAGTCCTTGGTCTGCGAGTCCTCGATCTGGCAGTCTGCCGGTCGAATTGTCACGCAGCTACCTGACGAATGATCATCCGACCAATGACTGCCTGACTGTCTGACTGTCTGACCATGCGACCACCCGACCATCTGACTACTCATAGTACGGGCTGCCCACAAAACGCAAGTCGATAAGCCTCACCGGTTCATCTCTGCTGGCGATCTTTTGCAGGATCGCGTGCATGCTGGCCACCTTCTGCGGAAGCAACTGGTCATCGCCGAAGTAGACGCGCCAGCCGCGCGCGTCAAACAAGCTGACCCCCTTGGCCTGCGAGTACTCAAAAGTCCTGATTTCGGGCAGAAGGCTGTGCAGTCCCTCAACGCTCCGCAAAGCCACCACATCCACCTGATCGCCAAGTTGGAGTGGGCGCTTGTCCAAGTCCTGAACAGACACTAACCCTGCGTGAGAGCCATCGTCCACCTGCAGCACGCGCCCGGTTCCATCCACCAGGAAGGCCGTGCCTGCTGCATGCCAGATGAAGCGCACGTTGCGCTCTTCGATGCGGATCAACAGACGAGCTGGCAGTTGGCAGTCCACGTGCACCTGCTCGATGCCCGGAACCTCGGTGCAGATGCGCTTCACGACCCGGGCGCGATTGATGTAAAAGATGCTGTAACCGTCCAAGCCACTGGCCCGATACACTTGATCCGCGTCGGTCAGTGCCGTACCCTGTATCTGAGCCGCAGACACGTAAAAGCGCATGTCCAAGAAGAACCAGGCTAGGAGAACAGTCATGACCAGCAACAGCATCCCAGCCAGCACGCGGCTCCGGACGATGCTTTTTGCGCGCGGCCGTGACTTGTGTCTACTGCTTCGGCCTTTGCCCAGCCTGAGAGATGCTGGAATGACAAAGGCAAACGTGCGTTGGCGCTGGCGTCGACGCCGGGTTGCCATCCGTTTTCCTCTTGTTCTGCTGCTGCGCTTGCTAGTCTTCATCAGCGCGATACGACGTTGACATGCGGCCCCTGTCGCGATGGCGTTCCAGGGCCAGTTGGATGAGCCGGTCGAGCAACTCGGGATAGGGTAGGCCACTGGCTTCCCACAACTTGGGATACATGCTCACCGACGTGAAGCCGGGTATGGTGTTTAGTTCGTTCAGGTACACCTGCCCTGTGTCACGGGAAAAAAAGAGGTCGGCACGGGCCATGCCGGCACAGTCCAGGGCCAGGAAAGCACGCACGGCCAGCTCTTGGATCTCTGCCATCTTCTGCGGTGGCAGATCAGCCGGAATGATCAAGTCGGTAGACTCGTCATGGTACTTGGCGATATAGTCGTAGAATTCCCGCTTGGGCACAATCTCGCCCAGCACCGAAGCAACGGGATGGTCATTCCCCAGCACGCTGCACTCGATCTCCCGCGCGTTGATGGCCTCCTCCACCAGCAGCCGACGGTCATAGCGTGCCGCCAGATTCAGGGCAGCAGGCAGATCAGTCGCCTGGTGCACCTTCGACACCCCCACGCTGGATCCGAGATTGGCCGGCTTGACAAAGCAGGGATAGCCAAGCCGCTGTTCCACCCGCTCGATCACCTCAGCGGGATGCTCCTCCCAATCCCAACGCATCACCAGCAAATAGTCGGCACAAGGCAATCCATTGGCGCGGAAGATAGCCTTGGCCACAGCCTTGTCCATGGCCAGCGCCGAGCCGAGAACACCGGAACCCACGTAGGGAATCCCCGCCAGTTCGAGCAGCCCCTGCACGGTACCATCTTCGCCATAGGGGCCGTGGAGCACAGGAAAAATGACATCGACGTACGGTATGCCGGTCCGCCCCGTCCCGGGCACCAGTTCGATCTTGGAAGGCACCAGGTCTCGCGAGATGCCGGGTTGCGCCTCATGCGCTTGAGACCTGGCCTGCAGCTCTTTCATTGGCTCGCCGTCAGATAGCCACCGCCCTTTCTTGGTGATGCCCAAGGGGACGACTTGGTATTTGGTTTTGTCAAGGGCATTCATCACCGAGCTGGCAGAAACGAGCGAGACCTCGTGTTCGCCTGAGCGCCCCCCGAAAAGCACCCCCACGCGCAGTTTCTTCACCATTGGCTTTTGTTTCCTTTCCGTAGATGTCACCAATCGCCTACCAACTCAATCTCTAGCTCGAGCGCAGTCTTGAACTCCCGCTGCACCGTTTCCTGTATCAACTCGATCAATTCTCGCACATTGCGAGCAGTAGCCGTCCCCAGATTAATGATGAAATTGGCATGCTTGGGGGAGACGACCGCTCCCCCGATGCGCTTGCCCTTCAAGCCAGCGTTCTCAATGAGAAACCCAGCCGGATACTGCTCTGTGCGTTTGAACACACTGCCGGCGCTCAAACCCTGTGGTTGGCTCTCGGCACGGCGCAAGCGGTATTCCGCAGCCCTCTCTTGGAGACGGCTGGCTTCTTCTCTGCGCAAGCCAAAAGTAGCCGAAAGAATCACTGGCGAGAAGCCGGCGGCTTTCCCGCTTTCGTCTGGCGGGACCTTGAAAATGCTAGTGCGATAGCCTAACCCGAGTTCGCTGGTCGACGACCAGCTCTCCCCATCAGCAGGCGAGAAAACCACTGCCCCGCGCAGGCTGTCGCTTACATATCCCCCATAGGCTCCGGCATTGCCAACAACGGCGCCGCCCACGGTACCTGGCACGTCCACCGCCCACTCCAGGCCTGCCAGCCCCTGGGAAATGGCCTGACGGGCAACAGCTTTCATCTCCGCTCCCGACTCGGCCTTGACCAGCCACATCTCATCGTCTTCGGCCAAACACTCGACGGCGCAGCACGCATTTTGAATCACCAAACCGCGGACGCCCCTATCGGCCACCAGCACGTTTGCGCCGCCACCGAGGATGAAATACGGCACCTGATGCTCCCAGGCAAGACGCATGCAGGCGCGCAATTCGTCCAATGTTCGGGCCACTACGAACAAATCCGCCGGTCCGCCAATGCCAAACGTGGTGTGTCTGGACAGCAGTTCGCCCCTTATTGCTTTGTCACCTAACGCCTGGCGCAAACCATCAAGATCCATGTTTCGCTGCCTGATTCGGAATCGAGCGAGCACAAGCATTGCCACCATTAGCGACACGACCCAGATTCCTGTCACCCAAAACACGCAGGATGGCCTCACCAACAAGGTACCCATCTCCAGCCCCCAAGGTCAACAGCACGTCCTCCGGCTGAAGCACGGCCTGCAAATAGTCACTGGCCTCCTCCAGGGTCGCCGCATAGCGCACGTCCGGGTGGCTCATCCGCTGCACGAGGTCGCATGCCGTGATGCCCAGGTTATCTTCCTCCCGCGCAGCGTAGATCTCCGAGACCATCACGTGGTCGGCGTCCTCGAAGCTCGACGCAAACTCTTCCAACAAACACTTGGTGCGGCTGTAGGTGTGCGGCTGAAAGAACACCCACAGCGGCCTATCCGCATAGCGCCGCCGCGCCCCTGCAAGAGTAGCCCGGATCTCCGTCGGGTGGTGAGCGTAATCGTCAATGACCACAACGCCCCCGGCCTGCCCCTTCACTTCGAAGCGACGGCGCACGCCGTGGAAGCGCGGCAGGATCTCCAGCACCTGCTTCATGTCCAGGCCGATGCGTTGCGCGACGGCCAGCACGGCCAGGGCATTGGAGACGTTGTGCAGGCCGGGCAACCGCAGGCTGCACTCGCCTACCCGCTGCCCGTGGCGCAAGACGACAAAGTCATTCCCGCCCCAGGCATTCACTCGCACTTTTTGTGCGCGCCACATGCCCCCGCTTTCCAGACCGTAGCTGATGACCTCAATGTCCCTGTTCTGTTGGACCTGCTGCAACAACTCCATCACCCGTGGCTGATCCGCGCAACCGACGGCCGTCCCACCGTCGGGCAGCAGGCGCACAAAGCGTGCAAAGGCCTGCACTATGTCCTCGATATCGCCGAAACAATCGGGATGGTCCATTTCGATGACCGTCACCACAGCTAGCCTGGGACGCAGACCCAGAAATGTATGGTCGTACTCATCGGCCTCAACCACAAAATGCGGGCCTTGGCCAAGGCGAGCATTGGTGCCCATGTCCTGCAGAATGCCACCGACGATGAAGGTGGGATCCAGCCCCGCCTCAGCCAGCACAAAGGAGATCAGGGCCGAGGTAGTGGTCTTGCCATGCGTACCAGCCACGGCGATGCCGAACTTGCCCGCCATCATCTCACCCAGAATCTGAGCACGCTTGACCACCGGTATGCCTGCTTCCCTGGCCGCCACGACCTCCGGATTGTCCTCCGGCACAGCCGACGAAACTACCACCAGGTCCGCACCCAGGACATTGCCTGGGCGATGGTCGTGGTGAACCGTCATGCCCAGTACAGCAAGTTCGGCAGTAAGTGCCGTCGATCGTGCATCAGAGCCAGAGATCACATAGCCCTCACCCTGCAACACACGGGCAATGGCGCTCAGGCCGATGCCACCGATGCCCACAAAGTGCACGTATCTCGTATTCTGCAGTACTGAATCGTCGCTTCTCAATCTACCTCTTGCCAATTGGTCGCCCCGTGGCAATACCGATGAGCGGCACTGCCACCATCAGCCCCAGCAGGATGAACACCACCGTGCCAGCGCTTCCTCCCAAGAGCCCGTCTTGCGGAACGCCTTGCACCGCTATCGAGATCGCGGAGGGCGGGCCAGCCGCCCACAGGCCAGGAGAACTCTTCTGGAAATACCCGAGCACATACTCCTTGAACAACGAAACCGCCAGAAAGCCGTTTAACAGCCCCATCAAGCCGCCCAGGATATGGCTCAAGGCAGTGACCTTGCTGCTGCCAGTCGTGCTGTACGAGAGAATCACAAAGCCTACCAGCACGAGGATCAAAAACATGTACGGGTTGTTGGCATCGAAAGGCAGTTCTAGGTCGCTCGCAACCTTCGCCAGTTTGCTCAGATCGAGGCTAAACCCACTGCGGACAAAAGCCAGGAGAATGCGCAGAAAACCGGCAACATAGCGAATGATGGGTGTCGCCAAGTCAGGCTCGATTAGAATGGCAGCCAGTGCTACGAGCACAATGGTGCTGATGAACTCTCGATACCAGCCTCGCATCGCGCCAACAAACATGAACAGAGCCATCACCAAGAGCAACAACTGCTCGTATGGTATCAGCAGCGTAAATCCAGCTCCCATCATCCACCTCCCGCCAGCAGAGCCAACTGCTGGGCAATCGCCTGAGCCGCATATGGCCTGGCCAGCTTCCGGGCACTCTCAGCCATGGAGCGCAAAGCCGCAGCGTCAGCCAGCAATTTCTCGATCATCTGTCCCAGTACCCCTTCAGCCAGCTCTGCGTCCAGCAGCTTCCGTGCTGCACCACGGTCAACCAAGAAATCGGCATTGGCCTCCTGATGTTGCCCAGCGTAAGGATAAGGCACCAATACACTGGGCAAGCCCACTGCAGCAAACTCACCCATCGTTGCTGCACCTGCCCGGGCGACAGCCAGGTCTGCAGCCAACAGCGCATCAACCATTTCCTGATGTAAGTAAGCATATAGATGATAGCGCTGACGCAGTTCCACTGGCAGTGCGTCGCGGCGTTCTAGCAACCAGCCAGTGTCCGCCTCGCCCGCGATATGGATAAGCTGCGCCTTTGCCAGCAACTCATCGAGCGCTTCGCTGATCGCCAAGTTGATGCTGTGCGCG
The DNA here is from genome assembly GCA_030607875.1 of Chloroflexota bacterium. Lineage (GTDB taxonomy): Bacteria > Chloroflexota > Anaerolineae > UBA2200 > UBA2200 > JAUWJD01. The sequence continues at coordinate 23,480 of JAUWJD010000023.1, forward strand.
CCACGACTGCCGCCTAGGACAAGTACAGTCTTCCTGTCTGTTGCCAGCCCCAGGCGCCGCCTCGCTGCCTGCTCAATCCCCGTGTACAGCGCCCGGCGCACTGGATAGCCAGTGATCATCGCCTTGCCTGGTGCGAAGCAGCCCAACGATACCTCGAACGACACAGCCACCCGCCTGGCCAGACGGGACAGCATGCGCACCGCCAGGCCCGGCAGTATGTCCGGCAGATAGATCAGCACCGGACAGCGCAACAACCAGGCCGCGATGACCACCGGTGCTGACGCGTAGCCACCGGTTGCCAACACAACGTCGGGCCGGAAGGCACGCAGGATGCGCCACGCCTGGGCGCATCCGCGCAGCAAAGTCAGGCTGTTGGCCAACCTGTGCCAGAGCGACAAACCCCGCAAGCCTGCTGCAGGCACAGCCTGGAAATCCACGCCCTCCCGGCTCACGATGTTGGCCTCCATCCCACCCACCGTCCCAACGTAGAGCACCGCATCCAAGCTAGCGTTTGCTGCGCTTCTCAGTTCCTCCACCACGGCGAGTGCCGGATAAACGTGGCCTCCGGTTCCGCCGCCCGAAAGCAAAAGCCGCACTGGGTATTTTCCTCTTTACTCCCACGCGTGAGATACTGAGCAGCACCCCCATGCCAGCCAAAGACGTGGTGAGCGACGAACCGCCGTAGCTCACAAAGGGCAAGGTGATGCCAGTGAAGGGCAAAGTCGCGGTATTGCCGCCGATATGTACCATAGCCTGAAACAGAACCCAACAAGTGATGCCAAAAGCCAGCAACTGGCTGAACGAGTCCGGAGCACGAAACGCGACCAGCAGGCCGCGATAGGCGATGAATAGGAACAAGCCGATCACCACCAGACAGCCCAACAAACCCAACTCCTCCCCGATGACCGACAGAATGGTGTCTGTATGGTACACGTAGGGCGGAATGAATTTCTGCGTGCCCGAACCCAGGCCACGCCCAGTAATGCCTCCCGCCTGCAACGCCGCCAAGACACCCTGGATCTGGAATGAAATACCGTCCGGATCAGAACCCGGATTGAGCCAGGACAACAGGCGCTGGAGGGCGTAGTCAGAACGGATGATGACCAGGTAAAGGGCTGGTGCGCCTGCCAACAGGCCAATGAACAACTGCCAGAGTTCGGCTCCGACGATGACGAACATGGCCACTGCCGTTATCACGATCAGCATCGCCGTTCCCAGGTCTGGCTGCAGCAGAATCAGGCCGGTGACAATGCCCAGCAGGATGGCGAAAGGGATCAGGCCATAGCTCACATCGCGGACTTTGTCGCCCTTGGACGCCAGCCACGCGGCGATATAGATGATAAAGGCCAGTTTGGCAAACTCGCTGGGCTGTATCGAACCGGCGCTGAACCAACTCTGGGCGTTGTTCACAGTGCGTCCCACAAACAGCACTGCCACCAAGGAGGCAAAGGAAAGGCCCATCAAGGGCAGGGCAAAGCGCCTCCACAGACGGTACTCAACCCGGGACGTGGCCCACAGCAAGCCAGAGCCCAACAGCGCCCACACTATCTGCCGCTTCAGGAAGTAGGCAGCATCGGGGTGCAAGTGAAAAGTCGCGCTATAGACCATCATCAGGCCCAGCACCACCAGCAGAACCACCCCCAGCAATAGCCCGTAATCGAATTGGCCGCTTTTTTTTCGTCTGGAACCCATCGTTGTCCTCGCCCTCACCCGCTGCACAGGCTGCGAACCAGCCGCTTGAAGGTCTCGCCTCGCTCTGCATAGTCGCAAAAAGCGTCAAAGCTGGTCCCGCCTGGTGACAATAACACCACTTGACCGGGCCGTGCCACCATCGCGGCAAGTTCCACCGCCTGCGCCAGGCTATCCACTCGCTGGATCGGTGGTGCTCGGCGGCCCAGTTGGCCCAACGCCCTCTCGACCAGCGCCCCAGCCTCGCCAAAGGCGACCACCTGCGCCACCTTGCGGCTGACAAGATTCGCCCAGTCCTCCCAAGGGAGATGCTTGTCCCGTCCACCAGCCAGAAGCACGATGGGCTCATCGAAGGACTTGACGGCAGCCATCGCCCGCTCCGGCGAAGTGGCGATAGAGTCGTTGTAATACCACACACCTCGCCACTCACACACTGGCTCCAGGCGGTGCTCCACGCCCGCAAAAGTGCTGGCCACTTTGGCCATGTCCTGTGGTGCCACGCCGAGCAACTCGCTCACCGCGCAGGCCGCTAACACGTTGGCCACGTTGTGCATGCCCCGCAAGCGCACCTCTTCCACAGAGCAGACCCGTGCTTCGCCTTCAGCGCGGCGCAGCACCAAAGAGCCGCCTTTGAGATACGCACCTCGCGGCACCGGCTCGCGCAGGCTGAAGAAAGCCTCCTGGCCCTGGCAATGTTCGGCAAACCCGTGTGCGACAGGGTCATCCCAGCCCAACACTGCGTGATCCCGCGCCCGTTGGTAGCGCAGTATCTTGGCCTTGGCGGCCACATAGTCTTCCATCGTCGGATGTCGATCCAGATGGTTCGGCGTGACGTTCAGCACAGCGGCAAGCGGTGGGCTCCAGCCACCTGCCGGAAAGAGCGGACTGGACAGATCGCCGCGCGGCTCCGCATCGAGGACCGGCCCGGAAAAGTCTAGTTGGAAACTGGATAGCTCTGCCACCACAACGTCCGTGGGCTGAATCTGCGCCAGCCTGTTGATCAGGGGGCTGCCGATGTTTCCGCCCAGGTGCACGTGCTTGCCGCTCGCCTCCACCATCTTGGCCACCAATGTGCAGGTCGTCGTCTTGCCGCTCGACCCGGTGATGCCGACCACAACTGCCGGACACAAGCGGCAGAACAGCCGTGACTCGCTGCTGAGCTGAATGCCCTCTCGTCTGGCTTGCACCAAGATGGGTGCGTCCAGCGGCACGCCCGGGCTGACGAACAACACATCGCAATCCAGAACCTCCGGCGGATGCCCGCCCAGGAAGTAGCGCACCGGCAAGCCAGCCAGCTCATCCAGTGCTTGCTGCAGCTTTGCAGAGCTCTTGAGATCTGTGGCCGTGACGACAGCGCCTCGCTGCACCAGGAAACGCGTCAAGGCCGTACCCTCGCGCGCCAGACCGAGCACCGTAACCGGCTTGCCCTTCCAATTCAATTCGGCTGGCTTCTCCTCAGCCTGCATCCCAGATCACTCACCACAGCGCCAGGGCAATGCCCAGCATCGCCGCCAGTATGGCGACTAACCAAAAGCGCTGCACTACCTGCACCTCCGACCAGCCCAACAGCTCAAAGTGGTGGTGCAGTGGCGCCATTTTGAACAGCCTCTTGCCGCCCGTCCACTTGAAATACCCCACCTGCAGCAGAACGGAAAGCGCCTCTGCCACAAAAACGGCGCCCACAATAGCCAACAGAAACCACTGCTCGGTCATCAGCGCAACGGTAGCCAGAGTTGCCCCCAGCGCCATCGAGCCAACGTCGCCCATGAACAGCTCGGCAGGATAGGCATTGAACCACAGAAAAGCCATAACTGCTCCGACTACCGTGAAGCAGAAGGTCACCAGATACACCTGGCCCTGCAGATAGGCGATGACCCCATAGGCCATGTAGGCCACCGCGCTCGTCCCGCCAGCCAGCCCATCGAGACCATCGGTCAGATTCACTGCATTCGCCGCGCCGACGATCAAGAAGGCGGCGATAGGCAGATACCACCACCCGATGTCGAACTCGATGGGAAACGTAGGCACAGCCATGCCACCGAGATCCAATATGTAGCGCAGACCGAAGGCTGTCAGCAACCCGATCAAAGCCTGCCAGGCAAACTTGAACCGGGCCAACATGCCCACGCCACTGCGATCGCGCACACCCCGCAAATCATCGTAGATGCCCAACAAACCGTAGGCGACCATCACGCCCAGTGGCACGAGGATCGAATAGCGCTCCACAAGGTTGGTGAGCAACGTGACCAAGAGCACGGGCAGCAGAATCATCAGTCCACCCATCGTCGGCGTGCCCATCTTGACCTGGTGCATGGCTGGGCCATCAATGCGGATGGTCTTGCCAATGCCCTGACGGCGCAGCAGCCGGATCAATGGTCCGCCGCAGACCCCCGCCAGCAGGAAAGACAGAGTGCCCCACAGCAAAGCATGGGCCATCAATCCCCCCTCGCCAGCCTGGCCACGATGTTTTCCATGGCCACGCCACGCGACCCTTTGACCAGCACGAAATCGCCCTCGGTCAGCGTGTGCTCCAGAACAGCGACTGCCTCATCGTTGTCCGCCACGATGTGCACAGTAGCAGCGGGCATGCCCACCGCAAGAGCTTCTTCACCGATCCTTTGTCCCAGTTTGCCCACCGTGATCAGCACCGAGACGACGTCTGCGGCTCGCCGACCTACGAGACAGTGCCCTTTCACCTCGTAACTTCCCAACTCTAGCATGTCACCGAGAACCGCCACCTTGCGCCCGTCCATTTCGGCCAGCAGGTTCAGAGCTGCTACTGTCGAAGCTGGACTCGCGTTGTAAGTGTCATCCAGTATGGTCGTGCCATTGACTCCCGGAACCACCATCAGCCGCACTTGCGCTGATGTATCCCGCAGGCCGCAGATGATTTCCTCCCAGGACAGTTCCAGGCTCAAGCCGACGGCGGCAGCGGCCAAAGCGCCATACACGCTGTGCCGCCCTAGTAGCGGCAGTGGTGCGTATAACGACTGCCCGCGGAAGTGAAAGCGCAGGCGTAGCCCTTCCAGGCCATAGCTGCGGATATCGTCGGCCCACAGGTCGTTCTGCGGGTCCAAGCCGTAGTACAGCACCCCTTTTGCTTCGGTCCGCGCAGCCATGCCCCGCACCCACTGGTCATCTCCGTTGAGCACCGCCAGGCCATCAGGCGGCAGAGCCTCCACCAGTTCAGCCTTGGCCTGGGCGATGTGCTCTATGCTGCCCAGGCGCTCCAGGTGCGTATGGCCAACGTTGGTCACCACACCGACCTCGGGCTGGGCAATCTGGGCCAGGTAGGCAATCTCCCCGAGATCGTACATGCCCATCTCCTGTACGACCCACTCCACCCCAGAGTGCAGGCGCAGCATGGTCAGCGGCAGGCCGATCTCATTGTTATAGTTCCCCAGGCTCTTCAGGGTAGAGAAATGCTGCCGCAACACCGCAGCGATCAGTTCCTTGGTCGTGGTCTTGCCCACACTGCCCGTCACGCCTACAACCCGGCAGTGAGCATACAGACGCCTCCAGTAAGCGGCCAAATTCTGCAAGGCACGCAGTGTGTCAGGGACCAAAAAACACACCGGCAGCGTCAACTCCAGATGCTCATCGAGCGGCTGCCCTACGTCAATCAGGATCGCGCAATCATGGACTGGCCTCTGCACAAAGGCCGCCTGCGCTCCGCGGCGAAAAGCATCGCCTACGTACAGGTGACCATCGGTGCGCTCACCGGACAGCGCCACAAACAGACTGCCTTCCACGGCCAGACGAGAATCCACAACCACGTCGGTGAACGGTTGGGCAGACGAGATCTCCTCCCAGGGCCACGGACCGCTACCCAACGCCTTCCACAGATGAGCCAGCGTGAGCGCCATCATCAAGCCCTCATTGCCCCCGCACGTTTGCACGCACGCTGTCGGGCGGCACCGCGTACAAGCTCAAGAGTCGCTGTGCGATTTCGCCAAAAACAGGCGCGGCAGCCTTCGCACCCCAGTGTTCCTTCTGCGGGTGGTGCAAAGTCACCAGTATGGCAAACCTGGGCTCATCTGCCGGCACATAGCCAGCGAAAGAAGCAATGGTCTCCTCCGGATCATAGCGGCCCTCGACTGCTACCTCCGACGTCCCCGATTTGCCCGCCACTCTAAAGCCCGGGATAGCCGCGGAGGTCAGCACGTGATCCACCGCATAGACGAGCATTTCTGTGACCTGTACGGCCGCCTCGGGTGAGATGGCTTGCCTCACGGCCTGCGGGACTGTCTCAGTCACCGTACCGCCATGCTCAATTCGTGCCACGATATATGGCCTCATCAAGACCCCACGATTGGCCACTGCAGACACAGCACAAAGCATCTGCAATGGGGTCGCCGCCAGGCCCTGCCCGAAGGAATTGGTCGCCAGGTCTGATTCGTGCCATTCCCGATCACCTGGGAAGCGCACTCGTCCCGGTGCTTCGTAGGCCAGGTCCACCCCGGTCAACTCGGCGAAGCCAAAGCGGCGAAGGTACACGTAGAACTTCAAGGCCCCCAGTTCGCTGCTCAGGTAGGCCGCGCCCACGTTCAGGGACTGCGCTAGCAACTCATGCATGCTCGTCTCACCGTGCGCCAAACGATCCGAATTCTCGATTTCCTCGCCGCCTATCACGATCAGGCCCTGGTCGTAGTAAGTACTGGCGGCTGAGATGATACCTGCGTCCAGCGCTGCGGCCATGGTGAGTATCTTGAATACCGAGCCAGGCTCATAGTGCTCACTGATCGCCGAGTTGGTGTACACGCCAGGATCGTCCACCTCGCGAGTGTTCGGGTCATAGGACGGCAAAACAGCCATGGCCAGGATAGCCCCGCTGGCAGGCTCCATGACGATGGCCACACCCTTCTTGGCCTCACTGTTCGCAACGGCTTGGGCCAGTGCTTCTTCGACGATGTACTGCGCATTCCGATCCAACGTCAGGAACAGATCCGCGCCATCCCGTGGAGGCACGAACTGGTAGGACAAGCTGCCGAGAGCGTCGTGAGCAGTCTCTCGACTGCCATCCTTGCCCGCCAGCAGGTCGTCATAGTAGCTCTCAAGGCCGTAGCCAGCTTTGCCGTCGTCGGTGACAAAGCCAAGGATGCAGGCCGCTAACGGACCGTGCGGGTATATCCGGCTTGGTCGCAGCTCTACCTGCACCCCCCCTAGCTTCCAGGCCATGATTTTATCCTTGACCTCGGCCCGCAGGCCTCGCCCTAACGGCACGTATTTCGCGTCCAGCTCCAGCAGCTCCAGCAGCTTTGCCCTTGGCTTGCCCATCAAGGGCGCCAACCGCTCGGCCAGTACCTGAGTATCGGTCACCTGGCGCGGCGCTGCCGAAATGTCATAGACCGCACTGGATACAGCTAATAGATAGCCGTGACAGTCATAAATGTTCCCACGCACAGAGGGCAAGACCACTTCCGGCGTGGGCATAGCCTGGACCGTCCCCTCGGTGGGCGTGCCTTCTGGCAGATTCTGCGCAGGCGCACCCGACGGCACACTCACCGGAGGCCCAAGGAATTGCAGATAGGCCAGCTTCCCGACGCCAAAAGCTACCGCTGCCAGCAGAAGGATAGCCAGAGCAAAGGTACGGCGATAGACCTGGATCTCCGTGGAGGCACTCATATCCCACATCTGGGACTGTCCTACTGCCCTGCTCGGGAATTGCCCACGCGAACCCAGTCGCTGAACTGGCGCAACGCGCCATGCCACCACCCAGGCAACTGCGACAAAGCAAGCGGCGCTGGCGCCCGGCCCTCGTGCTCTGCGCCGCCACCGGCAGCCGGTGGCGGTTCATCAACCCATACCTCAACGTACTCGATATGTTGCGGCTCAGAGAAGCCCATCGCTCGGGCCTGCTGCTTGATCCACGGCATCTGCTCACGCTGCGCAATTCGCAGACGCAGAGTGTTGTTCCTGTGTTTCAGTTCGTACAACTGACTCTCCAGTTTCCCCATGTCCTCAACCTGGCGTGCCACGTAGCTCGCTTGTCCGACGTGAACAAAACCGAGCAAGCTGATCAGAAACAGCGCAGCCAGCACATAGAGCCACGGTCCAACGTCAGCGGACAGCCAAGGCAAGGCCCCACCCAAGAGTGGCCGGGGCAAGTATCTCCCGATCGCGCTCTCCCTGCGAGACAGTGTCGTCCGAGTATGAGTCATCCCTCACCCCCACCATACCCAAAGCCGCGTAGCGTACCCCCAGAGCGGGACGTCACGGCGCGGGAAGCTTCTCTGCAATGCGCAGCTTGGCGCTTCGACTGGCCGGGTTGCGCTGACGCTCAGCGTAAGAGGACTGGATCGGCTTTGAGACCAGGAGGCGCAATACCGGCCCATGCCCTTCCTCATCTCCCTTGGCTTGCTGCCGGAAGTACCTCTTCACGATCCGGTCCTCGAGAGAATGAAAAGCGATGACGGCCAGCCGGCGTCCCGGAGCCAGAACGTCCACAGCCTGCCTCAACCCCTGAGCGAGAACCTCCAATTCAGAGTTGACCGCTATCCTAAGAGCAAGAAATGTTCGCGTAGCGGGATGGAGTCGACCTCGACGCCTCAGCGTCCGCGCAACCAAATCCGCCAGTTCAGTCGTGGTCCGCAGTGGACGGGCCCGAACAATGGCCCGCGCAATGCGCCTCGACCTCCGCTCCTCGCCATACTGGTAGAGCAGATCGGCCAACTCAGCCTCTGGAAGTGTGTTGACCAGATCAGCAGCCGTTGTGTCTGCGGACAAATCAAAACGCATGTCCAGCGGCCCCTCTACCTGAAACGAGAAACCCCGCTGCGGTGCGGTCAGTTGCATTGTTGAAAGGCCAAGGTCGATCAAGACCCCGTCAGCGGGGTAGAATCCATGCCTGCGGGCAAGCTCCCCCAGCGCGGCAAAGCTGCCATGTGCCAGGGTGACCCGTGAGCCATATCCGGCCAGAACCTCGCGAGCCAGTTCCAGGGCCTGCTCATCCAGGGCGATGCCCAGCAGGCAACCGGCGGGGCTGGAGCGTTCCAATACTCCACGTGCGTGTCCGGCCGCGCCGACGGTCCCGTCCACATACTTTCCGCCCGAGCGGGGAGACAGTGCAGCTATGACCTCGTCATATAAGACGGGGACATGGCCGCTCACAGGATCCCGTACTTGCCAAGCCCGCGAGCAAAGGTCCGGGGATCTTTTTCCATTGCGGCGTTCTTCTGCAAGTAGGCCTCAGGGTTCCAGACTTCTACATGGTCACGCACCCCAACGACCACTGCCTTGTCCTGCAGGTTGGCGTACTTTCGGAGATGGGCGGGGATCAACACACGGCCCTGTTTGTCTGGGACACTGGTCGCAGCCTCACCAAACAGGTAGAGTACCGCATCGCTGACGTCCTCTTGGGAGACATGCGGAAGCTGGTCAATCTTCTCAGAGATCTCTTCCAGCTTGTCGAGGGGATAGATACGAAGACAGCGTTCAAAACTGCGTAGGATGACCAGGCCAGCAGCCAGCCAAGGACGGTGGCTGCTCGGAATTGCCAGCCGTCCCTTACTGTCTATGGTGTGCTCAAACCGGCCGACGAACATATGTTCTACTCACTCTCCCCACTGGCGCCCCACTTGCGAGCATTTCGCAGGTCGGGTTCCCCACCCGTACCCACTAGCACCCACAGTATACCACCTCTTCCTGGATTTGTCCAGTGAGAAAGTGCGATTTCGGCCAAATTTTAAGGTTCGAGCAGCCCTATTTCACTGAATTCCGCTGCTTGAGCACCCTCGGCAGTCATGATGGGGTCAGTGAAGGCCCGACCAGGCCTGTAAGCCGAGTTCTGTGCCCTACACAGGCTTGGCCTGCATAGGACGGCAATCATCTATCTAGGACGGCAGTTGCCTGACGTCTCCAGCGATCCACCTGAGGGACACGGGACGAGCAGCCCCGGTGCAGCTTGCGCCACCCGCCCTCTGTTCGATCTTGCTCCCGATGGGGTTTGCCTAGCCGGACCAGTCACCTGGCCCGCTGGTGGTCTCTTACACCACCGTTTCACTGTGATCTCGTCGCACGCGGTGCGCGACGAGACTACCTGCTTTCTGTTGCACTATTCCGTCGGGTCACCCCGCCTGGGCGTTACCCAGCATCGTGCTCTGTGGAGCTCGGACTTTCCTCGAGCCACTTTACCATGGCTCGCGATTGCCCGACCTGGTCGGGTACTAACTATATTGTAACATAATTCAAGCTTGGTAGCAAACTGCCCAGACCTCGGAAGTTCTCGAAAACCTCCGAGGTCTGGGGAACCGACGAAACAGCTACAGCAAACCAGGTATCACGCCACCAAAGCCTCGCACGCGCAGAATGATCGCGCTGACCATGACGACGCCCATCGCAGCGATCAGGGCATAGTCCATCCTGGCGTAAAGAGGCTCGTCCACGAAGGTGCGCTCTGCGTAGGCATCAAAGGCACGTGACTCCATCGCCAGGCTCATATCGCTAATGATCTTGAGCGTGCGCAAAGCCAAGGGGATGATGTAGATTGTGGGGCCTGGCAATGTCCCCCCTGGGGGAGCCAGGACTAGCGCAAATCCAGTTGCACCCTGATGGCCTCTTTCACCTGTCGCATCTCGGCCTCGCTCAACTGGCCTCCACAGTTGATCAGCCGCAACTTGCTCACTGTGGTGAGTTGGTCGGCCATGGCTTTGCCCTGCTTAGCGGCAAAGGTCACCAGGGCCTCGCTCGGGTAGACTTTCCCAGCTCGAGAGCTTAAGGGAACAACTTGCACGCGATTGAGGTGTTTGTTGGCTGCGTCGTTGCTGACAATGACGGCGGGGCGCTTTTTCCGGATCTCTCCTCCCACCGCGGGCTCGAGATTCACCCACCACACTTCACCTCGTCTCATCGACGACATCTCCCACCATGGCTTCCGCCCATTCCGAGGCTGCCTGTTCACGCTCTTCGTCGCGGGCCATCTCCTCATAGGCGGCCTCGAGAGCTGGATAGAGCACGCGAGGGCGCACCAGATCCTCAATGAAGCGGCTGATGCGCCGGGCGCCGACAACTCGGTACAGGCCCTCATAGACCTGTTCATCAATTGTGATCGTCAACTTCTTCTGCATGGCTCTGCCTCCCACAGTTACACGTGTATTACACGTATTATACCGACTGTGGGCGAGAAGTCAAATCGCTCGAATTTCACAAGACCGCGGATGGATGCTGGGCCTGGCCTCTGGCGGACAGCCGGCTATTGTGCTTGACAGGCCGCCTGTTCTCCGTGATACTGCTTCGTACACGGATTGCTGAACGTATCTCACCGAATTGCGGTCTGAGAAGGACCTTTTGAGTTTAGCAGTTGGCGCAGTACTCTGTGATAGTCAACGATTGACGGATCGGGGGAACAGCTATTGGCCTTCACAGATGGTCATAGGCTCCGTCCTTCTCGTTGTCCCATAGCTCCGTCAACACGGGATCCGTCTGCGCGGTCCGCGCATCCGGCACAGCATAGATCAGCGGCAAACTGAGCAGCGTCGTCGCACCCTTGACCAGCACATTGGATAGAACGATGCTCCACACCACAGGAACAGGCAGCACTCCACCAAATGCACCCCACGAAAACAGGAGGCTGTCCAGCGGCACGCTCACGGCATTGCTGGTCAGCACCCGCATCCACTGGTAGCGGACGGTTACCCGTTCGACCCACAACCGATAGACCTCGGTGTCAACCAGCTCCGAGACTACTTCAGCCACGATGCTGGCAACCACGATCCGCCACACCGGTGACAGCACGGTGCCAAACGCGGGCTGCGGGCCAACCGCTGGGTCTCCGGGCAAACGGGCGACGAGCCAGAACAGCCCGGCCATCACCAGGTTGATAACCGCCGCGGTGACGATCAGCACCCGCGCGGCTTTGACGCCGACCGTCTTGTGCACCAGGTCGCGCAGGGTGAAGGTGATGGGGTAGACAAAGGTCCCGGCATCCATGGACATGCCCAGGAACACCACGATTTTGAGACTGGTCACATCCGCCAACATCTGCGCTGCGATGTAGGCAGATGAGACGACGATGGCGCGTATCATACCCGCTCCGTTTCTCTAGGCTTCTGTCTTGGCGCTCCCAGCCAAGGCGGCACGGTCAACCTCCTGAGCGTCCGCCGAAGGTCTCGTCGCCGAAGGTCTTGGCGAAGACAAGGCCGCAGGCGAAGGTTCGCGGATCATCCAAGCGATGCCTCAATGGACTCCTACCGAAGCCGACAGCCGCTCTGGCCAGTCTGGTGGCAGGGCGACCATGAACATCTCCACATCGCCGCTGTCAAAGCGGCCCCAGTTGGTGGTAAACAGCACCCGTGTCAGGTCGGGATTCGTGCTGGCATGGGGCTCGGCCCAGTAGTAGTACTCCACCGGCTGACTCTCGTCCACCAGGGAGCGGGTATGGGCCAGCCGGATCACTCGCCCGCCCGGCTTGAGCTCGATGATGAACACCTGGTCATCCATCCAGGTGTGAGAGGCCTGATCCTCGTCGTGTGTAGAGACCAACGCCCAGCCGGGCCGGTCAAAGGCCAGGCCTGAAAAGTGAAAACCTATTGCTGTGTGGCTGAAATCGATCTCCCACAGTGGGGTCACCGTCCCCGTGGTCAGATCGAGCATCGAGATGTGATCGGTATCAATACCCTGGTAGACAATCACCTCGCGCCCCTGGGCGTCCAGAGCTGGGTCGTAGTGTCCGATGATGCGCAACAGCCCCCGCCCGTTGGTCAAGGCCCGGTTATAGACCATCAGACCGCAGGGCTGCGCATCGTTGCCCAACTGCCCACGCGGGCAGTAGCGGTCGAAGGAGGCGATGAAATAGGTCCCCAAAGGGCTCATGGTCACGTGGTCGATGCCGTCCTGCACCGCCGGCACGCCGCGCATATCGCGGATGGTGACCTGGTCTGTGAGGCGGTCGTATACCACAAAGGCGACCGTGTCCCAGGCTTCGTCCTGCGCCATCAGGCCCCAGTAGCGCCGGTCCCGCGAGGGGCTGCCTTCGTACCGCGTCCACACGGCGGCCAGTCTCTGCCCCGGGAAATCGTGGGCAAAGTCGTGGATCTCAGTCTGGGCGGACGTCTCTGTGTTGTACGACATTAACCGGGTCTCGTCCGAATAGAAGACCAGATTGGGGTCGGACGCGTCCCAGCGCGGTTCCACCTCCAGCGGAACTCGACCAAGCGGCAGCAGGGAACGCGCGTCGTACAGGTACCACGTGCCTTCGGTGCCATGGGCCAGCAACCGGCTGCCGTCGGCATTGAAGGACTGCACGCGGGCGTACTCGTTGACCAGACCGGGCGAAGGGTCGCCCGGAGACAAGTCGTTCGCTCGATCGGTGACGCGCACCACACAGGTACCAAAGGTGGGATCGGTGAACCACTGCCGCGGGGCTGGCTCCGGCAAAGTTGGAGCGTTGTACACCTCACGATCGGTCACCGGGCGAAAGCCAGGCGCATAGGCCGGACAGCCGTTGTCGCCAGGCGTGGGAGATTGGGTAGGAACGGGGCTGCCGGGTCCCACGTAACCCTTGAGGATAATGGGCAGGTACACCCGCACGGTTAGCCTGGGAGTGACCGACGCCTGGGGATGGGTAGTCCGCGTCGCAGTGGCCGTCGCCTGCAGCGGCGTGCGCGTGGCGGTGGGCGTAGGCTCTGCCGGACCACCCTTCCAACGGTGGTAGAAGACGTTGAGCAGGGCCACAAACTCTCCCGTGGCCTTCTGCAGGCCGGCAGCGGTAGGATGGCTGTCCGCGGGCTCGCTGCCATAGGCAGCAAAGTTGTTCGCCACCGTCTGCATGTGCTGCACCGCTCCTTGCCACCAGCGGTGGTGGTTGCCTGTCCCCCAGTCCAGGTCGTTGCTGTGCGGGCCGCCGCCGTTGCTGGTCAGGACGTTGTAAAAGTCGAACACAGCGACGTTGCGATAGGGGTAGCCCACCAGCCAGTCGTTCACCAGCCAGTTGTTAAACGCGCGGGCGTTGGCGGCGTGGGCAGCGTCTGTCTCCGCGCCCACCAATGGCGGCGCCGTGATGACCACAAACAGCTTGTCCTGCCGAGTACGGAAGTACTGCAGGATGTCGTTGTAGATCCCTTTTGCCTTGCCGACGGTGTGATGTTCGGATGTCCAATCCTCTCCGCGCAGTGGATTCGAGCCCGTCGTTGGCGGGTCAGCAGGGTGGCCCCCCAGATGTGAATTGGGGTAGCAGGATTTGAACAGGATCACCTCGTTCTCGCCGCCGGGGTCTGCCATGGGCCGGGCAAACTCAGCGTGCAGGTTGGTGGTGTTGTACAGGGCCTGCAAGTACGCGGCGCTGCGGGGCCCGCGGAACCAGTCCCACCAGTTGCCAATGTCGGTGTACGATCCGATCTCGTCCGGTCCCCAATAGTAATAAGTGTCGCTGACGTAATAGCGGTTGGCGCCCAGCGCTTGCCCCAGACCGCCCATGTACGTGCCCAGCCAGTCATCACCGACCGAATGGTGCACAAAGGCGAGTTTGACCGGCGTCGCAGGTGGGTCGGGATTGTCCGCAGCGGTTGCCGCAGAGAGCGAGGTTGAGGCGGTATTGGCCAGGACGGTGGATGACACATCCCCGGCACAAGCGCTTGTGCCTGCACAGCCGCCGCAATCCACTATGAGCAGTACTACCAAAGCCACTGCAAGGCACTTTCGCATCATGAGTCACCTCCTCAATTTGGTGAGACCCCGAACCGGTCCCAAACCATGCTCGTGAGCACCAGGGCTCCCGCTCACTTGATCCACTCCTGGCTTTGCTCGACCATCCACCAAGAGATCGGCCTCCTTCCAGCCCACTGTCTTGTGTACCAGGTCGCGCAGCGTGAAGGTGATGGGGTACACAAACGTGCCCGCATCCATGGACATGCCCAGGAACACCACGATTTTGAGACTGGCCACATCCGCCAACATCTGCGCGGCGATGTAGGCAGATGAGACGACGATGGCGCGGATCATCCTAGTTGCCAGTCACTGTAGTGATCCAGGGCCCACTGTAGTGCACAAAGGGCTCGCGTGGCTGCTTGGGCCAACACACGGCTACGACTGCGCGAATGTCTGAAGCGTCCTCCAACATCTTGCGCACAGTTCGCCAATGGTTGTCGGAGCGAGTGGAAGTCCGGCTTGCCACTCGTTGAAACACACAGAGGTAGGCAGCGCGTGCATGTGCCGGCGACTGCAGCGTCAGCCGCAGCTTTCCTACATCACTCCTGACACCGCGAACGCGCAGCGGGCTCCAGCCGCGCGTGAACAGCTTGAACTCCACGGCAGCCAGCAGCGGCGGCTTGGAGAGGTCAGCGCGATCCTCGATCCGCCGGTTCATCAAACTCTCTGCAGGCTGGCTGCGCACATGGGCGGGGTCAATGACCACCAGGTCATAGTGCCCCCGACTGCCAGTATCCTGCAGTCGCTCCGTTGGGCTGCGATCGTGGAAACGGAAGAAGGTGGGGTACTCGCGGTGCAGGAGGCCCGTTTCGAACCCGTCCGCAGTGCGCAGCATCTGGGCCAGTTCCGGCCGCCTGGCCACCCAGGTTTGCAGCCCGACGTGGGCATCGGCTTCGGTGAAGTAGCGATAGGGCTCATCCCAGAAGGTCTCCACCAGGCGGTGCAGGGCTGTCTCCAACTGAATCAACAGTTCCTGGCCACTGGCACCGGATACCCGGTCCACAGATGAACCCAAATCGGGTGCGTTATTCATCTTTTCCTCCGTAGTTCAGAGCATCCATGCCTGGCATAACGTCATCGCTAATCCAGATCGTACTCCACATCTTCCTCGAACAGGCTGAGCTGCTGCGCGACACCCTCCGGCACATTGAAGAACTGCCGTGGCACCAAGCGCTCTGTATCCACACCACCAAAAGTCCCGATCGTCTTCATGATTTCAGGGATGCAGCACTCGGCCATTCTCTCGCGGATGTCGCTTCCGTTGAAGCGCAAGACGCGCCAGCCAATAGACTGCAGAGCGTTGAATCGCCTGTTGTCTCGTGAGGTCCGTTCGGGCCTAGTGTGATAGGTGTCACCATCAGTTTCGATATCGACGTTGCCTTCGGCGCAAAACACGGCAAAGTCCAGGGCATACCACCCCCGCTGAGTGGGCAGGTACCACTGTCGTTCGGCAGGGATGTCCTGCTTCTTGAGCTCCTGCCACAGGCGATCCTCCAGCGGGCTTTCGTCAAACAGGTCGTTGACTTCCTGGGCACGCATGAACTTGTGCCAGGTAGTCGGTATGAACACGATCCGCCGCGAATGTGCGCTACAGATCGGTTGGGGCAGCCGCTCCAGGCTTGCCAGGAACACCTGGTAGTACTCTCGATCCGATTTGGGATTGGGGAACTCGTTGGGGAACAGCTCACGGCGCTTGACCACACGAATCTCGCGGACCCGCCCGTAGTATTGGATGGTATAGCGTTCCTCCTCGAAGACCTTCGTGTGGTAGAAGGCCAGCCACTTCGGCGGCCAGCGCCTGGGCGCACTCTTCACAGGCATGCGATAGCAAAGTCCCGCTTGTTGTTCATGATGGCCACCAGCACTTCGCCACGCTTGGAGGCCTGTGTGGTGTGCCTCGGCGTCGGCATCATGCATCCTCCTCCGATCACTCAACCAGCGCCTCGCTGCACACTATCCTTGGGAGATCACCGTCTGAGACTTTGGGGGTTCCTTCCCTCGGCTGCATCTTATCCAATCCATACACATGGTACACTTGCGTCAAAGCGTGGAGCAGCGCCATCCCGGTCACTCCTTCACGTCGCAGACGGTTCAACTCGCTTCGCACAGCAGGACGTGGATTGGGGCGGCGGAATGCCGCCTCTAGTATCTCGGTCTGGGCCCGCAAGTCTTCGTTCTCCGCACCATCGTACAGGATATGCAGGTCCCGCAGCACATAGCGCTGTGCACGGGTCAGCGAGAGCGTGTGGTGTCGCTCCGCTCGACGCGCCTTTACTTCGCGATCGAACTGCTCCTTGACGCCCATGATCATCTGATTGTAGCCTTCAGGCAAGGGCTCGGCAGGGGTGTCTGGCTCACACTTCAGCAAGGTCAGGATGCGGGGTATGTCGCGGTGCACGATCTCACCGTTGTCATCTACGAGGAAGAGCTGCCGATACCGCCCGGCCTGGCACAGGATGGCCGCGCCTGACTCACCTGAGCGACGGCCACAGCGGACTCCATCACACAGGTTGACGATACGCTCATACAAAGTAGGATCGTCTTCCTTCAGTTGCCTTATGATCTCTTCCGCTTCATGCAGGTCGATGAACTCGTCCATCTCATCTTCTTCATAACGGTCAACTTCGCGCCGATCATAGATGGAATACATCGCTTCCTCATTCAGTTGCTCACCGGGATCGAGGATAGCTGTGTCCTCACCGATGCTCTCGTGTATTTCCTCGATCCTCCGGGCCAGTTTCGCCCTCAGCCCCAGGTTCTTTTCCAGCTCCGTCTCCGGAAGAAAGTTGTAGGCGTAGATAACGTCGTGCTCAGATCCAATGCGGTCCACACGTCCCAGGCGTTGGATGAGCCGCACCGGGTTCCAGTGCAGGTCGTAGTTGATGATCTGGGCGCAATCTTGGAGGTTCAGCCCTTCAGACAGGACATCGGTCGCAACCAGAGTCTGGATCTCCGGTGTCCCCTCAGGTGGCCGCTGCTCCGGATTCGCTTGGGGCGCAAAGCGGCCCACGATCGCAGCCTTGCTCTTCTTCCGGCTGTAGACTACCTGAATAGAAGGATGCTCATCACCAGGATCCAGGTTGTCGTAGAGATACTGGGCCGTATCCGCGTATTGGGTAAAGACAAGCACTTTGCCTTCGGGCTCAGGCAGCCCTCTCAACACAGCGTGAAGGGTTTGCAGCTTGTCGTCCTGGTCGGCGCTGATCGGCTGCACCAGAGCCAGCATCTCGCCCAGGATCCGAGCGTCCTGCTCCAGATCAGCCCGCAGGGCAGCCCTGTCAAAGTCGTCCAGGTGATACCGGCCAGTCACTCGGGCCAGCGCATCCATCAGCACTTGCTCCTCATCCTGGTCACACTCATACAACAGTCTCTGAGCTTCGATCCCAGCCGGGATGATGCCCTCATCCATCGCGGCCAGAAAGTGCTGGTGAATGCGGAGCAGACGCCGCACCGTCTCGTGAAACGCGCACACACTTGATTCGAATCGCTTGAACAGCATGATGCGCATCAGACCGCGCAGGTTGGCCCCAGCTCTATGCAGATCGACGTAGGGAGACTGATCACGCCTGGAGCGCTGCACATAGTTCCACAGTCCGTATCGTGCATAGGTCAGTTCATCCGCACCCGGCCGTTCGCCCGCTTCGTGCGGCCGCCCCAAGTGCCTTCGCAACTGATCGTAAAGCCCCTCATAGGCTCCCTCGATGCTGTACTCAACAGTGGTCAACTCCCGCCTTGGGAAGAACTGTTTTCGCTTGCCTACCAGGACGTAGGCGCGCCGCCTGCCTTCGCGATACGCGCCAAAGTTATCAGGGTCCACACGCTGGTCGGTCTCAGCGTCATAGCCATACCAGCGCAGGATGTGGCTGCGCGTGCGCCGAACCAGCACATGGCCCAACAGAGCAGGCAGCCGCCGCTGCCCACCTTCCACGAGCTTGAAGTACTTGCGCAGGTGGGGTGGGTCGACCGGTATGTCAGTGAGCTCATCGTGATGAAAGAGACGCATCTGGTTATAGATGTCCCAAACCGTCTTGTTTCTTGGCGTGGCCGTTAGGAAAACACATCGCCGGTCGCCAGTTGCCAGAAAGCTCTCCAGGACCCGGTAGCGCTGGTTGTGAGTATGGCGAAAGTGGTGGCTTTCATCCACCAGGACAAAGTCCCGATAGCGGTACCGATCGTCGTGCAGCATCCACTCTGAGCCACGGTCGCCGTCCTCCCGCAGCATGCCCTCAGAGAGAACCCGAGCATCGAGCTGGTATGCCTCGTTATAGTGCTCCCACATATCAACGAGTGTCGCCGGGCAGATGATCAGCGGCCGCACGCGCTCCCGCCGCTTGAACTGCTTGATGATCGCTGCCCCGATGTAGGACTTGCCCAGACCAACCACGTCAGCGATAAAGCAGCCACCGTAGCGCTCGATCATCTGCACACCATCGCGCACGGCCTGTTCCTGGAACTCGGTGAGGACGGCCGTGATCTCGTCTCGCCACAGGAACTCGGCGGCCTCAGCACCCTCCAGTTGCTCGCGAACCAGCTCGTACAGCGTCTTCAAGTAGAGCTCGTACGGAGTCACCTGGGCCATGGCCCACGACTGCCGCAGCTCACGCATCAGATAGGCTTCGAAATCCTGGGCCTCCTCCCACAGGCCTTTGAACCACTGGGTGAGCGCACCATGGTTATCGTTGCCGCTGACAACGATGTTGAGCTCCGTGTTGTTGGTGATACCCGACAGGGTAAAGTTGCTGGACCCGACGATAGCGATGCCCTTTTCATAGCGAGCCCCAGGGACATAGTCAAAGATATACGCCTTGGCGTGCATCCGGCCTTTGGTATACACGCGTACCTTCAGGCGCTCTTCTTCGATCAGACGCACCAGGGTAGTCACCAGTTGCTCACCCTCGTCCGTCTGATCCATCCCTGCTATCGTCCAGCCGATCTTGTCGGCGGTGGTTTCGGCCATGCGGACCATGTCGAGCCGCCTCGGGTTGGCGATCTGCTCAGCGACATCGTGTATCTGTGCCAAACGCCGGTAACCCTCAGCAATCTGCTCGATCGTTTCCCTGTTGGAGGTGTTGCCAATCAACAGGCGCAGCTCTTTCACGTTGGCCAGTTGATCGGCCACGGCTTCCAGGCCAGAGAGGAAGAAGTAGCCCACAGCGAACTTGGCCGCTTGGCTGCCGGGCAAGATGCGCTGGATGTGGTCTATCAGTTTCTCGTGGCGGTTATCTATGATGTCGTGGGGCATTTGTGGCTCCTCTGACCAGAATCTATCACCTTCGAAATCTCTTCATTTCATTGGAAGCTGATAGATAACGCATTGAGACTGATGGATTTCTCGGCAGCAATGGTGGCAGCAGGCACAGAGCGCGATTTCGGCCAACGGCTGAGACCGGCGGCGTGCGCCTGTTCAGATCGGCAATTCCGCCCGCGAGCACCATCACTATCGGCTGTCCGACTACATTCGGGAGCAGGAGACGCATGTACGCCAGCCATACATTGCCGAAGCGGGCCGTCCTTCACAAGGCGCGGTATGCCTCGCGGCGGTGAGAACATAGTAGATCGTGATCTGTCTGGCCCGGGTGTCAACCTCGTATACGATCCGATAGTCGCCCACCCGAATACGATAGAATCGTTCAGTACCCGACAATTTGACCGCCTGGCGGGGGAACGGATCGGTTTTTAGTCTGTCAATGCGCTCCATCACGCGAGAGACAAGCGTCTTGGGCAAAGATCGCAGGTCCTTCTCGACAGACGGCTTGAAGTCGATGCTATAAGAGCCCATCTCTCTCCAGCCGCCGCTTCATCCCCTCAAGGCTGATGGGTTCTTCTTCTCGGCGTTCGGCCACGATGGCCAAGTCGTGAAGGTCTTCCATCAGCCGTTCGTACCGTTCGAGTGAAAGGATCACTGCTGTCTTGTTGCCTTCTGTGTCAACTACATATTGTTCTTGTAAGGCGCTCATGACCTACCCTCCTTGTTGGTTTCAGTTGGTCAACTGGGCATCCACCGAAACGCTGGGAGCACTGAATGAAGCCCCTTCCAGTGTGATGGTTCTCCTCAGTGTCTCAATGATTCGGCCCCTTCACAGTCGCCATCTCGTCTCTTGTCAACCCCCACAGCCTACACACCCGCCTGCCCAACTCCCCCATCCCGCTACAGGCCACGCCATAGTTCAATCTAGGAGACCATACACCTTGAGCAAGCGGATCGTCTGCAGAATCTCAGAGTCGGGATAGTTCTTGTTTGCCTGCCCCTGGTTGACAATGAAACGGACGATCGTGCTGAACTCGATCACGTGATCGATACCGCCATCCTTCAGTAACTGAACTGCGGCCTTACGACTGTCTGGCACACGAGACAGCCTGGACACGACCAGGATGCGGCGAAAGTCGGCGTCGTGGAACACCGTGTCAGCAGCAGCGGCAATCGCTTCCGGTCGCACAAAGTTAAAGATGCGAGGCGCGTTCCTAATCAGTCCCTTGGTGAAGCTCTCAGTGTGCCATCCCTTCGTCTCTACGATCGCTTGACGCAGCCCTGGCAGTTCCTTCACTGTCAGCACGAATGTCTGCGGCGGATTGAGCTTGTCGGGATTCAGATTGTACACAACCAGGTCAATATCGCTCTCACCCCCACCTCTCTCACCAGCGAACCAATACTTGATGTTGGTGCGAACAAGAAAGCCATTCAGCTCAAAGAAGTGACGGACAATGGTCTCGTTGATGTCAGGCATAGTCCTCTCCCCTCACGTGTCCTCCCTCAAACCCCGCACTGGCTTTTGCAGTGCACGCCGACTTTGATAAATGGTGCATTATCCTGTATAATCACATTGAATGATGGATCGGGGTAACTCGGTCGCACAACGCGGGCCTTTACGGCTCGCGTTTTGTTTTGGGGCCCCACAGCGCGTGACGCTCAAACGTCGGCTGCGGAAAGATCTTCAGCCCATACCTCAGGCAAGTCGGCTTTTTCCGCATTGACCTCCGACACCTGCTCACCGATCTCACGCGCTAGTCCGGCAACGCGTCACTTCCGGCGGAAGGCGTAGTGCTGCGTGGAGACACGGCTCGTCCAAGGGTGTGTGTCTCCACTGCATCCGAGTAGCATCATCCGCCATACGTGCCCGTCTTCTTGTGGCAGTCCTGACACAGGATCTCACAATTGCTCAGGGTGTCAGACCCGCCAGCAACTATGTGGTGAGCTTCCCATCCATAGCTGGTTTCCTTGCCTCGACTTGTCCACAGCAAAATGCGGTAGCAACGTCCCGAATGACCATGTGTCGTGCGCTTGCACTCGCACCGTCCACCGGACCTATCCCACGTTTGCTTCACCACCGACTCTGGGAATGCCATCTTTCATCACCTCCTTCCCCTAAGGCTTCGTGCTTTGGAGAGCCGTGCCTCCACCAGATTAATCACCGCCTCGTACACGGCGTCCCGCTCGCCTTGAGTCAGCCCAAGTACGTCGAACACGATGTCGTCCAGGGCACGGCGGTCCGCTTCGCGGATCTCATTACCAACCTTAAGCATCTCACGCTGACGCATCCTGTTGAAGATGCTTACCAAGTCTGATTTCTGCGCTTCATTGAGTAGCTCAGGATCGAGGAGCTTGACACTGCCGATTTCAGGGCCATATAGGTAGGCTATTCCTATACCATAGGTCTTGCGCGCCACCACCTCGGCACTGAGGAAAGAGACCATCGAATTGAGAAGCGCAGTACCCAAGAGGCCATCTACGCTGCCAAAATCCCCCACAAAGAATACATCTCCTACTAGTGTATTCTCAATCCATGGGAAGCCGAATCTTTCCCCAAGAAAACGATTGGATACAAACTGGGGATATGACTGCTCTGGGAGCGCATACCATAATGATCTGTTCCGGGTCGAGGGCCTGTGATGGAACCCTTGACTCTCGCCCCATTCAATGTAAGCCAGAGCCCCTCTCCTTCCACCTCGAGAGAGTGCTGATTTGTCCAAATGACAACAGAAGAGCTGTCTCTGAAGTCCCGCAGCGCGAACTTCGTAGCACCGAATTTCTTTCAGTGAGAATAAGAAAGGCCGCAGAAACTCCTCCTCAATCCCCCACTCCGCGATCCTTTGCTCATCCAGGTAGAAGAACTCGTTGGCGCCAGTCGTGAAGCCACGCCGCACATCGGCGATGTCTCCCAGGCGCACCAGCTTATCCTGGCCCTTTTCCAACACCAGCCAGTAAATATCGGGCGCGCGCAGGTACTTGCCGCCCCATTTGTCGCCGGCAAAACGCTTCTTCTGCAGGTCCATCCCACGCCGCAACAGCTCGGCCTGCCGTATGGGGAAGACGCGGTACTCAGGAGTGGTGCGGCGGGCAGCAGCCTCGTCCACCTCCTCCCAAATCACCGCGTCCAGGACGTGCTCAAAGGGCACGGTGAGCATCACAAAGCGGGCCACGTGCTCCAGGCTCTCTGGACGCTGCCTCTTGGTATCCTGTGGCGCTCCCAGCAGCACAATGACGGTATTGACGTCCGCGGAGGCAAAGGAGCGCCGCGCCTGGTTGTCTATCACCAGCTCAACCCGCCCGCGGGTCAGCAGGAACTCTTGCAGGTCTTTGCCATAGCCCACGTCCAGCCAGGAGTTGGAGGTGATGAAGCAGAACGCTCCCTTCTCGTTCAGCAGCGAGAGCCCGTGGAAATAGAAGTAGATATAGAGGTCGCTCCGCGCACTCAGCTTCCATTTCGGTTTGTCCTTGGCCCAATCGTAGCCCAGAACGCGCGGCCAGGCAGTGTACACGGAACGGGCGAGCTTGGCTTTGTACGCTCGTTTGGCTGCTCTCACGGCCTCATCGGTCATCCCTCCGAACGGCTGACAGGGGTCACGGATGCTCTCTTGACGCACATAGGGCGGATTGCCGATGACGATGTCAAAGCCGCCCCGCGCACCCTCAAACACTTCTACAAAAGCGATGTCCCACACAAAGGGAACGTCCTTGGCCGCCTGGAGGGCCTGCCGGGCATGGAGCACTTGCTCCTGCTCTGTTTGCAGGCGCTCACCCTCGCGCTGCAGGGCCGCCTCTTGCAGCGCCATCTGCGTGGATTGCACCTCGCCAAAGAGGTTGACCTGCGGCTGGAGGGCGTAGGCGATCTCTTTGAGGCGCTCGGCAATGCCTTTGGCGCGGGCGTCGAGGATGTCACGGAACAGTTGCAGTTCAACTTGCTGCAGTTGTTCCACCGTGCGGTACTTGCGCTGGTTATCGTTGTTGTAGAACTTGCGCTTTTCGGCCTTCAGCTTCGTGATGCGCCCTTTGAGCACGGGGGGAATCAGCCGGCTGCCCTGGCGCAAGGCCAGGTTGATGCCGCCCACCTCCTGCACCAAACTGTCGCCGGGACGTACTTTGAAGGATAGGTTGGGAAGCAGGGGACGGAACTTGAGTTCGGCAGGGGCCAGGTCGGTGTCAATCACCAGTTGCAGCCACAGGCGCAGTTCAGCCACGTGCACGGCCCACTCCATGACGTCCACGCCGTAGAGGCTGTTGGCGATGATGCGCTTCTTGCGTTCGTAGGGACTTTCTTGGCGGCCCAGTTGGTCATCCGCCCGGGCCAGGAGATCATCCAGAACGTAGAGCATGCCCACCAGGAAGGAGCCAGAACCACAGGCTGGGTCCACCACCGTCACGTTGCGCAGCAGCTCGTTCAGGCCAGGCCAGAGGTTGCGCTCAGCTAACGCAAGGTCAGCCCGCTCCTTGTCTTGGGGGTCAAAGGCAAAGACCATCTCGCAGAGCAGCGATTTCAAGTCACTCCCCAGGTGATTGGTCAACCAATCTACCAGGGCCAGGCGACACATCAGGTCAATCTCCACCCGAGGTGTGTAAAAGATGCCTGCTTCACCCCGTTCGTCGGCTTCCTCGGACACGTTGACCAGGCTCTCGTACACCTTGCCAATCATCTCCGGGTCTACTGCTACTTCCTGATCTAGCGGGGTGTCCTCGCTAATGGTGAAGTTGTAGCTTTGTAAGAAACTAAAGATCTGCCCGAAGCGCCTGTCGCTGATGACGACCTGGTGTTTGCGATCCAATTCGTTGGGTTCGAATAGCCCACCATTGAGATAAGGAGCCAGGGCCAGGGCATCGCGGATGTGGGGCGGCAGGTACTGGCGATCAGCGCGACCGGCCTGGAAGCGGTTGTTGAACGCTTCAAAGAAAAGTACCTGCAGCCATTCGCTGTCAAAGGTATCCCCCGACCGGCCAGCATCTCCATAGGCTTGCCTGAAGCTGGCCAAGAAATCGGGGTTATCTCCCAGCCAGCGCTTGCGCTGCATGTAGTAGACAAACATCAGCCGGTTGAGGAACTGCAGCGCATTGTCGTGGGCCCAGCGCTCATCCTGTGTTTGACGCCTCAAGTCAGCCTGCAGGTCTTTAAAGGCGGCTTTGTAGGCTCGGAAGAACTGGTCAGTGACGGCCTCAACATCAAATGCCTCATCGTGGCGATGCTGGATGGCCAGCGGGGAAAGACCAGAGAGGTCCCGGCCGAGGGAGGCAAGGTCGAGCATGGCCACCCGCTCGGAGGCGGTGCGCAACCGCTCGTATGGCCCAACGGCAATCCGCCGGAACACGCGGCGCTTAGCGACTTCCCCATCGTAGCGCACGTTCACCAAATGCCAGTGCTGTTCTTTGGTGTCGCTGAACAGAAACAGTCCATAGGGATGGTTCTTCAGCAGTTGGTTGACCACTAAGCGTTCCGCAGTGAGGGAAAGGGGGAAAGCACGACCCACCTGGTCTTCGGCCAGCCTGGAGTAGATGACATCAAAGGCGCCAAACTGGGATTCATGTTGGGCCAGCATTACCGGGGCGTCAGCCAGTGCCTCGCGCGCCCGGTCCGGCCAGTCTCGACATGATAGAGGAACATTGGCATGGCCGTAGTTCAGTTCGGTCCACAAGAGCTTCTTCGCAGCAGTCAAGCCGTCAGTCGATATCTGACGGAGCAGGTCGTGGACGCGCTTCTGTGTCTCTGTGGGCATTACGCTCTCCCGGGGTGCCTTGCACCTGCCACATATTGTCAGGCCGCAAGCCCGGTCGCGGTGATCGAGCCGCGAGCCTTCTCTTCCTATGCACAATTATACACCGTACTCTCACTTTTGTGAAAGGATGAGCTACTACTGGTAGTTGCGGCCGATGTTGCTCGGATGCCCCCGGGTAGGCTGAACCAGCGGGTTGTCGACCAACACAATCTGGAAGCGAATCCGGAATGAGCAATGGGTGTCGCGTCGGTGTCAGAGAATGGAGTTTAGTCTGGGCTGGGCGCATCCTGCAGGGAGCTGCCGAGGTGTGGTCACGGCTTGGCCCGCTTACAACCCTACTGACTCAACACCGTGCCCAGAGTGCCCACAGTAGAGCCTAAAAGGGCAACTCTGGGGTCTCGGGGCACTCTGGGCCAGGGTCTAGACTCTAAGAACCCTCTGCGATGTAGGACATGACCTTCTTGCCCTTTTCTTTGCTGGCCTGCAGCTCGCAGGCCAGCAAAGAAAAAGACCTTTGGGGTTTCAGAAACCCCAAAGGTCTATCCGCGACTGCCGCGGTGCTCATGCGGTTCCGCCAACAATACCCCTTCAGCTCCACGGAGCGCGCGGTGGCGCAACAGCTCCGCGTTTTGCCCCATCCACTGCAGTTTGTCTAGCATACGTGTCTGAAGGGCTGGCTCGAGACGCTTTGTGTCTGCCTCTGCTTCAGGCGTCAGAATGACTTTGAGAGCGTTCATCGCCTGATCTGGGCCCGGAAGATTTCCAGGTCAATGCCTTCGCCAGAACGTGCCTGTTCCAGAGAACGCCTGAGCGAGGCTGCAAACTCGGGCCGTAGTTCCGCACTTTCCTCCTCCTGCATGCCTATCAAGGCATCCATGAGTTGAGTAAGCCAGACCTCCAGGCGTCTGTCTATCGTACGTTCAACCAGTTTCTCGAATTCCTCTGCTGACAGTGCTTCCAAAGCTGTTTCCATTGCTCGACTCCTTGCCTGTAGGGCTTAATCCAAATCCGTTCACGCTGCTAGCTTTGGTGAGAGCTAGCTAGCGCGGTGCGTCGCCGCGTACCCGAACCGATACTGTGATTCCTTCCATCTGTTCCAGTTGCTTGAGCAGGTTCTCGGTGATTGCCAGGAAGGCCGTCTTACTGGCAGGACCTGCAAAGTCAGAGTACCCTTCCTTGTTCAGCAGCCGCGCCGCTTGTTGGCTCTCCTGGGCTTTGTGCAGTAGCAACTGGACCTCGTTTCTCATACTACCACCCCTTCGCGGCGAACGTTGAGCAGGAAGGGACTCTGCTCTCGCGCGAACCGCTCCTTGGAGACAAAAGCTCGCGATATGACAACGTCGTATTGCAGGCACAGAGCCGACACGGCAGAGGACGTGCGGCGGATGAGGTCTGCGTAGTCGAACTCACCCCGTACGACGACCAAGACATCAATGTCTGAGCTGGCCCTTGCTTCGCCGCGCACCTGCGAACCAAAGAGGTATACAGCTTCCAGTTGATCGCCCAGTATCTGAGACAATTCCTGGCGCAGGGTCTGCAGAATCTGAGACAGTCGCTTTTCGGTCATCTCCACTCCTCCAAGCCCCCGGTACAGCCCGCAAAGGCTCGATAGTCAACACCGCTACAGTGTAGCACACTTTTCGAAGATGGCAAAAGTCACGCCTGTTCCATGCTTGCCACGCGTCAGTACCACAAGATGCCAGACAGAGCCGCAATCGACCTCCGGGCCACCAGGACCAGAGCGGCACGGCCCAGGTAGGCCAGCCATGCTGCGCAAAGCAGTCAAAAGAGACCTTTGCTACAACGATCGGGCCTTGCTGCAAGCGCCGCTAGAGCAGTTTGTACCTCAGGCAGCCGCTCGGCCTAGCGTTCCGCCGCCAGCTCGCTCAGCGGGCGCGACAGACGGTTCGGGCCCCTGACACAGTGCACAGAGGCAACACAGGCCACAGTGCCCTGTGTTGCCTCTGTGCTACTCTGTGGCCTCTGTGGCCTCTGTGACCTCTGTGTCATCATCCTCTCGTATGTAGAACAGGATCCTTTTGCCCCCCGTTTTGGTGGCCGGCACCAGCTTCGACTCTACGTGCCCCTGGGACTGCAAGCGCTTGAGCGTCTTGCGAACGGTGGTGCGGTGCTTGCCCAGTTGGCGGGCCAGGCTTCCTGCGTCCGCCTCGCCCATCTCCTGCAGCAGTTCGTACACCTCCTGCTCGGCTGCGGTGCGCGCCTGCGCGTCACCTATGGACTGCCAGCAGCTCGTCGCCGGGTGGAACTCGATGGCCATCTCGCGTGGGTCGATGTCGCGGCCCGTCACCTTGAGCGTGGCGCCCTTCTTGCCGCGCTCCTTGTACAGGCCCCAGGCGGTGTCAATCACCGCCGCTTTGCCTGTCGAACCTAATATGTCATCGATCACGTCGGGCAGCGCGCCCGGCTTCTTGTGGTGGTCCACCGTCAGCAGGCAGCAGTCGTGGTCGTGCGCCAGCCGCTGCAGCACTGCCAGCGCCGCGGTGGCCTCGCTGACCGAGTTCCACTCGATGCGGCTGCTAAAGGCCCGCGCCAGCGTGTCGATCACCACCAGGCGCGGCCTTGACTCTGCAACGCAGCGCTGCAGGTCCTGCAAGCCCCCTGCCTCTGCGTTCAGCGGCAGCCAATCGGTGTAGAACTGGATCGGCGTGCGCCGCGCCACCCGCAGGCACTCCAGGCGCTCCCTCAGCCGGCGCGGCGGGTCCTCCAGGGCGATGAACAGCACCTCTCCGCGCTCCACCGCCCAATCCAGAAAACGCCCGCCGCTGGCCACCGCTGCCGACAACTGCAGCGCCAGCCAGGACTTGCCCAGCTTGGGCCGGCCGGCCAGCGAAGCCAGGCCCGTCGGCAGCAGCTCGGGCACGATCCACTTGGGCTCGGGAAAGTCGGCGTCGTACAGCTCGTCCACCGTCCAGTCGTACTTGCGCCACATCTTTGACTTGCTGGGCGCCAGCCCCAGCGCCTGCTCCAGCGTGGGCACCTGGCGCTCCAGCAGCTCTTCCACGATGGCCTGTTCCTGGTCCAGCGCCTGCAACGCGTCGCGCCCCTGCCGCCTACCGCTCTTCAGGGCCAACCGGGTGTTCTCCAGGGCGCGCTCCAGCTCCTCGTCGGAAGCGCTCTTCACGCCCACCGACAGCAGGGGTTCTTGCGCCCACCGCTTCTCCCGTTCGGTCTCCAGCGCCGCCTCGACCACCGCCAGCGTGACCTTCTTTTCCATCGCACACCCCGCTCCACCGCCTATGCCCTGGCCCGGCACCACACAATTGTGCCACAAAAAGAGAAGCCCGGAGGAGCGTCGTCACTCCTCCGGGCGCTGGGTACAAGTGCCACAATATTGGCCCTATTCAATAGCAGGGCCTCAAGTTCTTTGCCCGCATGGTTTCGTCCTCACCGTCCTGGCTTCGATGGGACGGAATATAGCACAAAAGGACATTTTAGTCAAATCCGGTAGAACATATGTTCTACCCGACTGGCGAATCACAACACCAGAGGGATACAGCCGAGGTAGACCTGTGAGCCCAGGGGACAAACCCCTTGCCAGTCCCGAGGCCGACCTCCGGGAAGAGTAAGACGACGGGGCTGCATTGAATTAGCCAATGGCAAAAGCCTGAAATACTCGGACCCTGGCTGATGGGACGCGCTGGCTCATCCGCCCCGGGGACCCGGACGCGGCGTGAGTTGACAACGGCGAAGGGCGATGGTAGAATAGTACGGGGTAATGCTGTGGCAGCCCCAAGCCCAGGCAATGGGCAAGGGCTAGTTGTGAATTGTCAGCGGCCAACTGTGAA
>JAUWJD010000011.1 GCA_030607875.1 Chloroflexota bacterium
AAGAATAGCTCGAAAAGTGTCCAGTTTTAGGTGTGCACTACAACCCCTCACCCACAATCCGATCGTAGAGGGCCTGCAGTTCTTCCTCTGAGAAAAAGTGGATGACTAGCCTGCCACCGCGCTTGCTGCGATAAAGACTGACTTTGGTGCCCAGGCTCCTGCGGAAGCGATCCTCCAGGGCGCGCGTCTCAGCCGTCGGCGTCGCCGCAGTTCGCTTTCGGGTCTGGGTACCTTCCGCCAAACGTCGCACCCATTCCTCGGTCTGGCGCACAGAAAGCCCCTGCTTCTTTATGGCGCGCAAGACGCGCAGTTGCAGCTCCACATCCGTCAGCCCCAACAGAGCCCGCGCGTGTCCGCCGCTGATGCGCTTGCCCAGAAGCGCAGCCTTGATCTCGTCCGGAAGACGCAGCAAGCGTAACGAGTTGGTCACGCTGACGCGGCTGCGCCCAACGCGCTTGGCCACCTGCTCCTGAGTCAGGCCGAACTCATCGATGAGTTGGCGGTAGGCGCTCGCCTCCTCCAGCGGATTCAAATCGGCGCGCTGGATGTTCTCCACCAGGGCCAGTTCCAGCGTCTCTTGCGGCGTGGCCTCCTTCAGCAACACTGGAACGGTTTCCAGCCCGGCCAGCATGGCGGCGCGCCAGCGCCTCTCCCCAGCGATGAGCTGATAGCGCGGGCCGTCGCCAGGCTCGTCTGGACTCTTCTCGGTAACAATCAGCGGCTGGAGAACGCCATTCTCCAGAATCGAACCGGCCAGCCCGCGCAGGGATTCAGCATCAAGCTCGTGCCTGGGCTGGCGCGGGTTGGCCTCGATGTCGTGAACGCTGACTTCGATCAATGCAGAACGGGATTCGGCGCCCGGAATCAGAGCGCCCAAACCTCGACCTAGTCCACGGTGCCTGCTGCTCATAGGACCCCCTAGACCTTCATCACTTTGTTTCGGTGATGTAATCTTGCTACTCGCTGTTCATGATCTCCCGTGCGAGTTCCTGGTAGGCTGCTGCTCCCGCTGACCTAGGTGCGTAATCCATGATCGGCTCACCGTAGCTCGGAGCTTCGCTCAAGCGCACGTTGCGCGGTATGATCGTTTGGAAAACCTTGTCCGGGAAGTGGCTGCGCACTTCATCCACCACCTGCTGCGCCAGCGTAGTGCGCACGTCGTACATGGTCATCAGCAGCCCCTTGATGCCCAACCTGGGGTTGAGATTGACCCGCACCAATTCAATAGTGTGCAATAGCTGGGCGAGCCCTTCCATTGACAGATACTCACACTGAATGGGTATGATCACTTCGTCCGCAGCAGCCAAAGCGTTAATGGTGAGCAAGCCCAGGCTGGGAGGGCAATCAATCAGAATGTAGTCATAGCGATCACGAAGAGGGCCCAAGGCCTGCTTCAGGCGATACTCCCTGGCCATCATACCGACCAGCTCGATCTCTGCTCCAGCCAGAGCAGGTGTAGAGGGGATCAGATCAAGCCTTAAACGTTTGGTGAGCATCAGCGTGCGCTGTAGCGGCAGGCCACCAATAAGGCTGTCATAGATCGAGCGACGCAAACCGTGCTTGTCGATTCCCAGGCTGCTGGTGGCATTGGCCTGCGGATCAATGTCCACCAGCAATACGCGTCTCTCCGCTGAAGCCAGGTATGCGCCGATGCTGACCACCGTAGTAGTCTTGCCCACGCCCCCCTTTTGATTGGCCGTAGCATAGACCCGGCTCATGTACCTGCCCTCTCACTCACACAACTCACCACAGCGCAACCGTTCCTCTACTTGTTGCCTGGTGGGAACCGCGGTCGCCCCCTGGCCCTCGATGGCAAAAGAGGCCGTGCAGTTGGCAAAAGGTGCTGCCAGATAGGGATCGCTCGTTTCTCTCAGCCGCACGAGAAAGGCCGCTGTAAAGACATCACCAGCACCGGTAGGATCCACCTCCCGTGCACGAAAGGCCGGGAAATGTCGCTCAGAACCTTCCCAGAACACCGTCGCTCCCCGACGGCCCTGTGTCACGGCAGCGATTTGGGCCATCTCGGTGTAGCGCTGGATTAGAGCCTCGTCTCGAGCAACGTCTTCCTCGCTAAAGACCAGTACGTCCACGCTGGGCAGGATTCGCTCAGCATCTCGCCAGGGCTTGGCCGTCACCCGGCCCTCGCTATCCCACTGGCGCATCCAACCCTGCGGCGTGACTGCCACGAGTGCAGAGGGAAATACGCCAAGCCAATCCAGGCCCAACTCGCCAGCTACCGGGCCAAGCAGCACGATGGAGGCCTCTTTCCATGCCGGAGGCAGATGCGATGCTTTCAAAGGAGCCGCGATGCCGTGCACAAACTGGTGTCGCCTCTGGCCTTTGTAGACGTTCTCAAAGGTAGTAGGAGCGGAGGAAGGAACAACGTGCAAATCAACGCCCGGCAAGATGGCGGGCAAATCCAGGTCAGCAGGAGCACTGGTAAGGACGGCCACCGACAAGCCCAACCCGCGTGCAGTGAGCGCGGCATAGGTCACTGTGCCTCCGACTGTGTAGCCGCCTCCTGCCACCAGATCCTTCGTCACGTGGCCAATGGCCAGGAATTCGGGGCTCGTCACCCAACACCCTATCTCGTGTCAACCCTTGCGCCTTGCGGAGCAGGAGTTCTCAACTCTTCGGCAGGATCACCACCCTGCGTTTCTCATCCTGCCCAGAGCTCTCGGTGAAGACATCAGGATCATCGCGCAGAGCCAGGTGCACGATCCGCCGCTCGTATGCGGGCATGGGCTCCAGACTCATTGGCTCCCCGGTGCTGCGGACTCGGTCTGCCATGCGCCGAGCCAGGTCCGTGAGCAACTTTTCACGGCGGGACTTGTAATGTTCAACGTCCACGATCAGATTTGGCCAGCGCTGCCTGCGCCGGCTGACGAGCAAGCAAGTCAAGTATTGCAGATCGCGCAGCGTCTCGCCGCGCCGTCCGATGAGCACACCCAGATCTTTACCCATGACATTCAAGCGCACAAGATCAGAGCTCTCCTCCCTGGCAATGCGCGCGTGCAGGGCCATGTGATCCAACAGATTCTGCAATACCTCAGTCCCAATCCGAGCAATCTCGTCGTGATCGGCCGCAGGAGGTGGCTCGGGCACTGTCTCAGCCTTTTGCACAGCAGCAGCCGGTACAGCAGTCTCTACCACAGGAGGTGGAGATGGTGCTTTGGCAGTCACCCGCACCACTGCATCTTCGCTGAGCAATCCGAGCAGGCCGCGGCTCCCCCGCTTGATGACTTCGATCTCGACCTGCTCGCGGCTCAAGCCCAAACGCCGTAATGCCTGATCAACCGCCTTGTCAACAGAGCGCGCGCTGACTTTAATGCTGTTACTTTTTTTGTCCATTGCCCTTACCTTTTTGACGGGCTGGCTTTGCCGTGCTCGTCAGCTTGCCAAGCAGAGGAGCCAGGCCACCCAGACCAATGACGAAATACTGCTGGATAACGCCCATGATGTTGGTGGCCACGAAGTACAGAGCCAGACCCGAGGCTGCATTCCAAGTAAACCAGGCAAACATCAAGGGCATTGTAAGCTGCATGCTCTGTGTCATCGCTTGTTGTTGGGCGTCCGCTGTGGGCGTAGCCATCATCTTCTGCTGTACCCACATGGTGATTCCGACCAAAATCGCCAGGATAGGGGCCGGACGACCCAGGTCTAGCCCCAGGAAACTCGCATTCAAGGGCACCAAGCTGGATAAGATTGGAAACTGAACGTAGATATGTCGGGCCAGATTGAGCAACTGCAGCGGATTGCCCGGCAGGGCGTTGCTTACTGACTGATACAGTCCGATCCAGATTGGGAACTGGATCAAGGTCGGCACCAAGCAGCCGAGAGGATTGATTCCATGTTCCCGGTAGAGCTTCATCTGCTCTTCAGCCAGCTTCTCCTTGTTGTCCTTGTATTTCTTCTGCAATTCCTGCAATTTGGGCTGCATATCCTGGCTGGCCTTGGCCGAACGCATCTGCTTCTGGGTGATGGGCAGAGTAAGCAGCCGCACCAGCACAGTGAATACGATAATGCTCAGACCAACGTTGTGCCCAAGCAGAGAATACAGGAAGAGTAGCCCATTCAGCATCGGTCGAAAGATGTACGTGTTCCAGAGTTGAGTCACGCGGAAGAACCTCCTATGTTATCTACCCAGTGTCACACTTGGCCAGAGCGGTGCAAGCGTCTGTGCATCTAGCGCATGGATAGTGTCGCCAAGAACACTGATGTACACGCTGTCTCCAGCTACGACCGGTGAACTCAGGATAGGCTTGCCTGCCTCAAAGGGCCGGGCCTTCTCCTCCAAAGTAGTGGCGTCGAGAACGTACAGATGCCCACTTTCCGTACTGACGTACAGTAGACCGTTGGCATAGGCAGGCGCTGCAGTAATCATCCCATCCGTGGAAAACTCAACAGCCTTTCTCGTAAGTTCGGCCGCATCCAGGGCATAAAGCTTCTTGTCCAACGAACCCACGTACAAGGTGTCTTCCACAACCAATGGGCTCGCCCAGACCCAGTGCCCGGTTTCGAACTCCCGATACGGTTCCTGTATCCTTCCATTCACTGCCTTACTGGGGTCAAGTGCATATACCTTGCCATCGAGTGCTCCGCAGTAAACCAGACCACCGGAAACGGTGGGGCCGCCAACAAAGGCCGCTCCCGCTTCGAATTCCCAGTCCTTCTGCCAAGTGTTTGCGTCGAGACCATAGACGTGGTGATCGAACGAAGCGACATAGACCTTGTCCCCGACGACGGAGGGGCGGCCCCAAATCCAATTCTCAGCCCTGAACTTCCCAATCTGTGTTCCGTCAGCCACATCCAGAGCATACACATTGTTGTCGCTGGAGCACACGTAAAGTACACCGTTGGCGATGACCAAGTCCGCGTAGATTAGGCCAATGGAATCCGATCGAGGAAAGACCCAACGCTGTGCGCCAGTCTCGATATCCAAAGCATAGACATGGCCATCCTCTGAGCCAACATAGAGTGTATCATCCAGCAACACTGGGGCTCCCTGCACAGCACCTATGCCTGCCTTCTCGGAAGCGGGCGGATATCGCCAGATTTCGACTCCGTTCGTCGCATTCAGAGCATATATGCGTCCAGCCTGTGAACCCGTGTAGAGAACGTCCCCTGCTACCAGCAAACTGGACCATGCCGAGGTGGCAGGAGCCGGGACACAGCCTCCCAGTGTGCTCACCAGAGCAACGAACAGAACAACGACAACGGTTTTGCTGTTGATAAGTTTCAAAGATCCTCCTACTGGTTTATGCACCAAAGGTCGCTAAACCTCCTTGGTCGGACACTTGCACCCCGTTCGGGCCGCCTCAGCCGAAGGTGTCGTCCCCTCAGCCGAAGGTGTCGTCCCGAGACAGGGCGAGACAGGGCGATCCCCCGCCCCGTCAAGCCATCGCCTGCAGGTGCCCACGGGGCATGCAGAGCACAAACTGTTGGCGCAGTACTCTGCATCTACTCGACATGCACCGCCTGCCAGCCCACAGCCGGAGCGTCTATGGCACTGGATCGTAGCCTCCAGAATTGAGGGGATGACACCTGCTCAGGCGCTTCAGAGCCATCCAGCCGCCCTTCCCTACCCCATACTTGCCAATCGCTTCGTAGGCGTAGACAGAACAAGAGGGGACAAAGCGGCATGAGGCAGGCAAAACCCGCGATTTGTTCCTTTGATAGACCCTGATCAAGGCCAAGACAATCCGCTTCACTAGACTACATCTTGCAGCTATGGCCGTTTTGTCGTGGATCCAGCTTGCTGATGTGTGCCTCGCCAAGATCCAGCAACAGACGATCCAAGGCTTCCCCAATAGGCCAAAAGCTAGCGCGCACGATAGGTGCACGTGCGATAAGCACTAGATCCCACCCCAGGGGCACCCGCGCAATGCGTGCACGCACCGCCTCTCTCATTACCCGTCTCACACGGTTGCGCACCACCGCGTGGCCAATGCGCTTGCTCACCACAAGACCGAAACGGCTGTAGGGCAGGTTGTTGGCCAAGGCTCGCAGCACCAGCAAACGGTGGACCAATGTTCGCCCTTCTCGGTATACCTGCTGGAAGCGTTGGCTGTGAACCAGGCGATAGCGTCTCTGCATGCTGGAACACTCCAATGTCCATGTGGCGCGCCCCGCCAATCAGACCGCAAGCCGCTTACGGCCCTTCAAGCGGCGAGACTTTAAAACCCGCCGCCCGCCCGGCGTGCGCATGCGCGCACGAAAACCATGCACCTTCTGACGTCGCCGTTTCTTCGGCTGCCAAGTTCTCTTGGGCATTGCTCCTACCTTTCTCTAGCTCACAAATACGCGCTATTATACCGTCCTTTGCCGCATACTGTCAAATGCTCGCAGATTGGGCAAGCGTGTCCGCCTTAGCGGGAAATGGTCGCTGATGACCACCTTTGGCTCGACGCCGGACGCCCTCTGCAAGACTGTCAGGTCCGCTATCGCTTGCACCGCTGGAGCCAACCCTGCAATGTGGCAGTCACTCCCCACCGCTTGCGTCACACGCTTGCCACTCGACTCACCAATCAGGGCATGTCCCTGGAGTCCCTGCGCAAGCTGCTGGGACACAGGTGCCTCCGGGCAACTCAACATTATGCCCGCATCCACGACGCTACCGTACGAGCACGGTTCCAAGCAGCTATGACCCATATTGAAGGCCTTGCTGCTAGTGACTGGCCGCAGCCAAAGTCTGTCTTCACCAACGCTGACCAGCAAGTCATGTATCAAAGGACCGACTCAGTATACGCATACCTCAAAAACTGTATAGTATGTCCTGGACACCGCACAGCCCCGACTTGACACAACCGACTTGCCGAAGTAGAGTCCAGTTGAAGGTAAGTGGAACCATCATCGATTCCACAATGATTGCAGAAAGGAGGTGAGAATCATGAGACTCAGTCCCCCAAAGCAGACCACTTTCTGGGCTAGTGTGGTCATCGGATTGCTTGGCGTCATCGGCAAACTCATCCCATCCTTGCCACTGGTCAGTCCGTATGCTTTCTGGCTCGTGGTCGTCGGGTTCGCCCTGCTTGTCTTGGGCAACGCGATGACAGGTCTGTAGGTGACCGCAAAGCAGTCTTCTTTCGTAGGTGATGGCTAGGGCGTGGGGGTGCAAATGGTTGCGCCCCCACGTTCTGTTGTTCTGATGCCAAACACCGTTGTTTCCGGGGAACCCTTCCACTCTGCTTCTTCCATACGATTCAGGTCTTAAATTCCCGTGTCTGTGGCCCTTGCTCAACCTCGCGGCAAGCAAGGCCAAACTGTTGACAGACTTACACTGGTGTGCTAGAATCGGCCACAGACCACTGGCATGCTCAGGTCACGACAAAGCCTCCCCTCCTATGATACCCAGACACAGCATGGAGCCGTGATGGCCAACACAGCCGAGCCCCTACTGGACGATCCAACAGAAGACGCACAACCCTATCAGGTGCAATTGGAGGTTTTTGAGGGCCCGCTCGATTTGTTGCTACACCTGATCGAAAAACAGGAACTGGACATCACCAGGGTCTCGCTGGCCGTGGTGACTGACCAATACCTGGAATACATCCGCCACCAAGAGCACATCAGCGCCGAGAATCTGGCTGAATTCCTGGTCGTGGCGGCCAAGCTCCTCTTGATCAAGTCACGTGCTCTACTCCCCACTCCCCCGACAGTTGAGGGCGAGGAAGAAGAAGACTTGGGCGAAGCACTGGTCCGGCAACTGCAGGAGTACAGACGATTCAAGGGGCTGGCACAGCAACTTCGAGAGAGAGAAGTCGAGGGCTTGCGTGCCTATCTGCGTGTTGCCCCATTGCCCCAACTGAAGAGAAAGCTGGATCTGACCGACGTATCTCTGGATGACCTCTTGGCCGCGGTGCAGGCGGCACTGTCCCAGCAACCACTACCCGGCCCGGTAGACGACATCGTCGCCCCGCTGGTCATCTCCGTTTCCGATAAAATCCAGGCTCTTGAAACCGTGCTTGCTGAACGTGGCTCTTTTTCTTTCCAGCGCCTGTTGCGACAAGCCAGATCCAGGGCCGAAATCATTGTCACTTTTCTGGCCTTGCTGGAGCTGATCAAAGCTGGTCGTGCGCAAGTGCGACAAGAACAGCTATTCGGCGAGATACTCATCTCCCCGCCTGAGCAATCCCCTGCGCAGCCTACCGCGCCACAGCCACCACAGCAATAGCGGCACACTTACGTCGATCAGGACATCGTACCCATTGGCCTTCCTGCCTGGCACGAACGCCTGGTGCCATTCATCACTGACGGCATAGAGCGCTGTCGTCAGCAGGGCCGCACGCAGCGCCTGGTCGGCGCTGAGGTGATGGCGCCAGGCGCGGAGGAGCAGCACAAAGAGGAGCGCGTACTCCACCGCGTGCGTGAGCTTCTTGAGGAAGGCATCCAGCAAGGGCCCCGGTGCGCTCGGCAAGGTTGGCTGTGACGACACATAGAAGATGACGGCCATCCACATCAGCGGTGGCAGCCAGTGCCATAGCCAGGTGAGAAGGGTCTGCATTCTGGTTCTGTGAGACGTCGAGTGCATGGTCAGCTTTCTAGGCCGGGCTGGTTGGTTGGACCCGATTGGACGGCGTACGCGCTTTCAGCCACTTCGGCCAACGTGGTCCAGGCAAAATGGTCCCGGATGCACTTGCGTGCGCCCTCGCGCAGTTGGTCGGCCAGATGGGCATCGCGCAGCACACGCAACGTGGCAGCAGTAAAAGCCTCGGTGTCGCCTGGGGTGACAAGAAGGCCAGAGACTCCATCTCGGATGTATTGGCGATTCTGTCCCACTGCTTCGGCCACGACGGGCACCCCTGCGGCCAGCAGGTCGATCAGTTTCACTGCGCACTTGCAGCGGTTGATCAGCGTGTCGTCAAAGGGATAGATGGCTACTCGTGCCAGGGCAAAGTAGGCCGGTAGTTGCTCCGGCGGCACCCAGCCGGCGTAGGTGACGTGCTGTGCGATGTCACGCTTGCGGGCCTGGGCCAGCAACTGCTCTTCCTCGCCAAAGAGTCCCTTGCCTACCACCAGCCAACGCGTCTCCGGCATCTCTGCCAACACCACCTGCATGATAGCCACTGCTCGCTCGATAGGATACTCGAAGAAGCGCGTGTACAGCAGAGCCACTGGGGCATCACCCAGCCCATGTTTCTGACGCAGGTTCGCCACTTCCTGTGCCGATGGTGCGGCGTCCTCAGGCCACCAGCCGTTGGGCAGGTAGTGCACCCTCTTTGCAGGCACGCCCAGGCTCCAGACGATGGTCTCCAGGGATCGGCTGGCCACCGTCAGCGCATCGCAATGCTTCAGCCCCCAGCGCTCCTGCCAGGCAAAGAAGCGCTTCTGCGGCCAGGAGTAGCGCTGCAGTTCGTTCCAGCCACCGGCGCCCTCCCAGTCATCTGCGTCCACCACCAACCGTGCCCGCGTTCCTCGCAGACGCTTGAGCTGCCACAGCGCCCAAGCAGTCAGGCCGGCATACGACTTGGGCTTGAAGCAGTGGATCACGTCGGGTTTGTGCTGCAGGGCTGCACGCAGCAGGCGCCACGTAACCACAGCATGATATGCCAGGGGCAGATTCGGCGGCAGGCGCACGTTACGGACGCGCACGCCCTCTTCCACCCACTCCCGGCCAGCATCCTGCGGGTGATCCCAAGGGGGCAGCAGGAGCAGCACCTGGTGCCCGCGTGCGGCCAGCGCCTTGGCCAGGGGCAGTGCACGCACCGCCATGGTGCGTTTCGGTTGCATCGCAAACGGCCCGACAAAGACGATTCGCATCGGCCCATTATATAGCTAGACCCGAAGAGTTTCCAAAACCCTGAGGTCTGGATAGTGTATCTTTCCCTCAGGAGATTCGGGGCTGGGCGCTCGCAGCAGTCCAAATCGCCATGGCCACACTGAAAACCAGCGGCGGACAGCCAGTTTCTGGCTGTTACAGGGCATGTTCAGGGCCAAGAAGGGGCTGCTGTGCACTCCTGTGGGTGTGGTGCCGAATTTCCTGAACGAAGGATACAAAAACCACGGAGGCACAGAGGACACAGAGACAACAATCCGGCTCCCTGTGTTCTCCGTGCCTCGCCGTTGGAGGCCTTACTCCACAGTCACTACCTTGGCCGGTTACGCGGCCGATCTATGTTGTATCCGAGCCGCCGCTCTGATTGCAGCGCGGTGCGTGGGCCACCTCCCGTGCTTTCTCTCTGCTGGCCCAAGTATCGCGCAAATCGCAAAATTCGACAACTTTCAGGTTCGACTTGTTTGGCCTGTGGATTTCTGATATGTAGTTGTCGAGGCTGAAGACAGTCAATGTGCTGCCGAAGCTGTTGCGGGCTGGGCTGCTGAAGCTATCTCTCGACACTCGTGTGAGCCACCGGACCCGCCGCAGGTGATGATAGTGGTCAAGACCGCCAGCAGGCAACTGGTCATCCACCCGTCGGCGCAAGCGGGGGGGCGCTGCCTTCTCCCAACAACGCGATTCACAGCATCGCTACTCCGATCATGCGCTGACCTGGGCCGACATCACGCTGGCGGCGCAAACTCATACAGGCTGGCCTCTTCTGCATCCTGGATCAAGCTGAAATGATCAGGATACGCCTCTATCGTGGGAAGCAAGAACTCCTGCACCAAGCCTTTCTTCTTGTCGACCAATACATACTTGATCTGTTGACTCGTCAGCAGTTCCAGGAGCTTGCTGGGGTCCCGCGTGAGCGGAAAGGAATAGCCTGCCCGCTCCGTGAAGAAATCAATGATATGGGGCAGTTGACAGAGATAACGCTCATCAGGTGCGCAATGATCCCTCAGCCACATAGCCAGCCGCTGCACATCATAGTTGAACGTATACTTGATCGGATATGCCCCAAACGGCGAGATGTGCTCTTCGGGGATTGCCCTCAACATATGGGCCGTGCCAAGTGCGAAGTAGCATACAACGCAGGTGCCAAAGCAAGCATAGACAAGCTTGCGCACTGCAGGGCCCCCTCGAACCCGTACTTGTTCAGCCATGAACTCAAGACCTACCGCTGTGTAGTAGAACAAGAATGGTATGATGGGCAGCAACCATCTGATCTCAAAGTACGGATGGTACAGACCTATGATCAGTAGAAAGACGATGGTGTAGAGCTCCGTCATGGCGATCTTTCTCCTGAGAGCGAGAGCGAGTCCCAGGCTGAACAGGAGGCACAACAGTGACCAAACGACCAGTCTGAGATAGAAGGGGATCATTGGGCCATTTTCAAGCCCATCATTGCTCAGAATTGCTCCAACAAAACCATAGGCCCTGACATTCAAGAGAAGCCTTCGCATCAGGCCAATCACAGTGATGAATCCGGATTCCTCCACCCATGGTTCATTCTGCAAAGACAGCTTGAAGAAGGAAGGTCCCAGGAGCAGATTCCGGCATTCCCAAAGGCAGCTGAACAGTATTGGGATCAGCATGGAAAGAAGCAGACCTGGTCTCGCCGATGTTCTCTTCTTGGACCAAGAGACCAGGCCCTGTCCAATGATCGCGAGGATCAATGCCAGCCCCACCAGCCTGGTCATGCATGCAGTCAAGACAGCAGTGCCTGCCAGCAATTCCCTAGCCCAGCCGCTGTCTTTTTCCAGGACATTTTGAGCCAGTACAAGAGCCAGGATGGAGAAGAACATATAGGGAACGTCAGAGAGCAGAAGGGTGCTGTGGTCGAACAGGAGTGTAGAGCCCAGAGATAGCGCAACGACGAGGCCGGCTGTTAGATCGCCCACGTGCTTTCTGAGTAGAGCAAAGCACAGGACGAGTGAGAGCAGCACAAGGATGGTGGTCACAGCGTTGAGAGCCAGGTAACTGCCAGGAAAGAGCAGCGAGGGAATGCTAAGGATCATCGAGGTCATCGGCGGATATAGGATTACGGGCCTTCCCTGTTGTGTGTATCCCTCTCCTGCCGCAATTGAGGCGGCGCCTGACACATAAAGCACACTGTCGGGCGTGATCTTCCAGTACGGATTGACAGCAAAGAGGTAGAGAATGGACAGAAGAACGAAGGCTGATGCAATAGCAGCACCTATCTGCCGGTTCTTGTCAACGCGCATCATGCCCCAAAAGGAGTTGACCACCACAACCTCCCGCTACGCTCCATCGGCAATGGCGTTGCCACAAATGAGGGATAGATTGGCCAGCGCCCCAAAAAGCCTGCGATTAAGCGAGCCCGGTACCTGAGCACGGCAAAAGCGCTGAGCGTCACCAAGCCGCCCATCAGAACCACGCTGAGAGGGAGAGGACGCATACCTGACCACAGAAGGTCAACGGCGGCAACCAGAAGCGTGCTCGTGGCTACAGCCTCGATAATGGACACGATCTCCTCTGAGCTGGCACAAAGCCAGATTCGCCCATACAGGCCAAAGAGCCCATTGAAGAGACAATAGAACCCAGCGATGGCCAAGATATGCCTCCTGAATTGCAGAAGGTAGTTCGGCGGCGCCTGACCAGCGAAACGCAGTGCCATGGCCAGGTAAAAGGCCAGCCCTACGCTGAGCGCATCCATCAGCAGGTTCAGGCCGTATTTGTCCAGGATGCGCCTGATATCACTCATCGTGCCAGTACTCCTGTCTCTTGCTGCGCAGTTCGTCACCCTCTTGCCCACTCCCGCGGAACAGCGCTTGGATGGTCATTGCGATAACCTTCAAATCAGACCAAGAGCTCATATGATCGATGTAGGCCAAGTCCATCTTCAGCTTCCGAGGCATCAAAACCTTAGTATACAGATCATCCACATTGTAGTCCCAGAGCATGGCTTCTTCGTCGCGGTACGCTACAGAGGCAGGGCTGGTGATGCCCGGCCGCACGCTCAAAACGCGTCGCTGCTCGGGGGTGTATAACACTACATAGCGTGGATCTTCTGGCCTGGGCCCGACCAGACTC
The DNA here is from genome assembly GCA_030607875.1 of Chloroflexota bacterium. Taxonomy (GTDB): domain Bacteria; phylum Chloroflexota; class Anaerolineae; order UBA2200; family UBA2200; genus JAUWJD01. The sequence continues at coordinate 12,872 of JAUWJD010000011.1, forward strand.
ATCTCCCCGCGCAGCACGTTGAGCAGTTGAGGAAGTTCATCGAGTTTGGCTCTGCGCAGGAAACGCCCTGCCCTCGTCACACGTGGATCGCCTCTGGCGGTGATCCCCGGCCCGACTTGTGCTGCACCTTCTGTCATGCTGCGGAATTTGAAAATGCGAAACACCTGCCCGTCTTTGCCAACCCGTTCGCCCCGATAGAAGACTGGGCCCGGGGAATCCACTCTGACCCACACTGCCAGCAGGCCAAACAGAGGACTGAGTACAATGAGTCCCACAGCTGCCACAGCAGCGTCAAACAAGCGTTTGATCATGTGTTTGTTGACTCTGCAGCGCGTCAGCGCCGGTGCTCTGCAAGAACATCGGCTACAGCCTCCAGGACATCCTCTACATCCGAGTCTGTCATGCGCAGGTTGAGAGGCAATGAGACAAGACGCAAATAGTTATCATACGCCACCGGGAAATCTTGGGGCTTGTACCCGTACTTGTCGCGATAATAGAGCTGGACGTGAATGGGGATGAAATGCACACTGCTCCCGATATTACGGGCGCGCAGTTCCTCGATGAAACGGGCACGGTCGATGGTCAGCCTATCCAGGTTCAGGCGCACAGGATAGAGATGCCAGGCCGACTCGACCTCAGCGCGCTCCACGGGAATCTGAAGCTCCTCATACTCAGCCAAAGCCTGGCTATAGCGGCGCACGATCTCCTTACGTCGTTGCTGGAACTGGGGCAGTTTCTTGAGCTGTTGTAGCCCCAGGGCGGCCTGAATGTCGGTCATGTTGCATTTGAACCCCGGCAAGACCACTTCATAGTACCACGACCCTTCAGCAGTGTTTCGTTGGTATGCACCGCGACTCATCCCGTGCAGACTCCAGGTACGAGCCTGCTCGATGATGCTGGCGCTGCCAGTAAGCATACCCCCTTCACCTGTGGTGAGGTTCTTGGTGGCATAGAAGCTGAACGCCGTCAGCGTGCCCAACGTGCCGACCATCCGTCCCTTGTACCTGGCTGGCAGTGCGTGAGCGGCATCCTCGAGGATGTAGAGCCCGTGCCGTGCGGCGATGTCCAGTATGGCGTCCATTTCGCACGGGTGCCCGTACAGATGAACGGGCATGACGGCTCGTGTGCGAGGGCAAACAGCGCGTGCCACTTCGCGTGGGTCGATATTGAGCGTCTCAGGCTCAATATCGACCAACACAGGCCGCGCTCCCAGCTGCTCGATGACATGGACGGTGGAGCAAAAGGTCATGGGCGTGGTGATCACTTCGTCGCCGTGACCGATGCCCAAGGCTGCAAGGCCAACCAGCATGGCGTGGGTACCTGAATGGACGGCCAGCGCTGCGTCCGCGCCTATAAACTGGGCAAAGTCTTGCTCGAACTGCTTCGCCCTGGGACCGGTGGTGAGCCAGCCTGACCTCAGGGTCTGCACAACCTCGTTGATCTCCTCTTCGCCGATAAGGGGCGGAGAGAAGGAAAGAAATGAGTCACGCATGTGTCTGTCCTCCAATCTGGGCGCCTGCGCCGTTACGCATCAGGGACCTGCTTCCCATTCCATCCGCTCAACCAGTTCCCAGCTCCGTGGGTAGATCGGCGTCGAGATAAGCCATATACGACACCGTGTCAGAGCTGGCAGAAGTGGGCAGTTCGGCCCACCCTGCCTTCTCGAACACCCGTCGAGAGGGGGAATTGGCCCGATAAACACCCACGCGGATGGCACTGCTCCCACGGGATTGGCTCACCGCCTTCGCAGCCTCAACCAGCGCGGGGAAGACACCCTTGCCGTGAGAACCCGCATCCACTGCGCCGATGATGATCTGTGCAATTGACGGGTGGTTGGCCATTCCCCTCGCCTGGTTGCCTGATGCCTCCGGCCGGCGGAACAGTCGGTGCCAAAGTCTCTTGTCAAGCAGCAAGAGGGGATTCCTGGCCAGGCTCCTCAGAAAGGCTCCCAAGCAGGCCTTGAACATGGGCCAGGTGTAGGGACGATCACATACACCTAGCAGCCCAATGATCTTTGCGTCACGGTCAGCAACAAGGGTATAGGCCTCCCCGCCACTGACCTGCCAGCGATACATGGCTCTGACGTACTCCCTACCCAGAATCACAGGTACGTGGTCTTGCGGACCGAACGAAGCGCAGTGCAACTCTGTTAGGCTGTCCACGTCGTCTGGGGTTGCCAGCCGAATGGTAAAGTTGGCATTCTCAGCCATTGTTTAGCCCTCATAGAACGCAAGGAACTCGTCAACTGTCAGCGGATTGCCTGCGGCGAAAACGGATGGTGGCCGCTGCGCATCCGTTGATCCACGTTCGCCTCGCTACGGCGAGGTCTTTCATCCGTTGACAGCGTTCTCCGCGTCACATCTGAGCAGTCACTCAGGTCTACGAAGCGACGCCCTTTTCCTTGCACAAGGCAAGGTATTCCACAGCATACTGTTTCATCATGCGCTCCGCCGTATAACGCTCCTCATACGCCTGCCGCGCTTGAGTACCCAGGCGTGTCCTGAGCTCATGATCCTGCGCAAGCGCCAGGATCGCCTGCGCCAGCAGGTCCGGTCGCCGGGTAGGAACAAGCAGGCCCGTCTCACCGTGCCGCAAGACCTCCATGGTACTCCCAATGGTCGTGGTCACCACTGCCTTGCCTGCTGCCATGGCTTCAAGAAGGGAGATGGAAAGCCCCTCGTGCAGACTGGGGAGGACAACCATGTCACTGACAGCGAGCAGATCACCAACGTCGGTACGAAAGCCCAAGAAGAGCACTTGCTCCTGCAAACCCAGTCGTCTAGCCTGCTCCTGCAAGACAGCCTTCAGCGGTCCTTCGCCTGCCAGTAAACACTTGATGGCGCGGTCCGTGCGTGAGGTGACCCACGCTATGGCCTCGACAAGGTCTGTCAAACCTTTCTGTTTGGCTAACCTGAAGGTGCTCAGGATGGCGAACTCCCCCGGGGCCAGGCCCAATTCGCGGCGCGTGTGCTCCACGGGCCGCACGGGAACAACCCGCGCAGGCGGGATGCCGTTGGGAATCGCTATTACCTGACATGGATTCCCGATTCCCAGGCTCAGCGCCCAGGTGCGGTGAAACGAACTTACCGTAAAGATGCGGTCACAGCAATGGGCCGCCAGGCGTTCCAGCGCAGCATAGGCAAACAGAGCAAGTGCGCTGGACTCTGGATGGAAGGCGAAACCATGCACAGTGTGTACAATCAGCTCTACTCCCGCCAGTCGCGCCGCCAGGCGACCCACGAACCCGCCCTTGGAAGTGTGGGTGTGCGCCAGCGTGTAGTCGCTACCTCGCAGGAACTTGCAGAGGTGATACAGGCCCTTCAGATCGCGAAATGGCCTGGTCTCACGCCAAATGACATCCAGGTCCACAATCCCAGCACCGCACCGGCGCATGTCATTCTGCACGTCGGGATCTGTGGCCAACACGTCCACCTGCCAGCCCAGACGCCTGGCCAGCAGGACCAGGCTCGACACTACACTGGCCCCTCCCCCGTATTTCGAGCCGCCGATAACATGCAGCACCTTCACCGACCGCAACATCCCCCTTTCACTGTGTGCATGAAAAGATCACCCTTGTGGTCCATGCTGTTGCCCACCAACCCGGCCTGCTATCGGACTGGGTTCCATCCGCAGCCAGGGCGGTTGTCCGTCTGTCTTCCTGCTATCCGGTAGGTCAGGCACCACAATCACCGCCAGTGTCTGGCTCCACAGATGCCAGAGGCTGGCCCATCGGGCATTCGTCCCGGTTCAGCGCCACTACCAGCCCGCAGGTAACAGCAAAGGTTGCGACAAAGAACAGTGGAGCGAACTGGTATGCCAGATAGGTGATCAAAACGCTCGCGCTCAGAACCGAGGCGACTGCTTTGGTGATGCCGCGTGAACGTGCGAACAGTCTCAGCGCCGAGACCAGGATCAGCAGGTGAAACAACAGATAGGGAATGCCTCCTACCAGACCGGTGGACACCAGGTGATCCCAGAAATGGTTGTGGATGCTTGTCCGCAAGTAGAACACGTCCATGAACCGACCGCGCCCGATGCCCAGCAGGGGGGCCTGCTTGAACAGCCGCCATCCCGTCGCAAGGGCGTCAATACGGATGGACACGTTTTCAACGCTCCTGGCCGAGCCGACGTCAACGATCCACCTGGGAGGTGCAAGGGCAAAGACCACATTGGCCACAACCAACGAGACAGCGAACAGGAGCGCAACGAACCAGGAGCCCTGCGTGCTCGCCGAACGGGCAACCGGTCTGTCCTTGAGCAGCAGGAAGCAAAGGCTCAGTGCCACGGCCAGGCAGACCTCCAGGTATACACCTCGCTGTTGTGTAATCAGGGCACCCAGCGTGACGACAACGGCAAGCACTGCTCTCCACCCAGAGGATCGGAAAATCCGCTCGCGTCCCCAACTGGAGAGCACCAAGGTCGACAGAGCGAGGCCGAATCTGATTCCGAGTTTGTCGGGCGTTGTGTCGATTCCCAGAGTGCTCGGGAAGGGCATTTGTATGGGGCCATACTGGCGCGCTGGGTATATTTCGGCTGCGAAGGGCAGATCGACGATGCGCGACGCCTGGACGATGGCCAATAGCCCGAGCACTGCGGTTCCGCAGGTGAGGCCCTTTAGGGTACTTGCCGCAGCTTTGACGTCCTCAGCAACGGCTACCGCGGCCAGAAAGACCACAAAGAAAGCGCCCCTGCCTGCTACCCAGGGCCAGTTGGACCAATTGTCATGGTAGAGCATCAGAAACACTTCCGCGCCCAGAGTGATCAAGTACAGCCAGAATATGGCTGCATTGGCCCGCCAGGCCGTCGTTATCCGCACCAGGCCTCCCTTGAGCAGGGCCAGGAGAAGAAAGCCCAGGCTGATGGGCACGATGGGAGGCAGGACAGTGAGCAGGCGGCCAAATCGCATCAACCGGAAAACGCTCAGCGCGACCAGAAACCCGAAGACAAAGCTGAGTTGCTCCCAGATCCTGTCCAGCATGGCAGACAGCCGGCGGGCGAACAGGGCCGCTTGCGCACGTAGCCTTGAGGGAACGGAGCCTTGGCGCACGCTTGTCTGGCGCGGCTGACCCAGTTGCGCCATCATCGAGTCCTTCCTCCCTGTAGTGCCCCCCGTCTTGCAAGAGCTGAAGAGATTTGCGCTCGCGCCCACCTTGCGGCGAGCCTCAGCTCCTTGACGCCCAGCAGCGTCTCGATGAGGGCGAAAGTTGCCACGCCGATCAGGGTAGAGATTCCTGCGGCGAGCAGCATCCCCCATCCACCCGATGGGACGATGAGCTGCAGAGAGGTGTAGACGAGCGAGCTGGCCAGGCTCAGGCATAGTGCGCCCAGGGCCAGGGCAGCGAAGAAGCGACCGTCCCGCCAGACCTGTAGTCGCGGGCCTCGCCGCTGCAACAGCCAAGCGGCCCGCAAGGCAGATAGGATTGCTGCAAGCAGGTAGGCCAGGGCAATGCCCAGGATCCCCAGATAGCGCACTGCTACGAGATCAAGGAGCAGATTGAAGCCCAAGAAAAGAAGGTAATGCACCGATGGCGTGTGCGCATCGCCTGCGGCATACAGAGGGGTCAATAGCAGAGGGACGAGACCGAAGGCGGGAATGGCCGCAGCGAAAGACGCGATCACCGCTCCCGTTCGGGCAACCTTTCCTGCCTCGAACAGGGCACCGCCAAATAGCAGTGCGGCGATGGGAAGGCGGAGAGTCATGACCAAGGTCGCAGCCGGCACCAGTACCAGAAGCATCAGGCGCAAGCCCTGTGTCAGGGCCGCGGCGATGCCTTGTGGAGCACCCTCAGCGTATGCGCGTGACGCTTTCGATCTCAGCACTGTGTTCAGGCCATCGGCGAGGACCCTGCCCAGCGCCAGCGTCGTGCGACGGGCGTAGCTCAGCGTGGCCACACTCCCAACCGTCAGGTAGCCGGCCATCATCCTCTCCGCAGGATGGGCCAGTGCCCCAACCATCCAGGTAGCTGAGGGCAGGGCCACGCTGGCAGAGAGCTTGCCCAGCTCCCGCCATTCGTCCATCGCTCCTCTGGACCACATGCACCGCGGCGACGGGCGAGCGAGAAACGCCAACCAGACCAGTTCGACGACACTCCCTGCCAGGTAGGCAAGGCCGAGGCCAGAGGCTGTCCGCCGACTGGGCCATACCAGGAGCATCGCGATGAAAAAGACGGAATTGACGGCGCGTCTCAAAGCAGAGACGCCAAAGCGCTCCCCGGCATACAGGTATGCAGACAGCGTCGCCGACGCCGCTGCCAGCCCCAGTGTCGGCAGAGAGAGTCGCAGCACCTCGGCAAGCAAGTCTTGGCGTATGGCGGGACCGGCGATCCAGTGAGCCATGCCGGCTGCCAGACGGCTGGAGATCGAAACAAAGGCCACCATGGCCAAAAGAAGGAGAAAAAACAGGCGCGACATGTGAACGTGCCCTTTGCGAGCATCCCTCACCGTGGAGAGACAAAACCAGGGCATGAGCACTTGAACGCCAATCGACTGGAATGCGCCCCCAACCGCTGCTGGAACAGCTACGCCCAGGTAGAATGCGTCGCTGACCGCACCCGCACCAAAGATGCGGATCACCGTTGTCTGGCGCACCAGTTCCAGGACAGCCACCGTGCCTGTGGCCATAGTGATGGCGAGCCATGGTCTGGCGATGCCAACCGCAATCGAGTTGGAGCCTTGGTCCGGGCTGCCCATGTCTTTGCTCTGTTGCAGACCTCCTGTGTTCACTGGCGGGAGCTCATGGCGCTCTCAAGGCGTTGCTGGATCGTCGTTTCGCCCGGCCGCCACGCCAGCGCCTGCTGGTAGGCAGTGACGGCCTCCTCCCAGACTCCCCGTTCCAGTTGTACATTCAGCGGATCCAGGCGCAGCGCTCGTGCGACTGGCGCTGCACTGGCCGGACCCAGGGCCCACAACAAACAACGCGGCACACTGGGTGCCTCACGCACAGCTGGCCATTCTCGCGAGAGGGCCAGGCTGCCCAGGTTGTTGTACCAGGCACCAGAGAGCTGCGGGCCTCTAAACAGGTCCACAGACGCGGCAAGGGCAGCCAGGACGATCACCTCCCGCCACAGAGCTCCCTCTCTTTGTGTTCCCGCACCAGACACCGCCAGAGACATTGCTTGTGCGCTCCCTGCGCTCAACCTTTCTCAGCCAGAGCGGTCAAGAGCCAGTTGCTCAGCGCATCCATCCATCGATCGGTGGTATTCTCCCGTGCAACCTGGATCCGTTGCTCTCCCAGCTCCTGCGGTTCGTCGATCGCTCGCCCGATATTCTCCACAAACTCCTCATGCGTCCTGCTGATGTACACCAGCCGCTCATACGGCAAGAGGCTGGGCAGATAGGTCGAGACGATGGGCCTCCCAGTCGCAAAACATTCGAAAATCTTGGCCGGGAAGACTCCCTCGGTCAGCTCACTCACACGATAAGGAAGGAGAAGGACGTCCACGTCCTTCAGGTTCTCCGCTACCTGTAGATAGGGGACCATGCCGGGCAGCTCACTCCCTGGCGCTAGAGCAATCATTGGTACGAGCACCGGACCTAGAATCCGCAGGGCAGTGTGGTGGCTGACCTTTGCCAAAAGCTCAACGTCGATGTGAGAGCCCACTGCCCCGAAGTAGCAGGTGCGCACTGGCCTCTCCGCCGCTGGTCGGTTGACCGCCTGAGCATCCGCGTGGAAGCGCTCAAAATCGACCGTTCCGGGCCAATGGTAGACCCTGCTATGGTGCCGGCGGGCACGCTCCACAAGCAGCGGCGAGTTGGCCACGACCAGGTCAGCTTCGGCGAAGAGCTCCTCTTCAACCATCTTGCGGCGTGTCGCCAGCGAGGCCGATGCCCAGTTGGCGAAAGAGGCATAGACCAGGAGGTCTGGAGCGAGGGCTCCTGCCACCGCCATCGGCAGCGGAAAGGGAAGATAGGTGATAACCACGGTCTGCCTTCTGCCCATGGCCAGATGCCGCAAGTGCCGGATGAGACGGGGCACAAGCGCCACTCGGTTCGCGCATTTGAAAGCCCTGTTGATGTCAGGAAAGACCATCGGACTGACCAGGTCAACACCGGGCGGCCTGGGCTGATGGCGATAGCCGGCCACCTCCGGCCTGTTTAGCCAGTGTGCCAGGGCAAAAGCGGCCTCGCCTGCAGCGGGCATACGCTTGGGCAAGGGTTGCACAAAAGAGACAGCGTATCCCCGTTTAGCCAGTCCAGCGGCGATCTTGTGATCTGACTGCCAGGTAAAGTTCCAGGGTACCTTGGCCAGCATCACCACCGCTGTGTCTTTGGGCTGCGTAGCACTCATCTATGTCCCCAGCACCAGGCCCAACGCCCCGCCCACTGCAGTGTTGAGGAGCTTCTTACGACCTGGATCTTTACAACTTATGCCCAAACGATAGCGGCTGCTTGGGCGCGCGAACGGGCAGCCTACGCCGGCCGGAGGGCAGTGTGCGAAGAGAAGTAATGGTCGAAGGCGGCTCCCAGCGGGCGTGCCCACCTTACGCAGCGGAGAAAACTCTGCGAACGTCCACACAACGTCTGCTCCGATACCCGATAGCTGCCCGCGGTTGCAGCAGAGCCGCGGGAGCGAATATCGGACCTGACCGAGGCACCTGGCTCCAGACCCGCAAAGCGACTTTCTGAGCACCATTATATGGCATCTGCATGGCTCTGCAAAAATGCGTGTGGATGAACCAAACATCCTCCGTGGCCTGCGGCCGGCCAAAGCAAATGCTGGGCATCACAGTGACGCCCACAAGGGGCTATGCTACATACTCATCTGCTCTCGGGACCCAATTCCCTGAGCCAAGGATACTGTACCGTAGAACAAGTGTTCTATTGAATTTGACTAAAATGGGCTATTATGGTAGGATGAGCGCAATCACGGCCAGGACGGTGGCAAGAAAAGGAAAAGGGAAAGGAACCTTCAGCCTTGGTGCTGAGCAGGGACAATACAGTGGCAGGTGTACCGGACGCCCGGAGGAGTGACGACACTTCTCGGGGCGCTTTTCGTAGCACACAATTGTGTGGTCTGGCCAGGGCAAACACCGGCAGAGGACTTGACGGCGGTGGAGGCCAAGAGGGAGAAGCGAGGGGTGGACAACTGTAGGGAATCTGTGGCAATAGAAACCCCATCCGCGGAGGAGCTGCAGCGTGTAGTGGCGAAAATACTAGGCTGCGTGGACGGTGGTAAGGTGTTGGGTGCGGAGGGGCCGATCCCGGAGGAGCTAGTCGTGCAGCAGGCGCTGGCATGGGAGGCAAAGCTGGGGTTCTCACCCCGGGCGGCGCCGCCGGTGCGGCGCAAGACCGACTGGACGGTGAAAGAGCTGTACGACACCGACTTTGCCGAGCCCAAGTGGGTGGTACACGAGCTGCTGCCGGTGGGCCTGGCCTCACTGGCCGGCCGCCCCAAGGTGGGCAAGTCCTGGCTGGCGCTGCAGTTGGCGGCGGCGGTGGCCACGGGCCAGCGGTTCCTGGATTGGGAGGTGGAACAGGGGCCGGTGCTGTTCATCGCGCTGGAGGATCCGCCGAGGCGGCTGAAAGAGCGGCTGGCGCATCTGGGGGTACCGAGGGCTGCGGACATGCAGATCAGCACCGACTGGCCGCTGCTGAACTCAGGGCCGGATGGCCTGTACGACCTGCAGCAGTGCATGGCGGAGTGGCAGCCGCGCCTGGTGGTGATTGACACACTGGCGCGGGCCTTTGACCGGCGCACGGCGTGGAACTCACAAAGCGCCGCCAGCTCTGCCCTGACGGCGCTGCTGCGGCTGGCGCACGAGCACGACTGCTGCATCCTAACGCTGGACCATCACAAGAAGCCGGGGGCGATGCGCGACGTGATCGACGACATCTACGGGTCCACGGGCAAGGCGGCGGTGATCGACACGGCGTGGGGGCTGTACAAGGAGCGTGGCAGAAGGGGCGCCATGCTCGGGGTGACAGGGCGGGACATTGAGCCGCGCGAGCTGGCGATTGAATTCGACGGCTCGAGCCGCGGCTGGGAGCGCATGTGCGAGGCCCAGGTTGATGTGCGCACGGCTGCGGAGCAGGAGGTGTACGAGCTGCTGGAGGAGATGGGCGAAGCGGATGCAGGAAGCCTGGCCCGAGAGCTGGGCAAGAGCCGAAACACGGTTCGCAAGACGTTACTACGCCTGCGGGACAAAGGGCAGGTTGCGACAAAGGAGATACGGGCCACCCAAGAGGGGGGCAAGAAGGTGGTATTCCATATCCCGGGAGAAGATGCCGCAGAACCCTGAGACTCCGCGCAGTACACAGGGAGTGCAGAGGAAACAGAGCCATCAAAGTCCGCTCTGCTCCCTCTGCTCCCTCTGTACCCTCTGTACCCTCTGTTCCTTCCGTTCCCTGTGCAGCCTCTGGGGGGCGCGGGGTCTGTGGTATGGGACGTGGGCCAAGCCGTACAGCTCATACACCAGATGGTACGTCTGGCGGTCGGTGTCCTAGATAAGGCGGACGTAGCATCGAGGAACGTCAGGCGGCCGGTCCGCGGCCTGCCGCTGCCACAGTGGCTGGGGGGCAGGGCCTGCCTGTGGACCTATCGCATGGTCCATAGGACGACTTTCAAGACAGTATCGTCCACGGCTTCGGCGCTCAAGCCGTGCTTCTTGGCAATTCGGGCTATGGCCGCCTGTTCTACTGCTTGGGGATCAGCAGTAGGCGAGTCCAGCTCTTCGTAGAGCTCTTCCCACTCCTTGGCCAGCTCGTATTCGTCCTGGGTCGGGCGGTGTTTCATAGCGTCCTCCGGCGCGCGCACCTTGCCCTGGTACGCGTACACGATCCGGTGAGTCGAGTAGTCGCCCGCCCGGGTTTCCGATGCCCTTGCCCAATCTCCGTTCGGAGCGTACGTACATCGAGCGATAGAATAGCCGCCGGAGAGCAAAGAACGCGAGTCGTACATGAAGACGACCACGGCGTTGAGAGGCTTGCGTTGCTTGAGGTCCTGCACCGTGGCCTCGCAAATGTACGAAACGTCCGCGGTTGAGACTGGAAAGTGCGTGACCACGCTGACACGGAAGCGCACGGCGAGCGCGGTCGATACATCGTCGAGATCGACTGTGCGGAAGGAAACTCGCCGAGCAGCTACCGTTGGCCTTTCCATAGGCGGATGGGTCACCAGTGAGGGCGTGGCGGTAGGCCTGCGTCCAGACTGACCGAGTCCGCAAGCAACGGCAGATACCGCCAGGGCAAGCAGGAGGCAGACGACCACAGCCTTTCGGCATCCTCGCTTTGATACCGCCCGCGAGCGCGGGCTGGCCTGTTCCTGGGCCTGCTCGCATTGTTTGCACAAGACCTGCCCTTGTGGTACCTGGCGTCCGCACTCATTACAGCAAGGCATAGATCCCTCCTTCCAAGGGCTCCTGCATGTAGGCCGGTGCTCACCAGCACAACATGGGCAGTGAGATGCCGCTGGGGAGCGTCAATAGCGTCGGACGACCTTCATGGGCTGCATACATCAGAGCCGTCAGTGGGTCTTCACGGCACTGTTATGGTGATGTCACCGGTCCAGCCTGCGACTAGACTCCCGGGTATGATGGTAAAGGTCCTTTCGGAGGAGGGTACATCAAATGCCACAGCAAGGTACTCCCTGGCCCCAGGAGTCATTGACGCAGCGTACTCGGTACCGTACTTGTCCATCGCTGCCCAAGTTGCGCTCCTGTCGTCCTCATATGTTCTTCCGTGCGAGTCTTTCAACAGCAGTGTGCCATAGGCGACGAAGGTGTCTGTCATTGTTCCCTGGTTTGTAATATTCCCGAGGAGTACTACAATCTGGCGAGTGATGTCCTTCCCGGGGTCCGAGTGAACCGCAGCAATCTCAAACAGCCAATGGTCAACTCGCAGCACACCAATGAGCCTAGGAATAGGGCTGGGCGGAAGGGCAGTCCGGCTAGGTAGCGGCGTATGAGTTGGCTGAGCAGTATTCGTTGGATAAGGCGTGTACGTGGAGAGTGGCGTGTTCGTCGGGTAGGGTGTGTAGGTTGGGCGTGGCGCGTTCGTTGGATGAAACGTGTAGGTTGGAAGCGGTGCGTCCGTCGCGTATGGCGTCGCTGTGTGCACCAGTGCAGCACCCAGCTTGAGTGTAGGATAAGGTGTGTAGGTTGGATACGGTGTTGCGGAGGCCCTGGCGGTGGTCTGGCCCAAAGGGTAGACCCCCGTTAAAACAACTGCTGCCAGGCCGATAACGACTAGCAACCCAAAGCAGCCAAGGCAAGCCCATGCCACGGACTTCAGCCGCGCTCTCCTCTTTGCTTGTCTCTGCGCCGCGGCCCGCGCTAGTACTCCTCGCTCGATGATTCTGTGTCTTTCTTCGGGTGTTAGTTGCATTTCTCGGCGCAGCTCCCTTCGGTAGCGATATTGGAAACCAGCTCCACGCGGGCATCATAGAGATGGTCGGACCATGCACACCCTACGGGGAGCAATAAAGGTTGTACAGGTCTAGCCACTCTTGACGCGCACTCTGATACCATCGATTCTCCTCCAGAATACCTCTAGCATCACGCCTTGCTATCAGTTGCCGCAGGCGGTCGATGTGGTCTCGCTCCATGCGTCGTAGATAAGCCTGAATCCCAGCGCACCAGGGGTCGGGATGTGGGGTGGCAGTGCTTGTCGGTAATGCTGGAGCAGTTGGCGTGTTGGTTCTTGTTGGAGTCCACGTAGCTGCTGGCTGCGTTCGGATAGCCGTTGGTGATGGCACAGAAGAGACGGAGCCAAAGCTGGCTGCAACAACCACCAGGTCGAAGATGTCTACTTTGCCATCCGCATTCGTATCCTCTGGCGTGCCAAGTGGCACCCGCATCCCGTAGCGAACCGATACAGCCACGAGGTCGAACAAGTTGACTAGGCCGTCACTGTTAACGTCGCCTGGCAATGAAGGAATGCGTGGCGCCGCGCCCGCAGCGGGCCATAGCCAGGCGTTGGCCAGGAGGGTCAGCACGATGCACAAGACCGTCAGAATCCGGCGTTTCGTTTGCACAAGACCTCCTTCTGTATCTCCAACCAAGGAGCCCGTCCGGCGACTTGCCCCGCCTAACCATAGGCGGGACGCTTCGCAGCGGACGGACTGCTATGCTACAATGTGAGTGCTGCGATGTCCGCTGCACCGTGGCCGTATCCTGGACCGCCTCAACGGTTGCAGGGCTTCTTTCTACGCACTATTGTACAGCCGAAACTATGAGAATCAAGAGGCATTCCTCTGGTATCGGGTGCTGACATTACCATGTAGCAACACTGATCAGCCCACGACCATAATGGTGTGGCCTTGGGCCGCCCAGGCCTTGAAATCTTTCAGAAGCCGGGGCTCTGGACTTTCCGATATCGCCTGCTCTACATCATCGAGGAACTTGCGCCCAGCTTGCAGCACATGCCCACAAAAAACGTACACATTGAACCACACTTTCCCATCTTGGTCCTTTGTGGCGTGTTCATGGCGTTTATCAGGATCGTCGGTCCATGTCAGCCGAAATACGCGGTCAGTTATCCCAGGTAGTCCCGGGGTCAGCCCATGCAACATAGCGCAACGTAGGCTCTTATAAAGGTCAAGGTCAGGATAGCGGCATTCTCGGGCTACTGCATGCAGATACTCGTTTACAAACGCCTCATATCGTATACGCACGTCGCCCCGCCGGTTTATCCTCTTGGCTTCTGGTCCGTAGTAAAAACCAGCCATCGAATCAATCAATGCCAAGCTATAGACCAAAGCGGCCACAGGGGCTTTGCCATCCATAATCGCCGAGTACATATTCGGCAAGCAGACGTCGTTCAGATTATCACGAATCGCCTTGACAAGCCATTGTACGTCTTGGTTGTTCATCAATGAATCCTTTCCACTGATACGCTCTCAGAGACAGCAAAGAAAAAGCCGGTCCACCGATTTGCAGCGAGCACGCTAGCTACACGCTCTCAGTAGCAATACTGTGACACCAGCTGCCCGTGTGCATCATAGAGATAGCCGCAGTCCCCTTTGTTGTTCCATATTGCACGGCCGCTGCCAAAGCTGAAACCGCACGTCTCAGGGTGAAACTCGTTGGTGTACACTCGGCATGCTTGCCTTGGGTGCAGAATGAAACCTGGAAAGGTGAAGTCCTGCCCGGGGTCACCGGCGTTCAGTCGCCACCGGGCAAGGTTCACTGGGCCAAAACCCTGGTTGAAAACCTCTGCGTACTCGTCGCTCTCGACCCGCGGCACGACGCCGTCATAGAGGACGTAGCGGATGATCACGTTGGCTTGGCTTGGCCATGTGGGCGTGGCTGTTGCAGTTGGCGTCTGGGTCGGAATGACCGTTATGGTTGGCGTTGCCGTAGGCATCCCAGGTGGGGGAGGAATCTGGCGGCCACACCCGTAGTCACTTGTAACAAGTATCAGGTCGAAGAGATTGACTACATTATCGCCGTTGAGGTCAGCGCGTTGGTCGGAGACCGGCCCGTATGGGTTGTAGGCAGACGCCACAATGACCAGGTCGAAGATGTCTACGACGCCGTCACGGTTGGCATCGCCACTGCAAGCCGTGACGGGCTCATTCTGCAGGGTCACTGTCCAGCCAACACCATCGGTGGTGATCGTGACTGTACCATCGAGGTCAGTGCGGTAGATGCCGGCACCGACACCCGCTAGTCTCTGCAACACCTCAGACCTGGGATGGCCGTACTGGTTTGGGCCAACGGAGATGATAGCCTCATGCGGTGTGACCGCGCTGAGGAACTCGGCAGATGAACTTGAATTGCTGCCGTGGTGGGCTACCTTGAGAATCTCGGCTTCGAGTGGCAAGCCGCTGCGCAGCATTCGCCCTTCAGCGCCCGTCTCGGCGTCGCCTGTCAACAGAAAGTCCACGGAGCCGTAGGACACCCGCAACGCTATCGAGTTCTCGTTCTTGGAAACGTACAGCGGATCGGACGGGTTCAGCACCAGGGCCGTCACTTCACCCCATTGATAGCTTTGGCCCATCCTCACGGTCGCTACGACCACGCCCTTGTGAATCAGCGCCTGATAGAAATCCTGGCAGGTGCCTGTGGTGCAAGTGAGCGAGTCGAGCCACACCTCGTACACGGGCATGGAAGCCAAAACGTCCAGCAGGCCGCCGATGTGGTCAGCATCACCGTGGGTGGCTACCATAAGGTCAATGTCAGTGACGCCGTGCTGAGACAGGTAGGCCACCACTGTCGGCCCCGCGTGTGGCTTGCCGCCGTCCACCAGCACATCATCGCCGTTGGGCAGGTGGAGCCAGCAGGAATCGCCCTGGCCTACGTCAATGAAGGTAGCCACAAGTGGGGTGTCTGCACGAAGCAAGAAATGAGGGTGCAGGAAGAAAGCAAGAGCGAGAACCAACAGAACGCCAAGTCTTGCTCGCACAGTACCTCCAAACGCACAATACAGAGGGCTAATGCCCTTCCGCTATTCACCTGCCAACTGAAAAGCCCGTGCACCGACTTTGCCTCGCCGAACCCCGCCGTACAGAGGGCGGGACTTCGCAGATAGCGGGACGCTTCGCAGTGAACGGGCTGTGATGAGTGCTTCATTGGCCACTGCACCGTGGTCGTAGCCTGGAATTTGCCACAAGTCGCAGGGTTTTCTATTGTCTGAGGCTATTCTACTTCCAGACCCTCGCCCTTGTCAAGTCTCTCGGGCATCAAGTCCCGGCCGTTTCTGAGGTTCTGGACCGCGAAGGTGTGCCGTTGGCGGTGCGGATCGACCGCGAGCACACCAGCACGCCAATGTGTGCGCCGGCCTAGCCCTCGTGGGCAGCGAATAGACGCCGCGTGTGATAGGTTTGGCGCCTGTGACGGGTTGTGACAGGTTTCCCAGGAATTTTCAGCTGTACTGGCCTATAGGGAGAGTTTCCTGGCAAACTATACATGACTATACATCTATACACACCGGCGGTAGCCGCGCGGTGGCCGCGTCAGGACCTGATCCAGAAGCGAGAGGCTGTCTCGTGCTATTATGATACACCTGTTGTACACGCAGCTCATGCACGGATCAGTAGCTCATATCCCTGCGCCACGGCTGCAGAGACAGGATCTCAGCGTGCGAGTCATTGTGTTTGCCAGCAAGACGGCCAGGGCGACGTTGTGCACACGTGGTCCGCCACATCAGAAGACAGTCGGTAGGACGACCGGCATATCGCACCGCCTTGTGAACCAGCTTCCGGCCGGCAAGACGACGCATGCGGCGGCCAGGGCTGTTGCAGAGCCCCTCAGGAAATCCTAGAGCCCGCCCAAATGCTCAGCATGTGTCATTGCGAACGCAGTGAAGCAATCTCCAACCACCGGAAGGAGGAGATTGCTTCGCCCTTCGGACTCGCAATGACAGACAATGCAACAGCCCTGTGCGGCGGCTAGTTGACACAGCTCCGGCACGACGCTAGAATAGCATCAACTGCTTCGTGCACGGATATCCAAACGCATCTCACCGAATCAAGGTAGAAGAAGCGCCATTTGCGCTTGGCAACCTTCGGCGCAGTACTCTGGAAGAGCAACTGTGAATCCGGCTCCTCGCTGGTATGACCAGCCTGGCTTTGCGCTGTCCCATGAGCCTGAAGCAGACACGCCGGTCGAGACGATGCTGTACGACGGTCGCGCAGCATATTGTCTAGACTTTCCGGGTATGATGCAGGACATCTATTGGACCACTGGTTTAGGAAGGAGGGGACGTGCCGAAGATCAGCCCATCTGACATCACGCCTGAGCATGCCTATCTGTCCCGGCGGAGCTTTATGGCCGGCATGGGCGCTCTGCTTGTCAGCTCGGTGGCACTGAGCGCTTGCGGCGGCCAAGATCCTACACCCGGCCCGGCTCCCGCCACCATGCCTCCCTCGCCGAGCGCAAACACCGATGAACTGGGTCAGAGACTGACGTCATATGAGGCGGTTAGCAACTATAACAACTTTTACGAGTTTAGTTTGAGAAAGGAGGATGTGGCTCGCCTGGCCAGGGATTTCAAGACGTCTCCCTGGACGGTGGAGGTGGCAGGGCTGGTCCACAACCCCAAGACGTTTGGCCTGGAGGATCTGCTCGCATTTACGCAGGAAGAGCGCGTCTACCGACTTCGCTGCGTCGAAGCCTGGTCGATGGTCATCCCCTGGCTGGGCTTTCCATTGGCAAGACTGCTCAAAGAGGTCGAGCCCATGACCAAGGCCAGGTACGTGCGCTTTGAGACTCTCTACGATCCGGAGCAGATGCCCGGTCAGAAGAGCCCTTTCTACGGTTGGCCCTACGTCGAAGGCTTGCGCCTGGATGAGGCGATGCACGAACTCACTATCCTGGCGACTGGCCTTTACGGCAGCCCGCTGCTGCCGCAGAACGGCGCGCCTGTTCGGCTGGTTGTTCCCTGGAAGTATGGTTTCAAGAGCATCAAGTCTATCGTCAGAATAGAATTGGTGGAAGAGATGCCTGTTTCACTGTGGATGGCCAGTGCACCTCGCGAATATGGCTTCTTCGCCAACGTGAACCCCGAGGTGTCCCACCCTCGCTGGTCCCAGGCGACAGAACGCCTGATCGGCGAAGGCAAGCGCATCAGAACCACGCTCTTCAATGGCTACGGTGAGCAAGTAGCTCACCTGTACGAGGGAATGGACTTGAGCCAATGGTACTGATAAGTTGGCTCAAGAGGAGCTGGCTTCAAGCCCTGGCCCACGCCACGGGGCTGCTACCTCTCGCGTGGCTCATCTGGGACCATTTGCATGGCGCGTTCATCGTAGACCCGGTCCGGGAAATCACAACCCGCACTGGCAGGACAGCGCTGGTGTTGCTGGTGCTGTCCTTGGCCTGCACACCCATTCACACCCTCTTGGGCCTCAAGTCGGTGCTCCGTGTTCGTCGGGGTCTGGGACTCTATGCCTTTCTGTACGTCGCGTTGCACTTTCTGACCTTCGCAGGGCTCGACTACCGATTCCAGTGGGACTTGCTAGGACCCGCCATCTTTGACCAGCTTTACGTTCTGCCCGGTTTCGCGGCTGGCCTGATCCTGCTCGTCCTGGCCATCACCTCTGCCCGAGGATGGCAAAAGCGACTGGGAAGGAACTGGAAGCGGCTTCACCGTTTGGTGTACCTGGCAGGCATTCTGGCTATTGTACATTTCCTATGGCTGGTCAAAGACACCGGTGAACCTCTACGTTACGGTGCCATCGTGGCACTGCTGCTGATATTGCGTGTGCCGCGCGTACGAGAAGCGGTCAGCAATGTTCGCCGTTGAGCCCCAGATCGTGGGAGCGGTGGCCTGAACGGTCGTCCCTTGGGGTGCGCCGTACGCCGGGCGGGTGAAGAGCAACACCACGCAGAGCACAACCAGGACGGTGCAGGCAAGGAAGGCGAAGCCGTGGCGGTCAGGATGGCCTGGCTGACGGGGAATGGCGACTGCGCCCCGCCCAACAGCGGCGGGACGGTTCCCAGCCCCGCCCAACAGCGGCGGGACCTGCGGCAGGGGATGGCGGCAAGGATGCGATAAACCTGCCCACCAGATCAATGATCGCGCCCTCTTTCTGCCAGGCTTCCTCTCCCCATACTCCGTGCAAGGCATTGGCAGTGGTGACAATGACCATGTCGAGTTCATGCAGCAAGACAATGAGGTTCCCACCATGCCCCCAGGCATAGTCAAAGTGATGTCTGCCTGCCCTGGCAGACCACCACAGGTAGCCATACCCGATGTCGCGGAAATAGCGGCCCAGCCGGTTGTTGTAGAGATTCTCTGAATACCTCTGCAGTGATTCCCTCACCCAATGAGCTGGGATGATCTGCTGCCCTTTGTATTCACCGTCATTGAGGTACAGCAGGCCGAACTTGGCCGCATCGCGAGCGTTAAAAGAGATATCCCCGCTGCCGTAGTAGTAGCCGTTGGCATCGATCGGCCAGTAGCCCACCTGTGCGTTGAGCGGCGAGAAGAGATGCTGCTGAGCATATGACTTGAGATCTGTGTCGCACGCTCGGGCCACGATGACCGCCAGGAGATGGGCCGTGAGGTTGCTGTAGCCGAACGCAGTTCCTGGATCGCTGGTGAGGGCAAAATCGACCATACGGGGCAGCCAATTGTTGTTCGACAGGAGCAGGTCAAGAGTGCCAGGCGTGAACTCCTCCCAGGGATATCCGGAGCGCATCTTCAAGATCTGCCCGATGGTGATCTCTTCCTTCCGCGCATCGGTGATCTGAGCGGCGAATTCGGGGAAGAAATCGATCATCCTCTGATCCAGGCTGCTCAAAAAGCCCTGCTGCAGTGCAATCCCCACCAACGCCGAGGTATAGCTTTGGGTCACCGAGGCCAGCGCCACCCGCTGCCCAATTGACCCGCCATTGAAGTACCGTTCCGCGATCAGATAGCCGTTCTTGATGACCAGCAGGCCATAGATGGTGTCCAGGTCGGCCGCACGGCGATACAGCGCCGCCACAAGCTGCGGATCCAGTCCGTGCTCTGCGGGCGTCGACACCTTCCAGTCATCGCCGGGCAACGGTGTGTAGGCAAGCGCTTCTGGCTTCTTTGTCCAAGAGCCGCAAGCAACCAGCAGGGATAGGATGGCGATGACACTGGTGATGAAGAGGATAGAATGCGGACGTCGCCCAGGCGAGAACATGAGGCAGGGCACGATATACTCCCGCATGCGTGACCTCAGCGTGTGGTTGTCTTTGCGCCCAGTCTTCATCATGACACGTTATCCTTTCATGCGCGGCCCCGCCTCGCCGAACCACTGGCGAGACGCCCCACTCCGCTGTGCTTCGGGGACTTCCTCCGGTCGCTTCGCCCCGCCCAACAGCAGCGGGACGGTTCCCAGCCCCGCCCAACAGCAGCGGGACCTGCGGCAGCCTCGCCGAACCGCTGGCGAGACGCTTCGCAGGGGATGGCGGCAACCGGGTGTACCAGCCGGTGGTGTCGAGATGGCAACGTGAAGTGCTGGCAATTACCACGGTCGGACTCTCACCGACTAGCAGACGACAGCTTCAGGACACACCAACCACCTGGTGGGCGGCATTGTTTCTTGTGTAGAAGCTCGTGCCAAGTAACTCTCCAAGCCGCACACCAGCTAACGGAATAGTAGGCTGCCTGCCGTTTGGACTCCGAAGGCAAAAGACTGGACTGCACTTTTATGTACAGTCATGTTTCCGTTAGATCCTTGAAATAGCGAACCAAAGGTAAGGCAGTATAGCCAGCCTTCTCGTATGATTTTCTGGCAGGGGCGTGAGATGCGTCTCCGCCGGTCTCAACCCTTGCCATTGTCATCCCACTGTCTTTCATCGTTCTAAGCGCGAAGGTGTTCAATTCTGTGCCTATTCCAAGATTCTGATATTGGGGATGGACGGCGAGCAGTTGAACTTCTCCAGTCTTATCTTTGAGGTTTAATTCATAAGCCAGAAAGCCAACAACTATGCCATCTAATTCTGCAACCCAGACAATGGTTTTCTCACCATCGCTGCAAACCGTTTCGATGGCCTCTCTTTGACTGGTTCTCCAATCCGGCCAAATCAATGTATAGATATTGTGACCCAATACTCGCTCAAATGAACTAAAGACCGGGGCCCATGCCAATAATGATAATCGAACCAAGTCTCTAACGTCACTATTACAAACAGGTCGAATATGCAGATTCATAATGATCCTCTTTTCGCAGCAGGGTGCATAGGCAAGCGAGTCTTGCAGGGTAGCGATGGGGATGCCCCATCCTCCGCCTCTGCCAAACATGCCAACGGAAGTCAACACGACTGTTCCGCCATTCCTCTTCATCAAGTGACAAGATTACATTCAATAACGTGCGGCGCTTTCGGCGTCCGCTGCCAGCCGTGGCTAGGCCGCTTTTTGGGGGACATATACTCTTACAACCTGCTATCAGCCTCTCACTCAACAAAACTCGCTAGCTCGTAGATGGTTATTTTACACATCGAAACCCTAGATATGCCAGACTGAGTTGTTTTGCTCTCGGCCACACCCTTCCATCATAGACAATTATGTAGGCGTGTTCTTCATCTACCTCTGTCGCCGTCCACCAGTAGATCACCTGGGAATGTGCATTCCACAGCGGAGACTCTTTGTCAGGGGTCGTTTTGTAGGTAGCCTTGGCGATTTCTGCATCCCATAGCCCACCACTGTTCTGGCCGTGGCGAGCCATAGAGCGCACGGCTTCATCCACCGTCGGCAATCGCCAAATGTGCTGTGGGATAGGGGCGGGGGTCAGGCCATCTTCGCCGAGATATTGGCACACCTGCTGCGCTTCAGACCAGTTCAGCCCTTTGCGCGGCCATCCTGGTCCATCGGGAGCCCAGATAAGATTCACCCCGTTTCCAGGCACCAATCGGGCCTGGAGAAACCCATCATCAAAACGTTGGGACACTCGGAGGACGGGTTCTATGCCAAGTATAGTGAGGGTCAGAATGGGAAGTCCAATCGCCAGGGAGACAGCTATCTTGCGTGGTTGCGGACGACCAAACCAGTGAAGCACACCCAACCCAACCAGTGGCACGATGAGCAAAAACGTGGCCGTGTTGGTGAATGCTTGAAAGAACCAGGCAGCGAGCAAGGCGAAGATCACATGTAGGCCACCGCCAACCCGGGGCCTGGAGATTGAAATGAGCGTGACTGCCATAAAGATGAGCATCGGGCTAAGATACTGTACGAACATCAATCCCACGTTCGACAGCAAGGACTCGTAATACCAACCTTCGTGAAAGTTCTCAACAATGCCCCAGAATGCCCAAAAGCAGGTGATGACGGTAGAAAAACCCACCGCAATCCATCCTACTATCTGGCGCTTGTCGAGGTGTTTCATCGTGCTACTCCTTTGCGGCCTAGATGGCCAAGCTCACGTGCGCCCTACGAAGCCAGCACCGCGCTCGCTGGGCGAAACACGTGACTATAATCGACGATTCTCGCCACGTTAGGAGGCGTCAGGTGCAGCGCCTTCTTGGACCCGCTGTCTCCACACAAGACCTGTATGGTCAAGAACTCTGCTGATAGCCGTTTGCCAATCGTGCCAGAAGCTTGTTTCGCACATCATCTGGCAGGAAGGCTGCTTGCAGTGCATTCCGGTTGCAGTGGAAAAAGTCTTGGGTATCCCATCCAAACGCTTGATGCAACTTTGCGTACTCTTGGTTTAGCGTAACACCCACCAGAGTACGTCCATCGGTGTTCACACTAACTGGTATTCCCGCCCGATAGAATCTGTCGATGGGATGATCGGCATAGGTGTCATAGATATTTGTTTGTACGTTGCAGGTTGGACAGACTTCGAGATGGATCTGCCGTTGCCGCAGGTGCTCAACCAACGCGGGATCTTCGATACTTCGTACGCCGTGGCCGAGGCGTGACGGAGCAAAGTGCAACAATGTTTCCCACACATTGATGGGTCCACGTGCTTCTCCGGCGTGTGCAGTGCAGGGAATACCCCTGTCGCGCGCATACTGAAATGCAGCCATGTGGGCATCAATTACACTCCCTGCTGTACCCGCCTCACTGTCGAACCCTGCTACGTACGTGCCACGAAAGTCTTCCACTAAATGCACGGTTTCAAGACTTTGTGCTGGCGAATAATAGTGTAACGTACAAAGAATGATCCGCGCTTCGATTCCAGTGCTGCGGACACCCTCGGCGGTTGCCGCGTCCACACTGGCGACGACTTGGCGGGGTGAGAGCCCTCTTTCGGTGTGCAGCAGGGGGGCAAACCGCATCTCAGCATACAGCACGTTGTCTCTGCGCAGTTGCTCAAACAAGTCCAAGGTCACGAGGCGAAGCTGCTCTTCTGTCTGCATGAGTGGATAACTGCTGGGAGCACACGCGAGGAGCTCCGCCAAATCCACACACTTGGTTGGGGCAATGAACTTTGTACGGTACTCCTCAAGCGTGATCGACGGATCGATTTGCGAGACGACCTCATAGCTGAGCGAGCAATCTAGATGAAGGTGCAATTCAACTTTGGGGAGTTCAGTCCAATCCATCGTTTTGCCTCCTTTCAGATAGAAATGGCTGCTTTACTGCTTCGTGCACGGATCGCTAAGCGTATCTCACTGAATCATGGTCCCGTCAGGCGGGATGAACGACATGAGAAGGACCATTTGAGTTTGGCGACCTTCGACGCAGTACTCAGTAGGTTCTGCTGACCGCATCAAACAGCATTCGCAAGAACTGCTCACGCGATGCTTCCAAAACGACCTCTGCGTTGGGTTCGCGACCCATCAGGAGCAAATGATCAACGACCGACTGGCCCCGGCATAACGGACTCGCCGTCTCAAGCGCCACGAAGCAGCGGTGTGTCCTCGTGGCGACGGTTGGGTCAAGCGCAATGGCCATCGCAATCGGGTCGGGCAAGTCAAAACCCAACAAGCGCGTCCTGGTGAGCGCGAATTGTTGTACGGTCTTTTGGATGTCAACACAAAGTATGGCATGGCTCCAAGAACGTGGCGATGGAGTACCCACAAGCGCGGTCCGACTACTGATTATGTGGAGTCTTTCCGTACAACACCCTGTAGGCCGACCTTATCCGCAATCCCTTCGCGAGTAACCCCGCCTCAGCGTTTTCTTGGCTTGCACCCCCAGCACGCGCACGTATCCACCAAAGACAAGCCCGTCCACGCGCATGCCCCGCCCAACTGCGGCGGGACGCAGGCGGCCCCGCCCAACTGCGGCGGGACCTGCGGCAGCCTCGCCAAACCCCGCCGTACAGAGGGCGGGACTCTGCAGATGGCGACAACCGGGCGTACGAGCCGCCGGTGTCGAGCGGCGTGCAGTGGGCGACCAAGGGAAGGCTGAAGCGACTTGACAGGCGCCTGAAAACACCCAGCCATTCTATCCCAGCACCTTTTTCAGTACCCCAAAAGAGAAAATGTCACTGATGCTCTGCACGAACCTGATGTTTTTCAGGTTGTCGCTGGCCAGTGATCCACGCAGGATGATGGGGGTCAGATCAAGATCCTGGGCACCTCGATACGTGGACAGCACGCAATACTCGGCGCAAAAACCGGTGATGATGACCGTGTCTACGCCAAGGTCTCGCAATTCGTCCTCCAGCGTTGTTTTATTGAAGGAATTGCCATACGTCTTGTGGATATGCAGGTCCGAGGGCAGTATGTCTAACTGCTCGGGCAATTCGAATCCCTCCTCGCCTGGTACGAGCTTCTCCTCTTCATCGACATGTTGGACGCAGATGACCGGCAGGTCCTTCTCTCTGAACAGCGCGATGGCTGCGTTGATATACTCAATAGCATCGTTGAGAGATTGTGCCGTTGTCGGACTGAACGTGAAGAATTTCTTCTGGACGTCAATCACTAACAGGGCCAGCTTCATTTGAACCTCCCTAATGTGCTGAGTTTTCGCTCACTACCGATTGGTGCTTCTTCGTCCAGGCGGCAAACGGAAAAGCTGAGCTGCCGCGCGGCCTGGCAAAACCAACTTGGGAAAGGGCGAACCCGGAAACGAGACCAGCCTCGATTCTGGTGCGCGACAGCGCGGTCAGCTTCAGCGAGAGTTATGCGGCCCACTGGCCCACTGCCGCCAGCCACAACAAAGGGGTGGTAGGTTTGGGCAGGCACAACGAGGCGCCTACAACACTGATTGCCACCAATCAGGGATAATCCTTCACCACCAATGGCAGGTAAGTAAACCATTGGTGCCTGAACTCATCCGCGCCGATGTCGTAGCCGCTCCCTTGCGGACGGGTGTCCCCGTCAATGTCGACCATCACCCCGGCGTCCACGCCCGCATCAATGGCCGCCGCGCCAGGGGCGAGGTGGTAGTCGCCGCCGTCGGGATCAAGCAAGTCCGGGTCGCCCCAGATGTTCACCGTACCGCTGAGGATGGCACCATCCCCGGCCCAGTCGGTGAGATTGGCCCAGGGGCCAAAGCCCCACAGGGTGGCTTCCAGCGTGGCCGTGCTCCCCGCCGTCACCGTGATGCCCACCGTGTGGCTGGCGATGATAGTGTTGGGCAGAGCCATCGTGGCATCTTGCCCGACAAATACACCCACGCCATCCCCAGCGGTGTTGCGGACGATGGTGTTGTGCCTGAATATGGGGGAGGCTTGCCTAACGTAAACTCCTGCACCTCTAGGAGCTTTGTTATCAGCAAAAACGTTATTGTGCACTTTTGTGTCATTGTAACTGATGTACATGCCTCCGCCATAATCGCTGACCTCGTTATTCAGAATGAGATTACCCGAAACTACGGCGGAGGTTCCGACGTTTATCCCAATCCCACCTCCCTCGCTTCCCTGATTATCACGAATAACGTTTCCCACGATGGTTGCGGCTGCGCCGCTCAAGTAGATCCCACCCCCCCTCTCACCCACATTGTCCTGGAACAGATTATCCTCAACCAGGGCTTGAGTCCACATCAGATACATCCCCCCTCCAAACAAAGAGGTGTTGGAGAGGAATTGATTATGGCGGAAGACGGGCGAGCCGGAGATGACACGAACCCCTCCGCCCCACCTGGCCGTGTTGCTGATGATAAGGTTGTTTTCCAATTGGGCATTGCTGGAGATGACAGCAATCCCTCCGCCTAATCCCTGCCCTGCACTCGATGCCGGCCCAGCATTGTTATTGATGATGGTGCAGTGGTTTATGAAGGCATTGGTTTCGTGGATGTACACGCCACCTCCGGCGTCATCACTGCTATACCCGCCCAGCCCGGTAGCACTGCCGTGCCTGATGACTAACCCATCAAGGACAGGGGCAACCGGTCCACTGATGTACACAACCCGCCGTGCCCCTTCCCCGTCCAGCACGGTGGGGTAGGCATCCGGGTCGCGCACCACAGAGCCGGTGGGCGATCCGTCCCAGCCGCCGTAGAGGGTGATGGATTTGGCAATAGTGACAACGGCTGCGCCGGTGCCGGTGTAGATGCCCTCGGCCACGTAGATGGTATTGGCGCCGGCGGCCTGGGCCAGCGCGGTTTGCAGGGCGCAGGGTTGGGCCTGGGTGCACGCGGTGCCGCTGCCGGTGGGCTTGACGAACAGGTCAGCGGGGTCGGCGCGAGCTACCTGTGATGTTCCACTCAAGAACAGAACCAACCCGACCAGGAGCAGTCCACTAGTTGCCATGCCGAAAACGATATGCCTGTACTTGCTGGGGTTCATCTTTCACTCCTTCTGTTTTGTTGAGCGCAGGCGGCACAACCACTGATTAGGCTGCGCGCCTATGCTTCACCTAGAACGACACCAGGATGACGTAAGTAGTCTTGCACTTGAGCATAGAACCTCCCCATGTGTATTCCATCCATTAGTGCATGATGTGCTTGCACACTCAATGGCATCTTTAGGAACTGGCCATCCTCGAAGAATTTCCCCCATGCAAACCGTGGTATAGAATCCGCTGGATGTAAACGAAGCGGGTGCATAAAGCTTGTGAACGACACCCATGGTATCGCCGTCATGTACAACCGGTCGTCTTGTCCCGGCTCGTCTTTGACCGTCGGATGTTGCTGCACATAAGCGATCTGCTCCGCGGCTCTCGCTGCAAACAATGAGAAGTCCTCAGTATAGTCAATCGAACAGAAGCTGAACAGATCCTCATTCGTTAGAATGGTTGTGGATGGGTGTACGATCTCGTGCTCTATCACCTGTCCCGCCCGAATGCGATACCGGAACTCGGGAATTGCGTTCGCTGCTCGTGCCAGTAGGTACACTGTCGCCACGTTGAACGAAATGCCACGCTGCTTGACAACAGGATAGAATGCTGTCAGGTCTATATTTGCACACAAGCTGAAGTGTGGATAGGTCCAGGCGCTAAGAAGCCTGAAATGCTCGCGTCGTGGCCAAGTCTCCAGGTTAATGTGACGCATACTTCACCTCCAGATCGATACGTGAATAGCTTCCAATGTCGTTCCTCCCTAGCCCAATGCGCGCACGTCTTTGGGAGTAGAAAGCCCGCCCACTGCCATTTGCAGCGGACGGGCTGTCATACACAATAAAGTTGCTCCGGTCCCCGCTGCAGAGCAGCCGTACATTGGACTTTTGCCAAGTCGCAGGGTTCTTATCTTGCCGCGATTCTACTTCTGAACCTTCGCTGCTGTCAAGTCTCTTGGACACAAGTCCCCGGCGCTTCTGGGGTACTGGATGGCGAAGGTGTGTGCTGGCGGTGCGGATCGACCGCGACCACACCAGAACGCCAGTGTGTACGGCGGCCTGGCCCTTGGAGGCAGCGAATGTCCGCCAAGTGTGACGGGTTTGGCGCCTGTGAAGGGTTGTGACGGGTTTCCCAGGAATCTTGAGCTGTACTGGCCTATAGGGGAAGTTCCTGCAAAAACCCTACACGACCATACACAGTGACAGCAGCTACGCACTTTAGGACTGGCAGTCCGAGGAAGGACTGCCAGTCCTAGCCGAGTACGTGATACAAGTGTCCGAGTTCCTTGGCGGACTTGCGCTCAGGATGACAATGTGCTGCGGAGCGATCAGGGCTGGACGCGCTCCGCACAAAACGTCTGGTCGTCGGCGATCTGCTGCCCGCCCGGCGACAGGCCCTCATTGCCCGTCAGCGACCAGTGCCGGTTATAGTTGCGAACCAGCTGCTCGTGAACCATGTGACACTGTTCGACGCTCGTGTAGCCATCGGCATCGCCCGATGCTTTGATTGCCTCGAACTGGTCGATGACTTGGAGAGCGTGGTCGGCGTGCGCCTGGGGGTCGTCTGGCAGGACGTATTCGGCTGCAGTGAGGTGCCGTTCGGCTGCCACCAGGTCATTCTGCGCCAGGTTCATGCTGGCCGCCTCCACCCGGTAGGTCCAATCGTACGGCCGCAGCGCGATAGCCTCTTCCATCAATTCTGGGTCGCCTTCCTCCCACGCCTGGTCCATCCAGGCGTCCGCCTGGCCAACCTTGTCGAGCATCTCCTTGGCCTGCAGGATGGCGTCCAGGCTGGCGTCCCCGGTGGTGCCAAGGATCTTGTAGTTAGTGATCTCGGGGAGAAACATGAGGCCGAGTTCTATGAGGGCCGCCCGATCCTCACACCCGACGGTGGTCAGGAGCATGGCGCCCAGCAGGCCACAGAGCATCCATTTGCGCAATCGTGTTCCCCTCATCGCTGTCCCTCCCCAATGATCTGCCAGATGTCGAAATCGACGCCCAGACCGTCCAGGAATTCTTCGGCGCTGATGGTGCCCCGCTCGAGCGCCTGGATGGCCTCAACGTGATGGGTGATCGTGAAGAGCGGCACGCCGTCCTCGTCCACATAATAGACGGCGATGCGGTCGATGTCCAGGCCGGCCGCGGCCGAGGCCAGGTCTGGCAGCATATCAGTGCCCAGATCGCCAGCGAACGGCCGCTGGGGATCAAAGCCCCGCGAGGCGTCCAGCACCGTAAAGGCCACACGCTCGCCGGTGTTGGCCAGTTCCAGCACCTGGACCTGCACGCCCTGCGTGCTCATCCCCGCTCTCCGCAGCTCGTTCACCAGGATGCCGGCTGCCTGGCGGTCCGGGGGACCGCCGAGGAGGCGCTGCGCGGGAGACTCTTGCAGGCCAATGCGCCGCAAGATGCGGAACGGAACGACCGCGGCCCAGATCAGGGCCAGGACGAGCAGCACCAGCAACAGGAGGCCGCAACCCCCGCAGCCGCCACAACCCCTGCGCCTTTGTATTCTCATTTGGATACCGCCTTTCTTTGCGCCATACGTCGTGCTTATCGAATTCGATCTCTAGCCAAAAGCCCCTCCACCGGCTTGCCCCTCGGGTCGCAGCCTCGCCGCACACATGGCGAGACGCTCCGCGGCGGACGGGCTTGGATGTGTTGTGTGTTCCCTGCTGCGCGGTGGCCGTGGCCACGTCTGCTCCAGCAGCGAGGGACTTTTTGTGCACCGTCACTGCACACCCGAACTGTGAGAGCCTTACGCTGCTATTCCGCCAGAGAACCGTGGCCCCATCTGCTGTTGGGTTTGCGGATTGCGGATTAGAGATCGCTGGTCCGCAATCCGCACTTTTATGCTCAGGGCTCTCTGCCACGCCTCAGGCCGCTCACAAGGATGGACCCGCCAATGAGGAAGAGTACGAGCGCCGCGATCAGGTTCCCGCTCAGGTCCACGACGTCAGCCAACCCGGCGGCCAGCAGGATGACCCCGAAAATGATGCTGCCCAGCACCGGCGTTCGGTACGCTGGCATGGCCAGGCGGACGAGCACCCCCAGCAGCGTAATCACTCCGCCCCCGATGAGGATGACCGCCCAGGTCTCTAGCCCCTCGAAGCGCACCAGGTAGCCAAACTGCTCCGCGAGCAACACAATCCCGATCCAGATCAGGAAAAGGGCCCAGCCAATGGCGCCGATGGGATCGCGGCGCCCCTTCTCGTCAAATTCCTTCTCGTCTTTCTCGTTGCGCGTCTCTTGCCGTTCTTCGTCCACGAATCTGTCCTTTCCTCTACCGTGGGAGAGTGTTGGGCCGAAACTACCGGCCAAAGCCAAACCACACTTGCAGCCGTCCTTTTCAGGTTGTAGGCCGCCATGCACCGCCATACAGCGCGCTTCCACTCGCCACCGGAGAACAGGTCCCACGCCAGCACAACCGCGATCCAGGTCAGGCCCAGGGGAGATAAGAAACAAAACCACAGCCTCACAGCGCATCTTTCGGAACTCATTCTAACCCGAAGCAAGACATTTGTCGAGTTGCCCTGAATCACGGTACAGTATCTTGGGCTCAGGAAATAGAGTCCCGACAGCAGATGAGACGGGGACCTCGTCGTAGCGAGGCGAACCATCGCCTTCGGCGAGACATGCGGCAAGCCCCTATACTACATGAAGGGCCCCGTCCTGCCAAGGCGCGGGGCAGGCCTCTTTCTGGTGTCACTGGCCGGCGAAGCCTTCCCGTAGAACGGGCCTGGCGCGCCAGGTCATGCTCACATTTTATCACAGAATCGACGAGGTTGACACAGCGATGTTGATGAAACACTCAAAACTGAACCTCCGAACGCCTGTATGGCTCGTCATCGCCAACGGTACCGCTACCGTCGAACAGTTGCTTCATGTTCCTTCCATTGACGGTGATCGTCGCGCTGTCGAATCCGGGGTACTGGAAGACGGTGAGCAGGATTTGTGCTTCCATCTGCGCATCCGCACACACCCCGAGGAGCTGCAGGGTGCCGGTCAGGTTGATCAGCGCCGTGTCCCCGCTAACCGTTACGCCCTGCACCATCAGGTCGGCATCGTGAAGCGAATGGGTGAATCCCGACTGCCCGTACGCCGCCGTCTCAATGGAGAGCAGTTCCTCCAGAGAGGCCTGGATATCGTCCGGCAGCGAACCCGTTTCGGTGCGGTCGCGCCAGACAGCTACGGCAGAGTCGCCACAACCGACTGCTGGGCCGGACTGCCCGCCGTCCCCCTGAATAATCAAGTAGAACTTGACGAACTCAGTGGGCGGCGTGACATCCGTCGCAACCGGATTCGGGAGGTGAAGCGTTTGTCCGGCGAAAACCTGAGTCACGTCATCCAGGCAGTTTGCTGCCACAAGTTCATCGACGCTGCTGTTGGAGCGCTGAGCAATGCTGAACAGGGTGTCGCCGTGGACGACGGTGTACTCAAACCAGTCCGTGCGGACTGCGCAGACCGTACTGGTCGCTGCTGGGGTTGGGCCAACTTTTGGCCTGGAAGCGACGATGGTGGCAGTGTAATCCACCTGTGTTCCTTGAGCATCTTTATCGGTTGCCTGCGGATATGGTTCCAGGGCGAGGAGCTCAAACAGATAGCTATCAAACACACCTTCCACGCTGTTGTTTGTGAGGTCTACCCGTCCCGCTTCCAGCACCAGATCCTGGATGCCAAACCCGAGGACGTCACCGCTGCTGGAAACTCTGATGAGGATCCTTGCTCGCCCTGCCTGGATGCAGACAATGCCGACAGCGCATCGCGAGTCCTCGACGACCTCTATGAATTCGACTATCGGGCCCTGGGGCTGCACCAACGCTGTTTGACCGACCTTGAGCTGGAACGGACTGCTCAACGCTGCAGAAATCACATCGGGAGCTGGCGTCGGACCCTGTGCAACGAAGGCGGTGGTGACGTCATTGACCAGGACGGTATAAGTCCTGCCGGGCTCAAAGTCGCTGCCCAGCGGGATAGTGTGCTCGACTGTCCGATATATTTCCGTACAGGGCACACCCGTAGCCTCCAGGTTGAAAATCGCCACGTGGATCGTGTCGCCATCGCGGGTCACCTGGTAGCGATCGAATTCCGCGCAGCCATTGGGCAGCCCTGATTCGACCCACAGAAAGTACTGCGGAGGGAAAGACTCTGCCACCAGAATCTCGGTATGATCAATAGGAGCCAGCACCTCAACTCTGTGCGGCTCTTCAGTGTGGACGGGGGTCTCACCCACCTGGGGCGTGACGGTCGGTGTGACGGCCTGCCCACCAGTGCAGGCTGCCAGTGCCAGGATCAGAACCGTCATGCTTGCAGCTCTCATCGCGAATCGACGTCTCTTGTTTCTCACTTTCTTCCTCCTGCAGTGCTTGTCAGATGCCATCCCGGAAGTTGGCTAGACCTCTCAACGATCAAAGCGGCAGATCGCCATGGCGACGAAGGCGACCGAAATGCCCCCCGCTGCTATGAGTGGCGTCCTCGAACACGGAGAATCGCCGTTTCTTCACCACACTGCCAGCGCCAGAAGCTCGTCACTCACCGGTCTGCGACTGTGCACTGGCACCTTTCTTGCGCGGCTTGACGCCGAACAGGGCCTGGAGTGCGGGAATGCGCCGCACGAACAGCTCGTACAGGCCCAGCGTGATCACGAATGAGCCGAAAACGACGGTTAGCAGTTTCACCAGGATTCCTGTCTCCCACTGCACGACGTAGAAGGCGATGGCGATGATCACCGGCTGGTGTAACAAGAAGAACGGCAGACCCGCCTGGCGGGCGTACTGGAGCCACTCGTTGCTGAAATCCAGAAAACGCATGCCGACGTACAGCATGAGGATGGACCAGCACCAGCTGGTCGCTGTGTTCATGCTCCAGAAGAGATAGAACCCGGGTATGCCAGGTGTCTCACTCCACTCAAAGAGTAGGCCAGCAAAGCCGATGGCAAGCACAGCCAGCATGGTGGTGATCGCTACGATGAAAAGGAGCAGCCTGTCCCGCCGAATGGCCTGCCTGAACCGTGGATCAGCGTACAGGATGTACCCGGAGACGAAGAAAACCAGCTTGTAGACAAAGCCGGCCCAGTCGTACTCCCCTGGGTGCAGCGGCTGGAGAACGATCTGCACCAACAGTGGGGGAATGATGGCCAGCAGGATGCCACCCCGCCTTTGGCACAGCCCTGCCAGCCAGTCGGTGAAACGCCGTCCGGCGTCTTGCTTCAGCCAGAGGAAGATGGGCAGCGCGATCAAGGAGTAGGCGAACAGGAAGCCCAGGAACCAGAGATGGTACCCCGCCCAAGTGAACAGCCTGGGGCCGAAGCCGGGGTTGCTACTGGCAAAAAACTCCTGGAGAGAACCTACAAACACCCCTGTCTGGGTCTTGTGGCTCCACTCGAGATAGAGCTGGATTGGTGAAAGCAGGATGGACCCAATGATAAAAGGGAAAAGCAGCCGTTTGATGCGCTCGACGGCATACTGGCGTCCTGTGCGTTTCCGCAGCGCAAACCAGGAGGAGGAGCCGGCCATCAAGAAGAAAAAGGGCATCCCCCAGGGAACGAAAAAGACCGCAAAGAGGGTCACGACGATGCTCTGCTCCGCATTCTCGATATGCCAGTCGATTAGATCAAAG
Organism: Chloroflexota bacterium; assembly: GCA_030607875.1. Taxonomy (GTDB): domain Bacteria; phylum Chloroflexota; class Anaerolineae; order UBA2200; family UBA2200; genus JAUWJD01. The sequence continues at coordinate 45,510 of JAUWJD010000011.1, forward strand.
GGATGTACGGCGTGGAACAGAAAGACCCCCACGATTGCCAGAACGTACAACCAGTCGAGATAGTGCAGCCGGACCGACTTGCCGCTGGACGGCTGTGCTTGTGTAGTTACGTTTGTGCTTGGCATCGTATTCCTCCGTCGTATTGTATTGCCCCAGAAAACTGCAAGACAACTGCTACTGTAGTTCACATATGGAATAGGTGCAACTGACCGTCAAGGCAAGGGGCCTGAGCCGCCTGCCCGCACCAGTTCTACCCTGCCTCCTCGTCCACACAACTGATCCAGCACGCCTCCCTCCGTATCAACTCCCAAGTTCAGGTGATGAGTTGCAGGATGATCTTGGCGGCCCGGGCCCCGATAGGCAGCACGGTTGACACCAGCAGGTTGCGGAGTGTGTCGGTCGTATAGGGCCATGTCGGCGCCTTTTTGATGCGCTGCTCGTAGGCCAGCCAGGCGGTAATGGAATCCGACAGCGCTTCCATGTCCTGCAGCCTGGCTTCTGCTGCGCGCTGCAACAATTCTTCAAATGCGTCCGCCAGATGGCGGCGCACCAGTTTGAGCTTTTGCTCTTTGGCCTCGGCCATGACACGATGGGTGCTCATCATGGATAAGAAGAACACGAGCACCGCGGCCAGCATGGACGCGCCGTAAAAGACCCACCCGTCGACGCTGGTCAAGTCCTGAGGGTCTGGATTGAAGAGCACGCTCAGCGTGATGCCACCGATAAAGGCCAGCGAGATGCCCAGGCCCGCACGGGCGATGGGTTCGAGGGGCGTCGGGTCAAAAACGTCGATGTTCAGGGGTTGGTGGTGCAACTCGGCGAGCAGCTGGGTGCCGCCCAACGAGACGTAGATGATCCATCCTATCAGGCCGTACATCAGCATTACAGTAAGCAGCGCGTACCCCTTCATCCAGAGAAGGGGGTCTGGCAGGTTCCAGGGCCGATGGATCCACAATCCAGCCGCCGCGCCGATGCCCAGGGCCAGCCATTCCCCCCGGCGGGTGCTGCGGGATGCCTCGGCCACCAGCCGGTCAAAACCACCGTCGCCCACAGCCACCAGTGCTCGGAATGCCTCGACAGCGCCGTCGTGCGATGGCTTCACGACAGAGTAAGTGAACAGGATATAGACGATGACTGCTGGCCTGTCCAGCTCATCCCGCACGACATGCCACCAGTCCGGCCAGGAGTAACCCTGGAAGGGACTGGCCCGCAGGCCATCCAGGTACACAGACCCACCGAGGAGCAGGATCAACACCAGGCCGACCGCAATGGCCACCTGGGGCCCCGACAGCCGGGTCCTCTCCGCCAACTCTTCAATGAGGGTGGGCGGCGTGGTGGTCGTGGTGGACTGTGTTGTCATTCATTCCTCCTTGGTCGGAAGCGGAGACGGCGGCTAGAAAAGCCTCCCTGCGGACTGGCCGACACCTGAGTGGACGTACCACGGAGACGGCAGTCAGAAAAGACACCGCACAGACGTGGGCTCAAGGGTCAGCTCCGCGACATCGATCAGTCGCACTCTCACAGGATTCTGTTCGCCAGCGGTAGCTTTCTGATCAGATAGCCAATCGAGAAGCAGAAAAACACCGCCACAGGAGCGAGCAGAGCGAACTTGAGCAGCGGTGGCCGCCTGACACGGCTGAAGCGAACTGCCAGCAGAACCAGAACCGGGCCATGGAGTATAAACGCCGCATACGAACTGGCGGCCATCGCCTTTGCCAGCTTGCCCTGGTGATCGAATCTGCTGCGGAACAGGACAAGCAGACCAACCATCATGGCCACACCAAGGAGCTGCTCCCAGAAGGCGAGGAACACGGCCTGCCAGCCAAGCCCCCCTCGAAATGGGTCAATGGCCTTGCCCACCACAGCGAATACGACGGCAGACAAGCCGATGAGGAAAATGGCGAGAATCTGCCACTGTCTGCCCTGGGCATCCGAGATGCCCAGGAACCAATTGCGGCGAAAGGCAACGATGCCGATCACGAACGCTCCAATATACTGGGGGAAGTAGGGGAACTGCAAGCCCAGCGGTTCAAAGACCCAACCGACAGGCAGCCGAACGCGCACGAGGAAGGTCACCAGCCCCAGGCCAAGGGCAAACAGGGCGATTGCCAGGTTGCTCGGCGCTTTGTGATCGCGCTGGACGAGGTTGGCCGCAGGTCTTGCCACGAGCCGCCACAGCGCGTAGGCAATGGAGAATATCAGCAAAGCCTCTACAAACCACAGCGGCCCAACGGCGATCCCGCGTTGGTCCTTGAGGTAGCGGCCAGCGTACGCCCAGAAGAACCCACCCCAGCCCCAGATCTTCCAGAAGGACCGGTTAATGCCCCAGACGCCTACGTGAATGGCATAGTCGATGAGCGGACTGATGAGGATGCTGTAGACCAACAAGGGGATGCCCAGGCGCAGCAGTCGATTCAGGAGAAAGCTCCCGGCCCCTTTGCGATCGTAGGAGCCAGGGGTGAAGTAGCCGGCAATCAAGTAGAAGAACCCCATGAAAAACGACTGGTTGACCACCATGAACAGCGTCACCACGATGAATGAGACCCCATCCAGCCGGCCTTCCTTGTAGTACCAGCTCCCCTGGCCTCCATAGCTGCTCACCAGGTGGTGAAGAATCACCAGGATGGTCAGCAGGATCCTCAGGTTGTCGACAAAGGCCAGGCGGCCCTTGGTGGTCTTCTCAGTCGCCATTCTTCACTCTCCAGTCCCTGATAGAATCGTTCATGTTGGGGTCTGATCTGCCGCATCACATGGGTGATGGCCCCCGCGCCGAACTGTTATGCTGCTACCTACGGCGTACCCCTGAACCGCGGGACTCGTCGATGTTGCCCAAGGTGGGGCTGCCGAGGTAGTAGACGTGTGATCCACCGCTGGCGTCTGCATCCAGCCTTCCCGTGACGTTGACGGTCACGTGGCTGCCGCCACCGGCCTCGATATCGGCGTTCGCCGCCACGAAGGCGGACAGGTCGACGTGGCTGCCCCCAGAAGCGTCGATGGTCACGTCGCCCACAGAGCCACTGAAGGTAGCGTGGCTGCCGCCGGACAGATCGAGGTGGAGGGCCTTGGTGGACTCGAATCCGCTAGCGGTGCAATGGCTGCCCCCGCTCATGTCCAATCCGGTGAGTCCGGGCATGGTAACGTCGGCCTGCAGGGTGACATTCCTCAGAGTGAGTGGGCGGATCGGCTTCAGGCCGATGTGCAGCGTGCTGCCCTTCTTGGCCACCTCGAGGTACTTTTCCAGGTTCTCGTCGATGCGGATGACCACGCTGAAGCTGTCGGCCTGGCGGGCGTCAACTGTGAAGCCGTCGCTGACGTCCAGCCTGTCGAACCCCGTGAATGTCTCCTGCCGGGTTACGATGTTGCCCGAGCCGGTGACAGAGCTCGCGCCACAACCCGACACCAGGCTGATCACACAGAGCACCATTCCCAAAGTCAGTGGTTTGTGTTTCATTCTTTGCTCCTTCTTGTGTTGCTTCTAATCGGACTGGCCTTGCCGCATTCAGGACATGTCTTCGCTCTACGTGCCTCCTTTCCGATCCTGGTGGATCAAGCACTGCCAGCCTGAGCCATCCCTCTTGCACCGTGCGCCTGGATGAATATGCTGATGATGGTGGCGTAGACAATGACCTTCTGCCCGGTGGCCTGAATCATCAGCCCTTCGAGTGAGTCGGATTCCTGGCGTGCTGTGAGCAGCACCACGTACAGGACAAGCAGCGTTGCGAACGCAACAAAGACAAAGCCGTACTGATTGGGGTAGCCTCGCTCACGAAGAATGGCCACTGCGTAGCAGAGCACTGCGACTGGCAGCGCCACAAAGGCGCACATCATAAAGGCCATGTGCGCCTGAAGGTATAGGTTGGCTGGGGTGAAGGCAACGCCGACTAAGCAAATCCCGGAGATGACCCCAAAGATGGAACCAATCCCACTGAGGATCTTTCCCGATCGGGAGTCTGAGAAGAACTGGGCGAAAGCAAGAAAGAACAACACCAGGCCAGCGCCGCCCATTGTCAATGCTGTGAACCACAGTATGGCTGAGACAGTGTTGGGCTGTCCCGTGCGCGTTCTCGTCAGCCCCAGTTCGCTGAGGAAATTGGTGAAGAACGAGTAACCAGATGCCGTAGGATCGGCGAATGTGCCTCCGGGATAGAACCACATGGCCACGAAAGTAAGGGCCACAAACAGAAGGCAACCGATCATGATCAATGAAAAGACCTGCTGTCGCCAGGAACGGGGTGGATGGGACACAACGATTTCCTCCTCGATAGCTCAGTCTTGCCTCGCTCTCATGCCAAAGAGAAAGCGCGTCCACCTGGTGCGCCTGACGCCCACATCGTAGAGGACAAGCGTGCCCACCAGGGACGCCAGAGTGATGACCAGGTACTTGACCAGGGCACTAGCCTGCCACTGCACCACGTAGAAGCCGATGACCACGATGGGGGTCAGGTGCAAGACATAGATCGGCAGTTGAGCTTTGCTGAGGTAGAGGGCCACGCGCTCCCTGAATGCCGGCTGGTAGCCGAGCGCCTGGGAAGAGCCATCACTCGCGGGCACTGCTGCGGGGCGGGGCTGATTCTGGCGTGCGCCTCGTTGGCTGGAGCGGCCCGCCCAGCCCAGAATGGCCACGATCCACAACCAGCCAGTCAACCCCTTGAGAAAGCGCAAGAGCAGGCTCCACGGGCCGTAGTCAATTCGAGGATCAACGCGGCCCACCTCGATGAGCATCATGAAGCCGGCCATCCAGAAGGCGAAGGCAAGCACCGCCAGCGCAAGAGCGCTCTTCCTGTGCCGCTGCAGCGCCTGGCCAAATCTCGCATCGGCTGCGAACAGGAAACCGTAGACAATGAACGGAACATAAGCATAACGGTTCCAGAAACCAGCGTACTCGGTCATCAGCGCCGCCTCGACTAGCCCAACAGGGATGGCAAGCACAAGGATGGCCCAGCGGCGAGCGCAAAGAGAAGCCAGACGGTCCACGAGCTTCCGCCCTGAGGGCCCGCGCACGTACAGGAAGAACGGCAGCAGAAGCATCGTGAATAGAAACAGGTATTCCAGAAACCACAGGTGTCCAGGCGTAAACAGGTTGTGCGGCGAAGCGCCGGTGATGAACATCGGAAAGTCCAGGGTGAACCGGACGTCCAGGAAGCGACGCAAGAACTGCGCATAGCTCTCCTGGTACGTTGGGTCGGCCTTCAACTGGTAGTACACCTGGATGGGGATGAGGACCAGCACACCCGTAACGAGAGGTACGACGAGGCGTCTGACCCGCTCGCGCACGAACTCACCGGCGGTGCGCTTGCGCAGCGAATACCAGATGGAGGCTCCGGCAAAAAGAAACATCAGCGGCATAGCCCAAAGCCCAACGAAGGCCAGCAAAGGCATCACCAGGTCGCTGGGTGGCTGGTTCTTGACGTGAAAGTCGACGATGGAGAAGATCTGAGCAGCGTGGAACGGAGTCAGTCCCAAGACAACCAGAGCCCCCATCACGTCGAGCTCGCGGCGCTGCTTCGGCTGGCTGCTGGTCTGCATGTTCTGTGTCACAGTTGTCCTCCTCACAGCGGCATCGCTCACAGGACGGATGGCCGCACAGGACCCTGGTGCGCATGCCCTATCCATCCGCTTGGGCTAAGCACGATGCCAGGCAGTATTCGAGTTCAGTGGAAACGAATGCTTCACATCCGCATCCACTCTATGATTGCTGCAGCGAGACGGCTTTGGGCTGAGCTCGACTAGTCTTCGCGCAGGAAGAACACCTTGACCAGGCTGATGACGCCCGCCCCGATCAGAAACAGCCCGCCAACAGCGGTCCACGGGATGTCGATCCTCTGGGCCACTGCAATGGCGATGGGGATGCCACAGAAGAAGGCCAGGGTAGCGATCCCTCCCATGATCTTGCCGCGAAAAATCAGTTCTGCACCACCGGAGAGGCCGAGGGCGAGCATGATGCCAGGCCACCACCATCCCGTGATGAGCAGAACGCCCAGGCTGACAATGAAGATGCCGCCAGAGATTGCAGATGCCATACGTTTCTTGTTCACAATTGACCTCCTATTGAGTCTAGAGTGTATCTCGCTTCTTGTTCAAGATCGATCGTGGGTCAACTCAGATTTGACCTAGTGGCGCCAGTCAGCATGAACACCTCCTTTCTCCTGCATGCGCTGTTCGGTGGGTGCCAGTGCCCCCAACACACGCCTCTCACCCACCAAGAGACAAACAGCCGCCTCCCTGGAATCGCTCCCAGGAGGAAAGCTCGCGCCAAACAACTACGGTTGTTGCTCCAGAAACCAAGTGTCCTGAGGCTCTTGAGACGAGATTGGCTTGACCGGCCACCTTTCTGGAGGTCAACAACCGCAGATTTGACCGGCAAGGCCTGGACGGTGACAAATGTCCCTGCATAGGTTTCTTCAACCAGTTGTGCTCCTCCGTTCGCCCAGCGCTCACCACGACGCCGGCGCGTGCGGTTCACGCAGTTCTCTATGGAACCGCCAGCCCATCTGTTTCCAGCGTAGACGCCAGGTAGCCGCAGGGCGTGCGCCTGGACCGATTGCGGATGGCCCCACTCGAGCTGCCTGTGGGCCCACCCGCGCGTCTGTTAGCCGAAGATGCGGCTCAAGGCAAAGGCGCCAAAACCCAAAACGCTCAGGACAATGCCGCCAACGACCAGGTGAATGAAGGCGCTGGCGACCCAGGACAGGATGACGGTGGCGATAGTCTGCACCGAGTCCAGGTCCAGCGCCTCCCTCATGGCTACAAACGAGGCGATGACTCCCAACACCGCGGCCGCAACCCCCCGCGGAGCCGCCAAACAGCTCAGGGTAGGGGATATCACCCGCAGTACGCCAAGGAGTCCCACGACCTGCCAGACGTAAGCCAGGCCCAGGGTGCGAACCAATTCGTTGAAGCTGACATCGGCATCAAAGACCGTGCGAGCCACCCAGTTGGCGATGAACGCACCTACGGCGAAGCCGATAACGGCAAAGACCGTGCCCACTACAGACGCGCCCAGCCAGTCTCCAACCCCACCGCCCGCGAACGGGAGGGCACTGAGGGCCTCAGGGAGTTCCTCGACACCGGGGTGGGGTGCTTTGGACCCGAGCTGGTTGAGCAATGCGACCACCGTGACCAGGAGCCAGGCGGTAGTGGGGAATGAGGTGTCTTTCTCCACCTCGGCGTAGACCTCCTTGCGGAAAGTAAACGCACCAATGATCCGATCGGTAAGCATGATTCGACCTCCTTGAGTAGAATACGTGTATACGATACGCGAACTGGATTGTGTCAGATCCTTCTGTTACGCTATCCTGCACTCCTTTCTCCGGCGTACGTGGCGGTTCACCTGGTCAGTGCGCTTGGCGTAGGCAACTCAGGCCAGGCCAGCGATGCCAGTAGGTCACACACAACCGGGTTCGACGTCGCTACTTGCGGTGGATATCCGAGGCGCCGGACGTCTCCATCCTGCCCAGCGTGGGGCTGCCGAGATAGTAGACGTCTGAAGCACCACTGGCTTCCACATCCAGCCTGCCACTGGGGTTCACAGTCACCTGGCTGGCGCCGCTCGCGTCAACGTTGGCGTCCACGACAGCGAAAGCGGACAGATCGACGGCGCTCGCCCCCTCAGCCTTGATGGTCGCGTCACCCGCAGAACCAGTCAAGGTCGCGCGACTGGCGCCCGAGACGTCAAATCCGGCATTCCCGGCTTTGATATCGCCGCGCAAGGAACTGGCTCCGGACAGGTCGACGTCAAGGGCCTTTGTGGACGTGAATCCGGTGATGATAGCGCTGCTGGCGCCGCTCAGAGTCAGCCCTGTCAGCGCAGGCATGGTGATCTCGGCCTGCAGGGTGACATTCCTGACGAAGTAGGCTCGGTTCGGCTCGAAGCTAATGTGCAGCGTGCTGCCTCTCTTGACCACCTCGAGGTGCTTTTCCAGGTTGTCGTCGATGCGGATCACCACACCGTAGGTCTCTCCCTGGCGCACCTCGACCTGGAAGGCATGGCCCGCGTCAATCCTGTCGAATCCGGTGATGTTTTCTTCTCGGGTCACGATGTTGCCCGAGCCGGTGATGGAGACCCCGCGCGACAAGTCGCAACCAGCCAACAGGGTGACCACGCAGAGTGCGAGTCCCAGAATCAGTAGTTTGCCATTCATTCTTGTCCTCCTCTTTCTTGATGCTTTCAGTCGCATTGGTCTTGCTGCGTTCCAGACACATCTTCGCCTCACGCACCTCCCCTCGGGTCTTGGTGGGATCACCCACCTCAACCCCCTGCTCCAGAATCCCTTCCAGCTCAGCTTTGTTCTCGTTGCCGAGTTCTAGCCGTTTGATTCCCACCTTCTTCATCGCAGCCAATGATTCCGCCCTGGTCAGATCGCCGGCGGACCTGGCAGTCTGTTTCTAGATCTTTTTGATGCCTTTCTGAGTCAGCTTGATGGCCGCAGCGATGCCGCCAACCAGCAGAATCGCGAGCAGTGCCCTTGCCAGAATACGTCGTCTGACGCCCCTACGTCTCATTGGAAGACCTCCTCTACCTGTGCAGGAACCTGCAATTAGAGAATCTCACACTGCCTGATCCCCAGAACTGCTACGTACCATCCCCTGTCAGATTCAGTTCGACTTGGCTGACCGAAATCAGCGACAGGCCCGCATCACGCACTCTGTTTGCAGTCCATGCAGCCCAGCTTGGCGGGCGACCAGACCTGTGTGCGTCGGATCCTCGTGCTGGTCATACTCCATGGTCAGATCATCAAACCACTCTTTCATTGCTCATCCCTCTTGCTGTCTTTGACAACCTGCCGATAAGTCTGAAAGCAGCGTACATCGTCAGTCGTCGGCGTTGGCGAGCAGTGCAGCCAGCGTGGGTATCAGCTCGGTTCGCATCACTCGCTTCGGTACGTAGGCGCTCGCGCCAGCTGCTGTCGCCTCGGCGCGATAGGTATCGCCTTCGTGAATGGTCAAGATCACGACTTGCGCAGACGGCAAGATGGCCTTGATCTGTCGTGTGGCTTCAATGCCGCTGATCCCTGGCAGGCTGATGTCCAAAACAACCAGGCGTGGCGATTCGACTCGGAGCAGGGCGACGGCGTCCTCCCCGCTCGCAACCTCAATCACGCGACACTGGGAAAACTCTGTCTCCAGCCAGGCTCGCAATGACCTGCGTACGGCGTCGTGATCCTCGACGATCAGAATTGTTGCTGGCATACGACATCCTCTTCCGCCAAGACGCGGCACTCTGCGGCTTACTCTTGCAGTGCTAGCGACAGCTTACCACGTTCTGCAGCATTTGTCTGTCGGGAGAGTCTGACACTTGGTGTAGGGGAACCTTGACAATTGGTGTAGGGAAACCTTGACCAACCACACTGGGGGGCTTTTCCACGCTCGGGGCGAGCGGCGGCTGAGTGCCCTGGAGTGCAGCGGCTTGGGTTGGGCCCTTCGGCTTTGCTTCGCGCAGCATCCCGGAGCGTCAGCGGAGCGGACAGAACACACCCTTCGACTTTGCTTCGCGCAGCAGATGCACCTGTCGAAACCGGTGTATCGCTTGTACTGAGCGTGTCGAAGTGAAGCCAGAGTGAGCCGCCCGCGCCACAGCCCCTGGTCTCGATAACGCCCTACCAGACTCTCGCTCCCGCGGCACAAGAGTCCAGCGGCGCGGCGTCCAGAACGTTGTCTTGAGCCGTTACGCTGGCGGACGGAGTACTGCAGTGACCGGTGCAGGAGCCGGAGTTGGCGCAGGTCGAACGAGAGGGAGAGAAAAGGATGGGGTGCGAGCCAACCCTCAGCGCCGCACCGTGCTGACGGCGATCAAAGGCCCCAGCCGGGGGAATTCCCCCGGCTGGGGCCGCGGCGGGATCGCCAGAGCAGCCGGTCCAGGTCAGGGTGGTGCGCTAGGGGCCGGCCCTGGTCACCTTGAAGGACACGTCGTCCACCCAGGCGGTACTGGGATTCGTCGCGTTGGTAAAGACGTCGAAGGCCACCAGCACCGTTTGTCCCAACAGTGGCGTCAAATCGGTACCACTGACCACAAGCTGGAGGTTCAGCCACTGATTCTCAGGCATAAGATACACAGATTGACACTCGCCGGCGAACACATGGGTAATTTCGCTGTCGACAATCTCATAGCACAAGACTTCTTCAGGATCTGGATCGTTGCCAGAGACCCTGCACCAAAAGTCCAGCGTGACCTCAGTGGCATTGGAGGGCACCGTCACCTCCTGGTAGACATAGTCTACAGCGTAGTTATAGCCAGCCAAGCGGGCCGACCAGCGGGCAGAGTGATACACTTGATCGGTCAGATCGGGCGATCCGACGGTTTGCCACGGTGCCCAGGTGCCTGTATCAAAGGTGCGGTTCTGCAGGAGTTCATCCGGGTCGTAATTCTTCAAGACGATGGGCAGGTAGACGGTGGTCTCCAGTCCCGGCTCCACGACCTCCTCCCGCAAGTTATCCCCTGAAGCTACCAGAGCAAAGGGCTGTGATCCGCCACTTGCCACATTGTGTCCGCGCACGATGACGGTGTAGGCGCCGTCCGAGGCACTCGGAATGATGACCCCTTCGATGTTGTTGCAGGCGTCCCATTGCCCGCCCCGCAGGCACGGGTTGCCGCCGTGGTAGAGATCCCGATTGCCGTAGTGATGCGTGCCGTCGGGAGCGAGAACCTCCAGGTCGAGGTCGTTGACCAGGGCCTTGGCCGCGAGGGGCTCGGCAGGGTAGTCGGTCCAGCCCAGGGTGATGCGGAGGGAGCCGCGGCTGGTCCAGCCCTGTCCGTCTGCTTGCTGCGCTGGCACGCCCAGCGACTGGGAAGCGCCCACGGTCAGCGTGTACACGGCGCTGCCGCCGGTGCTAAGGCCGGCCGTGTTATCCTCAAGCCATAGACTGTGTGGGTCTGGCGGGTCGAGGCTCTCAACCAGGTCTACCCGGCCCCAGCCGGTGACGTTGTTGGGACGCAGGGCAGGGATCTCCCGGCTGCCGCCGGTGCCGTACTGGCCGGGGCTGATGTCGGCAGCGCCGTTGATGAATACCGCCTTCATCAGGGCGGCGCTGGGATCGGCGATGTCTCGGATAGTGGTGAGCCATTCCCGCACCAGGGCGGCGGCCCCGGCGGTGAGGGGCGTGGCCATGCTGGTGCCGCCCATCATGACATAGGCCTCGTCCACGGCCTCGCCCGGCTGGGCCAGTCCAACGCTGCTCATCGTCCCCCAGTCGGACCCGTCCACGCGGATGTCGTCTAGCGACCAGGTGCTGTTGTAGGTCGCATCTGGACTGAAGATTTCAAAGCCAATCCTCAGCTCCGTGGGGTTGAACCCTAGCTGGATCAAAGTGCTCACCTTGAAAGGGCGATGCATTGTAGTGTAGGTGCCTTGGGTGCCGGAAACGTTCAGAGGGAAGGCCCGCGCTCGTAACAGGCCGGGATCACTGATATCCGGGGCGAGCAGGACGACACGCACCTGGTCGTTCCCTCCCAGCGTGTACTTGTGCCAGAAGTAGATGTCGAAGAAATCACCCGCAGGCATGACGTTCATCGGCCGGGTGAAGAGGGCGGTCGTCGCACCAGCGTTGTACGTCCCATTCACCGTCTGTTTCCGGTAGTGGCTGCTGCTGTGAGGATCATCGGTGAGGAGCTGCCAGAAGACCGTGCCGCCCTGGAAGGATGCTTGCAGGTAGCCACTCGTATCGCCCTCCATATCGTCGTCAAAGACGTACTGATAGGTGCGCATAGAGGCAATGAAGGTGCCGGGAGCGACGATATCCGGCTTGACCCGGCCGTCGTCGGTGGGGCCCCGGCTGGAAAAGGCGGCCATGCCATCGGGGTTGTCGGCCCTCCTATCGCTGGCGATGGGCTCCCCCCAGGGATCACCCCACTTGGATTCGGGACCCCAGACGAAGGGGATGCTGCCCCGGTCGCTCTCCGACGCCCCGACGGTGAGCACGTTCTTGGCCGTGCCCGGAGAGAGCACCGAGTCGAGGTCAACCACGCCATCGCCATCGCGGTTGGTCGCCTCGTTGCCGGCGCCAAAGAGCACGAATTGGTCCTTGTGCTCCCACATCGCCTGGTCCACCTGGTGGCTGGCAGTGTTATAGCCGCCATAAGGGTTCTCCTCTGGACCGGTGGGGGCGCCCCAGGAGTTGGTGTGGATGCGGGCGCCGTAGTCGTAGGCGTCGCGCATCAGGTCGCCCTTGTCCTCGGGGATGCCAGTCAGACGCCCCAAGGCATCGCCCACGCTCTGGAAAACCAGTTGGGCCTGGGGAGCGGTCCCGGCATACGTGCCGCCAGATACCGAGCCGTCGCCCAGCACGGAGCCGGCGACGTGGGTGCCGTGGCCACCATAGTCGCTCCAGTCACAGGGGTCGGGGCGGCCCAGGCAGTCGGTCTGGATTACCCGCCCCCGCACGTCGGGATGCAGGGTATTCAGGTCACCAGTGTCCAGGCCAGTGTCGGCCACAGCCACGATCTGCCCGCTGCCGCGGAGGCCCATGCCGCTCCGTATCTCGCCGGCGCGCATTATCTGGCCACCGGCCACGTCGTTCAGCAGATGCGGCTCGAAGTAGGGCTCCACCCAGAGCACGCCGTCCAGCGCGGCCAGGCCGGTCAGCCAGTCGGTGGTCAGACTCGCCCGCAGGTAGCCGGCGATGGCGTTGGTGGCCCGGCCCTGCACTTTGCCGTCCCAGGCTTCCACCTGCGCGGCCAGCGCATCCAGGTCGGCGCCGGGCAACGTCTGCACCGTCACGGAGATGGATCCCGAATCGCCGATCGCGGTTCCTGAGAGATCGGGCGACAGGCGGTACGCGGGGTGGTAGAGGCCGACCCAACGGACGAAGGAGAGGCCCCGCACGCTCTCCGCCGTGGCGGGGTCCATGCGGGCGATAAAAGCGTAATCGGGGATGTAGCCGTAGAGACGCACGCCGGCCTTTTCCACGGCGGCCTTCCATTCATTGTGTACCGGGCCGGTGAACTGGACGAGGTAGGTGGTCGGGCGATCGGCCTGAATGGTGAGCCGCTGCCCGTCAGGGATGTCGGGCTCACCAACCAATGGGTCGAAGGTGGCCACCTGCAACCGGATGAGGGGCGGATCAGAGGGTGACGTGGTTTGAGCTGCAAGGTGACCGGCTCCCAGCAAGGTCATCAGAATCAACAGGGGGACCAGGATCAGAGTAGCTTTCTTAAACACAGTTGACCTCCTCTCTTGTGTTGTTATAGCTTCTTCTGAAACGTTCGTCATCATTTTCTCATCTCCTTTTCCTGTTAGAGCTTGACCGTTAGCGAATTCAGGTTTGATTTGGTTGAGGTCAAGGATAGCGTACGCCGATGGATGCCACGCACTCTGGCGATAGTCGCCGGTCTGACAGAACATTCCAGCGGAGCTGGAGGGCTGAATCACATTCCTCTGCCTCCAGCCAATCTCGCAGCGGCCTGCGTACCGCGTCGTGATCCTCAACGATTAGAATCGTCGCCAGGATAGAACATCCTCTTCTGCCAAGACGCAGCGTTATGCGGCCCATTCCTGCATCGGCACGTGTAGGCTGACACATTCTGCAGCATCTGTCTGTCAGGAAAGTCTGACAATTCATGTAGGGAAACCTTGACAGTTGATGTAGGGAATCGGAGATGTGGCTATTCCAGCGGCGTCAATCCGTGCTGGATGGCAAACTTGACGAGACCGGGGAGGTCGCTGATGCCCAGCTTGTGCATCAGGCGACTGCGGTAAGTATCGACGGTCTTTTGGGAAAGGGAGAGGGTGTCGGCGATCTCGGCGCTCGATTTGCCCTCAACGACGAACTGCAGGACCTGGCGTTCGCGCGGGCTGAGGCGCGCCAGCGGACCTTCCGTCTCGGTGGCCTGGCGCCGGAGCACATAGTCGTCAACCAGCCTGTCCGAGATCTTGGGGCTCAGGTAGCGGCGGCCGGCGTGAACAGCGCGAACGGCATTGACTACCTCGATGCCAGCGGATTCTTTCAACACGTAGCCACGTGCTCCAGCCTGCAATGCCCTAGAAACATGTTCCGTTGTGGAGTGCATTGAGAGGATGATAACCTGAGCAGAAGGGCAAACATGGCCGATTTCCCGTGCCGCCTCGATGCCGTTCAGTTCGCGCATGGCGATGTCCAGGATCACAACATCGGGGCGGAGTTGTGTCACCTGGCGCACCGCGTCGCGCCCGTTGGCCGCGTCGCCGATCACTTGAATGTCGGGTTGCGCCTCTAGCAGGAACCGCAGCCCATCACGAACGACGGCGTGGTCGTCGGCCAGGAAAACGCTGATGCTCATCGCTCCACCTCCACGATGACCCGCGTACCACGCCGGGGGTCAGACTCAATGCGGCAACGGCCGCCAACTGCCTCGGCGCGCTCGGTCATGCTGAGCAGCCCCCACCCCCAACCTCCATCGGGCTCAGCCGGATGTGCAAGGTCGAAGCCGATGCCGTCGTCGGCAACGACCAAGCGGAAGGTTCCACCGTCCACCTCCACGGTCATCGTCACTTGTGTGGCCTGCGCATGCTTGGCAACGTTGGTCAACGCCTCCTGTGCGATGCGGAACAAGGCGTTCTCGACACGTGCGGCCAGCCGAGGAACGGGCTCCTCGCCCTGCACGGCAATGGCGATGTCTGTCCGCCGCCCGAACTGCTGTCCGTACCAGTGCAGCGCGGCCACCAACCCATAGTCGTCTAGCACTGGCGGCCGCAACTCGGCCATCACGTCGCGAATTCGCTCGGCCGTCTGCTCCACCAGCGACAGCGAATCATCCAGGCGGGAGCGCACTGGTGCTGCTGTCTCGTCAGGCATCTGCGACCGAATGATATTCAAATTGATGCCCAGAGCGGTCAGGTTCTGCCCCACCTGGTCGTGCAGCTCCCGCGACAGTCGCTGCCGCTCGGCTTCTGTCACATCGGCCAACTGCGCGCCGCGGGCGCGCAGGCGCTCGGTGTGCTGCTGCAGTGCTTGCTCCGCCCGCTTGCGCTCGGTGATGTCGCGCATAGACTCGATGATGCCCTCAAACGTGCCATCCTCCCCCCACAGCGGCGAGGCAATAACCTCAACGAATCGCCGCTCTCCGTCTGCCCAGTGGTGTTCGTGCACCACCGTGACCGGCTGGCCTGACTCGCGCACCTGTCCCAGTGGGCAGGGGTGCTCCATGCCCTCGCAAGGTATCTCACGCTGGCAGCAAACTTGATGGCACAGCGGAGATTCTGATGCGCCAGTGCCTCCGGGCAAGGACTCGCGCGCCGTTCGGTTCATCAGCTTTACCCGGTAATCCGTGCCGACCACCATGATCGGCTCGGCCACGCCATCAATGATCGTTTGCTGAAATGCGCGCGTCCCTTCGAGCTCCTCCGCGGCCCGCTTGCGCTCCTCCGCCGCCGCCAGTTCCTCCGCCTGAGCCGCATAGACCTGCAACTGCTGGTGCACGGTCTGGAGTTCAGCCAGGAGTTTCTGGCTCTCTTCACGGGCGGTTTCAGCCTGGCGAATGAAAAACACGTAAGAACCGATCACGAGATTGGCGACCGTGTGTATCAAGGCCAAGGGGAAGCCCACGCCCCAGCCAAAGTGATAGAGCATCAAGACAGCCGCGACAACAGTGAAGACAGCTATCCATCGAAAGCCGGTTCGTGGAGGGAAAACATGCATAGCCTGTAGGGCGAGGGCAAAAAACAGAACACCATAGAAATCCACCCTGGGAGTGACAAATGACAGGGCACAGATGATGCCGGTCTGCACCGCCAGGTAGAGATGCGTATACCGTCGAGAGCGGCGGGTGAGCCAGGGCTCAATCACCAACAGCAGAAGAAAGGCCGCCAAGAGGCCGGCTATTGCCCACAACAATAGGTGGGCCTGAAACGAACTCAGGAAGCGAAATGCAGTGCCTATGGCGAAGAAGTAGGCTGCCAGGTATGTGATCAGGGTTCTGTGACGAGCCATGAACCTATCCTCTGTCTGCTGATCATAGACCATTGCGCATCGCTACCGCTATGAGTACCCGTGTCCTACCATAGCGTGCACACAGCCGCGTGCGAGAGACCGGCTCTCCTGGGATGGAAAGGCCATACGTCTTGGTCGTCAAGAGCGGCATGCAGGCACTTGGCTTCCTGGGCAACATTGCGCGATCAACGTCACCGCTGAACCAGCGCTCTCACGTACCATGATTCTACCACATGTTGTCCTGCTGCGCAATGCCGCGAGTAGCCCAAGACTCCCCGGCACACTTGACCGCGGCAAGCTTTGCGCAGCGCTTTGGCCAGGATGTCTGTTCTGGTTATGTCCAGTTCCGAAGGGGGCCCAAAACCCCTCGGGGCTCGCGGCAGTACGGAAAACCACGGAGGCACGGAGGACACCAAGACAATGACTGGGCTCTCTGTGTCCTCTGTGTCTCCGTGGTCAGAGCACCCTACTCTACAGTCACCGACTTGGCCAGGTTGCGTGGCTGGTCCACATCACAGCCCAGCCGCACGGCAATGTGATAGGCCAGGAGTTGCAGTGGTATCACTGTCAGCACCGGCGCAAGCAGCGGCGCCGCTGCTGGAACAAAGATGGTGTGGTCGGCCTGGTCCGCAATCTCCTGGTCCCCCTCGGTGGCCACAGCGATCACAATGCCACCACGCGTGCGAACTTGCTCGATGTTACTCAGCATCTTGTCGCGCACGTGATCGCGCACAGCAATGGCCACAACGGGCATGTTTTCGTCGATCAGGGCAATGGGCCCATGCTTCATCTCACCAGCGGGATAGCCCTCGGCGTGGATGTAGGAAATCTCCTTCAGTTTGAGAGCCCCCTCCAGGGCAATGGGGTAGTTCAAACCACGGCCCAGGTACAAGAAATCGCGGCGCTTGAAGTAGCGCTGAGCCAGTGCCTCATAGTCATGACCATTGGCCAGGATCCGATCCACCAGGCCCGGCAGCTCGATGAGATCCTGCAGCAGGTCTTCCCTCTGCGGCCGCTCCAGCAGGCCTCGCTCTTGGCCCAGGTAGACACCCAGCAGGTACGTGGCTACGAGCATCGAAGTGAAAGCTTTGGTCGAGGCCACCCCAATCTCGAGGCCAGCGTTCAGGTAGAGCACTGCATCAGCCAGGCGGGCGGCCTGGCTGCCGATGACGTTGACGATGCTGATGCTGCGCAGCCCCTTATCCCGCGCCTCCTCCATCGCTGCCAGCGTATCCACGGTCTCCCCGGATTGGCTGATGACCAGCAGCACATCTTCCTCGGGGTTCAGCAGGGGATCACGATAGCGGAACTCGGAAGCGTAGTCCACCTCCACGGGTATGCCGGCCAGCCTCTCGATCAAGAACTTGGAGCACAGCGCGGCATGCCAGGCGGTGCCGCAGGCAACCGCGTAGATGCGTTTGATGGTCCGCAACTGTTCGGCAGAAAAGGAACCCAACCCCTCCAGGTGGACCTTGGCTGCCTCCAGATCAAGGCGACCACGAATGACGTCCGTCACGGAGCGAGCTTGCTCCTCGATCTCTTTGAGCATAAAGTGCTTGTAGCCCTCTTTGGCTACCGCCACCGGATCCCAAGGGATGGTCTGCACCTCTTTTTGCAGCGGCTCACCGGCCAGAGTGAGAAAGCGTGCACCACTCTCGCTGATCACCGCCAGTTCCTTGCTGTCCAAAAAGCTGACCCGCTGGGTATGCTCCAGGATGGCCGGTAGGTCGGAGGCCACAAACATCTCTCCTTGCCCATATCCTACCACCACGCCCCCAGCATTGCCCACCCGCGCGGCTACGATCTGTTGGGCATCAAGGGTGCTCAAAACAACCACTGCGCTGGAGCCCTTTAGTTCAGCCAGGGTCAACCGCACCGCAACAGCAAGGTCTCCCGTCCGGTGGCGATACTTCTCGATCAGGTGCACGATGACCTCGGTATCGGTTTGCGAGCGAAAGAGGTGCCCATCCACAAGCAGTTGCTCCTTGAGCTCGCGGTAGTTCTCCACAATGCCGTTGTGGATGACGACGATCTCTCCCCGGCAATCGGTGTGGGGATGGGCATTGGCCTCGGTGATTCCGCCATGCGTCGCCCAGCGAGTGTGCCCTATGCCAACGTGACCCTCAACGGGCTGCTGGGCAAGGAGTGAGGCCAGGTTCTCGATTTTGCCCACGCTCCGCCGCAGAACCAATTCCCCGTCCTGGATTAGAGCCAGGCCAGCAGAGTCATAGCCACGGTATTCCAGGCGCCGCAGGCCTGCAAGCACAATAGTCGATGCCTCACGGGGCCCGATGTAGCCGACGATACCACACATGTTTCCCTCCTGTACAAGTTGTTGAAAGAAGTGGGCAGCAGGCATTGCAGGCGCTCAGGCGTCTCTGTACAGAGAATGAGCCGACAGCAAGACATAGGTTCAGAAAAACCCGGCTCGACGTGGAAGAAGCTTGCCTGCTAGCCTTGGTGCCCGCCACTGCGCCCCTTTTGTCCCGACAGTCACCTGCGGGCTTTGCGGGGACGCTTGAACTTGGAGGGGAAAAGGGGAGGTGGCACTCCCCGGAGGCTTCCGCTGATCTGTCGATTTTCCCCACGTGCTGTGCGTGGGTTAGCCCTGCCTCGCGGCAGGGAACCTCCACCTCGTCAACTGTGCCGTGTTGCGACACAGTCCATGCGCTGTTCCCCCCTACTATTGCTTCACGTTAATTCACATAGGGCACCACCTCCCTGGTCCCTGACATGTATCATGGCGCGCATCGGCAGCAGCAACGAATCGAGTCGGCTGAGATTGAGAAGGCCCTGCAGGGGCTGGAAACGTCGCTTGAGTTCAGTGCCTGCAGGCACCTTTCGGTTTCAGCCAGGGATTGGAAATCCCTGACTCTCTGCTGGAACGATAGCCTCGCCAGCGTCTGCGAGATGCAAGCAAAATCGTCACTACAGAATGCAAGTCCCTACTCTACCAGCTCGAACTCGTCCTTGCTGACACCGCACACCGGACATTCCCAGTCGTCAGGGATGTCTTCGAAGGCGGTGCCGGGTTCGATGCCGCCATCCGGATCACCGGCGGCGGGGTCGTATATGTACCCGCAGACGGTGCAGACCCACTTCTGCATGGCAGGAGCTTTTGCCTTGGGCTCCTCTTTCCGCAGCTCTCTCTTCCCGGCCTCTTCCGCGATGTAAGTGGGTGCAGTCTTCGGCGACTTGCCCCGCTTTACCTGGTGGTAGTACGCGTAGGTCATCGGCTTGGCATCGGGATTAAGAATCTCGGCTGCGACTACGTCGCCGCTAAACAGGGTGTGTGTCCCAGGGCCCATGCTGGCCTTAATCTCAGCCTCCACGTAAGCCACGGCATGGTCCAGGACGATGGGCGCACCGGTTACGCCGAATTTGTAATTGACACCCTCAAACTTGTTCATGTCCCGTCCGGACTTGAAGCCGAAACGCCCAATGAACTCCATGGGCGTGTCCTGCGATAGAACGGAGACAGCAAGAACATCGCTCGCCTGGACGAATTCATGGGTCAGATTCTGCTTGTTCAGGCAGACGGCAATCATAGGCGGCTCTGAGGTGGTTTGAAAGACAGTATTGGCAATCTGGCCGCTGAGTTTGTCTCCCTTCTTCGAAGTCACTACGTACAATCCGTAGCTGATCTTGTGCAAAGCTTTGCGGTTCATGGCAACCCTCTTCTTGTAAGAATGATTTCACCTTGCTGAAACTGGCAGGTGCCGATTCACACCGCCCCGCCGTTCGGCATCCCCATTGTATTGTGATGGCAACGCTGTGTCAAGCTCGAAATACGTCCTCATGAGCTACAAAGAATCCGACGGAACCAGGCAACTGTTTGCTGCAAGCCGTCTTCCAGGTCAACGTTGGGCTCCCAACCCAGAATCTGGCGGGCACGCGAAATATCTGGCTGGCGCACTTTCGGATCGTCCACCGGCAGTGGTTTGTAGACAATTCCGGCGCGGTTCCCAACCAGGCGGTTGACGGTATGAGCAAAATCCAGGATGCTCATCTCCACCGGGTTGCCCAGGTTGAGCGGCAGCATATAGTCGGAGAACAACAAGCGGAAGATGCCCTCGATCAGATCGGAATAGAAGCAGAAACTGCGCGTCTGGGAGCCATCGCCGTGCACCGTCAAGGGCTCGCCGCGCAGAGCCTGGCCGACGAAATTGGGCACCACGCGGCCGTCATCCAGCCGCATACGCGGACCATAGGTGTTGAAGATGCGCGCGATGCGTGTCTCCAGGCCATGGCAACGCTGATAAGCCATGGTTATGGCCTCGGCAAAGCGTTTGGCCTCATCATACACCCCGCGCGGGCCGATGGGATTAACATGACCCCAGTAGTCCTCAGGCTGTGGATGCACCTGGGGGTCGCCATAGACCTCCGACGTCGAGGCCAGGAGGAACCGCGCACCCTTAGCCCGGGCCAAGCCCAAAGCCTTGTGCGTGCCCATTGCACCGACCTTCAACGTCTGAATGGGGAACTCGAGGTAGTCAATCGGACTGGCTGGCGACGCAAAGTGCAGCACCGTGTCCACGGGCCCATCGATGTACAGGTACTCGGTCACATCCTGCCTGATGGAGCGAAAATGTTCGTGTCCGGCCAGGTGCTCGATGTTGCGGACGCTGCCGGTGATCAGATTGTCCATCGCGATGACCTGATGGCCCTCGCTCAGAAAGTGATCGCAGAGATGAGAGCCGAGAAAGCCAGCGCCACCAGTGATCAGAACCCGCATTGCTGCCATCCTAGCACGGCCTCTTGCCAACGCTGCTGAAACGCACGCGGAAGAGGCCTTTGATGTCTTCCCAGGCTGTACTGGCAATCTTGACCCGGCTGTCTGGATCGTCCGCCCATTTGACCGGCACCTCAAAGATCTTGTAGCTCAAACGTTCTCCCAGCAACAGCAACTCGCTGTCAAAGAACCAGGCCTGGTCCTCAATCAGGGGCACAACCTCGCGCACCACCCGACGTGTGACTGCCTTAAAGCCACATTGTGCGTCAGAGAATCGGTTCCTGAACATCAGCTTAATCATCAGATTGTAGGTGCGAGAGATAAACTCGCGCTTCAGACCTCGCTGCACCTGTGCTCCCTCTTTCAGCCGGGACCCAATCGCTATGTTGTATTCGCTGTCGACCAGAGAATCAATCAGCGGTGGGAAGGCGCTGAGATCGGTGGACAAATCCACGTCCATGTAGCTGACGATGTCGGCGTCGCTCTCGGTCCAGGCCTTGCGCAGGGCGCGGCCCCGCCCCTTTAGGTCCAGGTGCACATAGGTCACCTGCCCAGGGTAACGCTCGGCCAATTCCTTGGCAATCTCCAGCGTCCGATCCCGCGAGGCATTGTCGGCAACCACAATGCACCAATCATAGTCAACATTGTCCAACAAGAACTGCCGCAACTTGGCCACGCTCGGCTCGAGGTCATCCTGCTCATTGTAGACAGGAATCACCACGTCCACGCGCACTCGCCTTTTGTCTATCATCATCGTGATCCTCTGCTTATGCTGGTCTCCTTCTCTTGCTGCTTATGGGAGTCTAACGGCCAGGCCCGTACCAGGCCCAAACTCAGGAAGAAGATAAACGCTAAATCCACCAGGAAGTAGGAATTGTCGATCAAACCATGTGCCAACATCGCGGTCGTGCTGGCAACCAGGCCCAGAATGATAGCACGCTCATTGCTATCTGGCAAATGCCGGTACAGGCGCAGGGCCAGGACGAAGAACGCCGCTACCAACCACAGCAGGACCATCACACCCCCGAGGCCGAGGCGCGTCCAGTAGTCCAGGATGATGTTGTGCGGATGAGAAAGATGCGGTTCTTGCCATGCTTCTGGCAGAATGTACTCTGGGTAGCGATACAAGAAATTGTCCAGACCGATACCAGTCAGTGGATGATCGCGGATCATAGCCAATGCCGCTTGCCAGAGCTTTAGGCGGCGGTATGTCGTGCCCTGCTCAAGATCGAACAGGGAAAGGATACGCTGTGTCCCGAGCAGCGGCAGAAGCAGCACCATGCATAAAACAATCATCGTCACTGCCAGCAGAGTCGCACGCCGTCCGCGTGCCAACCCAATGGTCAGCAAGGCCGCAGGCAAGCTGAGCAACCAGCCCCCCCGCGAATAGGTCAGGAACAAGCAAAGCAGCAGTGCCAGCAGGACCAGACCGTACAGGAAGCGTCGAGGCGGCCTCCCCATCCACAGGCCGGCCAGGGCCAGGGGAATGATGCGCCCCAGAAACAGGCTGAGATTGTTCGGCGAAGCATAAACTCCCCGCATCCGCCGCACACCTTCCGCCACGATCACGTCACTGCTGATGAAGTATTGGTACAGGCCAAAAACAGCAACGGCCAGTCCTGCCAGCAGAAGGGCATTGGCCAAACGCATGAGTTGCTGGTCATCCAGCCGCGCCTGGCGAAGGACAAAGTAGAGCAACACAGGCTCGATGATAATGACGCGGAACTCGCGGATGCTGACACCCCGGTTCACAGAAACCAGCAGCGAGAGCGCGGCGAGCAGTACAAAGGCAGCCACCGCCCAGTCCAGCGAAGTAAGGGAACGCAGCCAAACACTCCACCAACGTCGCAGCTTCCCTGGAGCACTGCACAAACCAGAACGGAACACTCCCTGGCGCAGCCACAGCAGCCACGACGCCGCACAACACAGCAGGGTCAAGGTCTCGACCATGGAGAACGACTTGCCGAAGAGGGCCTTGGGGTACAGAAAGAAGGGAATGGAGAACACCAAACAGGCCAGGCCGATGTCCAGACGCAGGAAGATGAGCGCAGCGGCGCAGGCCAGTGCCAGCAGACTGGGCACCGCCCAGGGTAGGACGTAGTACGTCGCCAGCGAGCCGCCGACCAACAGCCACTGCACCCACTCAGGCCAGCCCCGGTACAGCGCTACCAGGCGACGAGCCCACACTTCCCAGGGAACAGATGCGCCCAGGCGCGCCAACACGACCCGCAGGCACAGCGCGACCACAACGATGAGCGCCAGTTGCCAATAGTACGAGGAGTGATCTGTCTGGACCTGGCTGACCGGCGTGGAAGCGACATCCTGCCAGGTCCAATAGAACGCGGTGGGCTCAGAATCCGCATCAAGCAATGCAAAACCCCAGTGCGGATCATCATTGGGCAACGCTGGCTGCCAATCAGCCCAACACAACACGCCCAGCCAGGACCACTCTTGGCGGATGCGTTGCACCGCCTTCACCGTGCGGTCCATCTGCTTGCTTATGTCATCTGTGCCCCACGGTGGTGCCTGTCCGTACCAGTCCTGAGGCAGCGAGTTCCAACCGAACTCGACCGCCCAGATGGGTATATCCCCATCGCCGTGCCGCACCATCTCCTCGCGCAGCAGAATGAGGCGTGAGAGATTCAGCACCTGCGGATCAACCCGCCGGTCTTCCGGGCCACTCCAGAAACCGTACGGCTTGGCCGCGAGCACGTCGAAAAGCCCGCGCCCCCCGGCCTGGTAGATGCCGCGCAGGAACAGTTCCTCACTCATGTTGCGCCCACCCGCCTCGGTGTTCGGAGCGAGGCCAGCGCTGAGCACGATGGCATCGGCATCCGCTGCCCGCAGCTCGGCTGCGGCCACCTTCAGGAGACGCACATAGGCGGCAGGATCCACAGGGCGAGCGCCCCAATGAGGGTAGATATTCGGCTGATCCCAGATCTCGTAGCAGGTGATCCGCCCACCGTAGCGCTGCGCAAAGGCCCGGACAAACAGGCCATAAGTGGTAACAAACTGCGGTGGAGCAAAACGGTTATCTCGATCCGCCGGGCTGCGCGCCCACACTGGAGCGGTGTCCAGCACCGCAACAAGCTCCAGTCCTTGCCGGCTGGCTTCTGCAACCAGGCGATCCCAAGGTTCCCAGTCATACGTTCCCGGCTGCGGCTCGATCTCTGCCCAGGGAAAATGCTGCCGCAGCCAACGGAACCCGCCTGCCCGCACCAGGCTCAGGGTATGGCGCAGTTCCTCGTCAGATGCATACTGTTCCAACGAAACATTAACCCCGTACAGGCCATCCATGGGCAACGATAACGCCGGCAGTTGTTCGTAGAGTACGCCTCGCTGCACGTACCGCTGCTGGCTGACAAGTCTGTAGCCCAAGAGGGCCAACACAAACAGGGAGAGGCAACACAAGAGGAAAGCAATGGCGAACCAATATGGGTGCGCGGCTTTGTTCGGAAGGATACGACTCATCGATTGATCCTTAGAAACCCTCAACTATCGTACCACAGGTTCTGCCCACCGGCAAACGGACAACAGAGATGGTCACACAGCCCACATACAACTCAGTCCATGAGCAGTAAACCTGAGCTGTGGCCATTGCTGACGCGGTCTTGTGCCTACATGAACAAGGGGCAGAGCGGGCGGGAAGGCACAGGTCCCTGAGTTGGCTTGGCTCAAGTATGAGCCGCCACCCGCCAGGGCAGGGCTGTCGCATTGGCTGTGCCCCCTGGGCTACTGCCGTCTGTCATTGCGAGCCCGAAGGGCGAAGCAATCTGCTCTTTCCGGTGGTTGGAGATTGCGTCACTGCGTCCGCAATGACACATACCGAGCACTTGGGCGTGCTCCAGGCTCTCCTGAGCGAGTTTGCAGCAGCCCTGGCGCCAGGGTTTGCAGGTTTTGACATTATATAGCCTCTCGTGTATCATTACAAAGACATGGTTTGAACCCTACACCCCATGCCATCGTCATACTGATGTACAAAGGAGATTGTGAACTTCCATGGAAGAGATCCTATTGAACGCTGAACAGCGCCAAATTACCGGCAAGATGGTCAAGCAATTGCGGCACAAAGGATATGTGCCAGGCGTGCTGTACGGCCACTATACCGAGCCCATCAACTTGAGAATAGAGCAGCGCGCGTTGTACCAGGCAGTACAGGAAGCCGGGATGAACCGTCTAATCACCCTCAACATAAAGGGCATTCGCGACCCGAGACGCGTGCTGGTGCGCGAACTGCAGCGAGACGCG
Organism: Chloroflexota bacterium; assembly: GCA_030607875.1. GTDB lineage: Bacteria > Chloroflexota > Anaerolineae > UBA2200 > UBA2200 > JAUWJD01. The sequence goes on from JAUWJD010000011.1 coordinate 70,390, forward strand.
ATCACCCATACCATGCTGCACGTTGACCTGTACGAAGTCATCATGACCGAAAGAATCACCACAGAAGTGTCCATCGTCTTGACGGGCGAGTCGCCTATGGTCCAGGACGGGGAAGGTCTTGTCTTCCAGGGGTTGGACAACATCGAAATCGAGTGCTTGCCTGGCGACCTGCCCCCACAAATCGAAGTTGATATCACGGGATTGGACGTCATCGACGCTACGATTCTGGTCAGCGACCTCAAACTGAGCGATGCGATCGAGATTCTAACGGACGCAGAAGAAATCGTGGTCAGGATTCTGCCGCCCGCGAGAGAGGAGATCGAGGAAGTAGTAGAGGTAGAAGAAGTGGCCGAAGTAGAGGTTGTGGGCGAGGAGGAGGAGGGACCCGAAGCGGAAGCCGAGGAAGAGGCCAAGTCAGGCAGAGAGCAGTAGCGCAGGCTCTCGAAACACAAGCACATCAATCACAAACAGAGGAGAGATTCCGTGTTCAGCCCACTCAACGCCCTACTAGGGTTGTTTTCCCGGGATATGAGCATCGACCTGGGTACAGCTACCATCCTTGTGCTCGTCCAGGGCCAGGGCATAGTAATCCACGAGCCTTCTGTCGTCGCCATCGAGAAAAAGACCAAGAGGGTACTAGCTATCGGTGCTGAGGCCAAAGAGATGATCGGCCGCACACCAGCAAACATTGTAGCCATACGCCCGCTCCGTGATGGCGTGATCTCGGACTTTGATGTCACGGAGAAGATGCTGCACTATTTCATCAACAAGGCACACGAACACACGCGCATGCCGCTGCCACGGCCACGCGTGGTGGTAGGAATTCCCAGTGGTGTGACCGAGGTGGAGAAGCGCGCCGTGAGGGACGCGTGTCTCAGTGCAGGCGCGCGTGAAGCGTATCTGATTGAAGAGCCCATGGCCGCGGCAATTGGGGCTGGCTTGCCCGTTACAGAGTCCGTGGGCAGCATGATCGTGGACATCGGCGGCGGCACAACAGAAGTGGCGGTCATTGCCCTGGGTGGCATCGTGGTCAGCCGCTCCATCCGAGTCGCTGGCGATGAAATGGATGAGGATATTGCCCTGTACGCTAGGAAGAAGTACAACCTACTCATCGGAGAACGCATGGCCGAACGGGTCAAAATCGCCATCGGCTCGGCCTGCCCGTTGTCCGAAGAAAAGTCGATGACCATCTACGGACGCAACCTGATCACCGGCCTGCCCCAGGCGATAGAAGTGAGCAGCGTCGAAATACGCGAAGCTCTGGAGCGTTCTCTGAATACTATCGTCGCCACGGTCAGAGAAACCATCGACGAGACGCCACCGGAGCTGATAGCAGACCTTATGGAGCAGGGCATTTTCTTGGCAGGGGGCACTGCCCAACTCCAAGGCCTGACCGAACGTCTGACCCAAGAGACGAAAATGCGCGTGTACGTAGCAGACGATCCGGTTACCTGCGTCGTGCGTGGTGGGGGGCTCGTGCTGGAACAGCTCGATAGACTGGCCAAAGTACTGGCCTCGGCTCAGCGGGGGCGAAGCAGGCGCTAGCAGAAACTTCTCTGCACAGCCAACAGCGTGACGGTCTCCAACCGTCAGCGGACACGGGCATCCATGGTTAGAGCCTGGCCCCAGAGGTAGCAACTTGAGTGTATTGCGCAATCGCTCGGTAACACCGGCAGTGAGCTTGCTCGTGGGACTGCTTGCCATCACGCTCTTGCGCCCGACCGGCTACCTGCAGCCAGTGGAAGACCTCGTCGCCAGTGCCCTCGCACCGTTGCAATACAGTCTTGATTGGACCAGCACCAGGATCACTGGCTGGGCACAAACGCTCAAGCACCTGAACTCACTGCAAGCCCGGGTTCGCGAGCTAGAGGAGACGGTGGATCGTCTGATGGTCGAGAACGTGCGGCTGCGCGAGGCAGAAATCGAGCTCGCAAACCTGCGGGAGCAACTGCAGTTCAAGATTGCCAATCCCAGCTACGAGTTGCTCGCTGCAGAGGTCATCGGCCGAGATCCCAGCAATCTGCTGCACTATATCATCATTGACCGCGGCACTCAGGACGGCATAGCAATAGGAATGCCGGTTGTCACCGCACGCGGTTTGGTCGGCAGGATTACGACCGCTTATCCCCACTCCGCACGAGTGATGTTGCTCACCGACCTGGCAAGCTCAGTCAATGCTCTCATCCAGAGTTCACGTGCTACTGGTGTGGTACAGGGACAAGGACAGCGGGGCTTGATGATGCGTTATGTCGAACAGAATGAACCGGTGCAGGTGGGCGACATCGTCCTCACATCGGGACTGGGGGGCAATTTCCCCAAGCGGCGGGTGATCGGTCAGGTCACAGCGGTCAAACGAAACGATATGGACATGTTTCAGGAGGTGCAGGTACAGTCCGCAGTCAGCTTCCATCGACTGGAAATGGTTCTGGTCATTCAGAGCTTTGCGCCTTAGACTGCCGCTAGCACGGTAGTTAGTGACGAATGGAACGACTGCCGCGCCAGAGTCTGCGAGATGCCAGCAAAGTCGGCACTACAAGGAGCCTGAAAGGAGCGCCATCAATCCGTACCTGGCAGCAGGACTGCTCATCACAACAGCCCTGATACAAACCAGCGTCATGCCCAGGCTTTCTCTGTGGGGCGTGACCCCCGATTTGATGCTGTTGGTGGTTGTCTCGTGGAGCTTGCTTCGTGGCAACAGCCAGGGCTTTCCCCTGGCGCTCGCTAGCGGTTTGATACTGGACTTGCTTTCCGGCGGTCCTTTTGGCGCTGCCACCCTGTCCCTTACTCTGGCTAGCATGATCGCGAGTTGGAGCCAACACGGTATCGCCCGTGATTCAATCTGGCTGCCTCTGGCTGCCGCCAGCCTGGCTACAGTGCTGTACGACGGCATCTATCTCGTCATCCTACGAGCTTGTGGGCGACCAATCACCTGGGGACTGGGATTCTTGCAGGTAATCGTGCCAAGCATAGCATGGAATGCACTGGCGATGTATCCTGCGTATGGGTTGTTGCGCCGTTTGCACCTGCGCACCGTTTTCGGCCAGAGTGAGTGACAAGATGAAAAAGACCCACTCCAATCTGCGCGTTCTGGTGCTACAGATCCTCATTGTGGCCGCATTTTCGCTGCTGGTGGTCCGGCTCTGGCGACTGCAGGTCGTGCGCTCGGAAGACTACCGCGTACTGGCGGACGTCAACCGGTTCCGCCTGGTCTCCATCGACGCACCCAGAGGCGTGATCTACGACCGCAGTGGCCGTCTGCTGGTACGGAACGCTCCCAGCTACACCATCTCTATTGTGCCTGCCGCCTTGCCAGAAGATGGAGAGCTCAGGCACATCGTCCTCTCCCGACTGTCACAACTGCTGGAGATCCCTGTCAACAACAAGGTAGCCTCCACAGGAGGAGCAGATACCCAACCTGGCATCGAAGAGATATTGGAAGCGAATACACTTTCCCCACACGCTCCAGTTCCAATCAAAGAAGACGTGGACAAACACGTAGCTTTTCTGATCGAAGAAGAGCATCTTTATCTGCCAGGGGCAGTGGTGGAGGTCACACCAAGGCGCCAATACCCAACCGGGGCGGTCACGTCACATTGGCTTGGCTACGTTGGGCGCATCCCTGCGGAACAAGTGCACTACTACCTGGACCAGGCCGACGAGGACTATACCATCAACGACCGTGTTGGCCTGATGGGCGTTGAAACCACGTACGAAAGGGAACTGCGGGGTCGCAAAGGCATGAAGCATATCGAGGTGGACGCGTTCGAACGCGAGGTAAATGTACTGGCCATTGATCCACCCCAACCGGGCAATAGCCTGGTGCTGACCCTGGACCTGGAGTTGCAGCAGGCTGCAGAATCAGCGCTGAGAGAGGGCATGCACCATGTCGATTGCACGGCCGGCGTTGTGATCGCCATGAACCCGATGAGCGGGGAAATCCTGGCCATGGTCTCCCTGCCCAGCTATGACAACAACCTCTTTGCCGGTGGCATCTCGCCCCAGGATTATGGCCAACTGAGCAACAACCCGGAGCGCCCTTTGGTAAACCATGCCGTCAGCGGCCAGTATCCACCGGGGTCAACTTTCAAGATTGTGGCTGCAGCGGCCGGGCTGGAGGAAGAGGTGATCAACCTTGGGACTCGCCGCACGTGCAAGGGGGAATTGCTGTTGCCCAACAAGTATTTTCCTGATGACCCCGCGCAAGCTCAGGTATTCAAATGCTGGTACGAGTGGGGACACGGGTCACTGAGCATCATCGATGCCCTTGCTCTATCGTGCGATATCTATTTCTACCAAGTCGGCGGTGGCTTTGAGGATTTCGTCGGGCTGGGCATCGAGAGACTGGGTGCGTATGCCCAATCCTTCGGTTTCGGTGAGCCAACTGGCATTGCACTACCGGGCGAAAGCGCGGGTCTCGTACCCGACGACAAGTGGAAGCGCGTGAACTATGGCCAGTCCTGGGTGACCGGCGACACGTACAACGCAGTGATCGGCCAGGGGTTCGTTCTGGTCACACCCTTGCAGTTGTTGAATGCCACTGCTGTGGTTGCCAATGGCGGCACATTGTATCGGCCACAGGTGCTCTACCAGATCGTTGACTCTGAGGGTTACATCATACAGGACTTGGCGCCCGAGGTCATCCACGACATCCCAGTCTCTGCGCATAACCTGGAAATCGTGCGCCAGGGGATGCGCGCAACAGTAACTAATGGTACGGCACACCGTATCAACCTGAAAGAAGTCGCGGTCGCTGGCAAGACTGGCACAGCCGAATACCCAGGCCCCCGGGACGAAGAGGGGAACCTGCCTGCGCACGCCTGGTTCATAGCCTTTGCTCCGTACGAGCAACCGGAGATTGCGCTGATGGTGTTTGTGTCCGGGGGACACAACGGAGCCGCGGTCGCCGTGCCTATTGCAGCAAAGATCATGCGAGCCTATTTCGAACTGCCGCAGCCTGTTGGAGAGGACATTGTAGCACCACCGCCTGGAGACTAGGCCTATGACCCAAAGACCCATCATGCCGTTTTCTCGTCGTGGCCAGCCCAACAGCCGCAAAGCTGAGGTGGCCAGGATCAGAATCAAGGGGACGCGCAAAGGGCTGTCCATCGCCCTGGGTAAAGGGGATTGGCACCAATTGTTGAGGAAATTGGATGCCCGCCTGACGCAGGCAGAAGCCTTTTTCCGGGGCAGCCAGGTCAGCCTGGACACAGGCAGGCGGGACCTCAGCCAGCCAGAACTGGAAGAGCTCATCCATGTCCTGGCAAGTCACGACATTGAACTGGCCACACTGCAGACTGTCTCCCGGCTGGCCTCGGAGGCAGCACAGGCACTTGAGGTGAGGCTGGGACTGCCTGAACCGATACCCACTCATCCAGATACTCCAGTGCCAATGGAAGAATGGAGTGAGGGACTGTTGCTGCGCCGCACGCTGCGCTCGGGACAATCGCTCAAGCAGCCGGGACACGTGGTGATCATCGGCGATGTGAACCCCGGCGCCCAAGTCATAGCCGGTGGCGATGTCATAGTCTGGGGTAGATTGCGCGGGATGGTGCACGCAGGAGCGCTGGGCAATGACGAAGCCATCGTGTGTGCCCTGGAGCTGCGGCCCATCCAGTTGCGCATCGGGAGCCACATTGCAACATCCCCCGACGAGAAGGAAAGCGCGAGCACGGGGCCAGAGGTGGCTTCCGTGCTGGACGGTCATATCGTGGCCAGACCGTGGACCAGCAAATAGCCCAAAGGCAGAGAAAGGAACGACACGGCAATGCCAGGGATTGCGATTACCTTCACTTCGGGAAAGGGCGGCGTGGGAAAGACTACTGTCACGGCTAACCTGGCCGTCGCGCTAGCACTGCTGGGACGCCGCGTGACAGCCATTGACACCGACATCGGCCTGCGCAACCTGGATATTGTGATGGGCATGGAGAATCGCATCATCTACGATATCGTTGACGTAGTCGAGGGACGTTGCCATCTGTACCAGGCACTCATCCGTGACAAGCGTTTCTCCAGCCTGCACCTTCTGCCGGCTTCTCAGACCCGCGACAAAACAGCCGTTACTCCGCAGGACATGGTCGCCATCTGCCAGGAACTGAAGAAGAACAACGACTTTGTGCTGATCGATTCACCGGCCGGCATCGAACTTGGTTTCAGGAACGCCCTCGCTGGTGCAGACGAGCTGGTGGTCGTTACGACGCCGGAGGTCGCGGCGGTGCGCAGTGCAGATCGCATCCTGGGGCTGATTGAGAGCATCGGAAAGGGATCAAGCCAGCTCATCATCAATCGCATCAAACCATCCATGGTCAGACGCGGTGACATGCTGGACACGTTTGATGTGATTGAATTCCTGGCCATCGAATTGTTGGGGGTAGTACCGGAGGACGAGGCTATCCTCATTGCCACCAACCAGGGCATACCGCTGGCATGCGAGGCAAAAACGCCAGCCGGTCAAGCTTTTCACAACATTGCCTACCGGCTTTTGGGCGAGGAAGTTCCCTTTCTGCCCATCTTTGAAGAACCAGAGACCCTGTTCACTCGCATTCGACGTGTATTGCGCCTGAGTTACTGAATAGTGCGTTAGTTGCTAGACCCAGGCAATCGTTTGTATGTGAAGGTCGAGCCAAAGGGGTCTGGCAATCCCGTCAAAGCCATCGCCCCGCAGAGCGGGATGCTACGCGACCTGCGGCCTTGCCTTCGGCGGTCGCCCACAGGTGCCCACGGGTGCCCACAGGTGCCCACAGGGCATGCAGAGCACATGCAGAGCAGATGCAGAGCACGAACGGTTGAGAGTGACTCAACACGTGGTGCAGATGAGCGCAAACGAGAGCGGTGCAGACCACCACCAGAGGAGAGCATAACATGAATATCTTCTCCAGATTGTTCGGCAAACGCACAAGCAGCAAGGAGGTGGCCAAGCAACGCCTTCGCCTGGTGCTCATTCACGATCGATCAGGCATTCCGCCCGAGCTACTGCACGTGATTAAGAACGAGATCATCACCGTAATCTCTAAACACGTCTGGGTCGACCGTGAGGGTATTGAGCTGAATCTGTCCCACGAGGAAGGCCATACCAGGCTGGTGGCTGACATCCCTGTAGCAAGTCTTCGCCAGGGCCAAGCCACTCGCCAGCGGGGAACGAGCCGGCGTTGAGCAGAACAAGAGCACCAACATGAGCAAGAGAATGTGGAGGAACTTTGACTTCCTCCTGCTAGTGGCAACCATTCTGCTGATTGCTATAGGCATAGCCCTGGTCTACAGTGCAACCATCTCTACGGAAGAGAGCACGGAGTGGACCGAACGCAGCTTCTTCCGGCAGATCACGTTCGGGACCAGCGGTCTGCTCATCCTGTTGCTCGCCTCGGCCATAGACTACCAGATTCTGGGCATGGCATCGTGGCTGCTCTACGCCTCGGCCATCGGTACCCTGGGTCTGGTCGCCATTATGGGGCAGAGCGGGTACGGAGCACAGAGTTGGCTGAGCCTGCGCAGGAGCGTACAGCCTTCAGAGTTGGTCAAGATCCTGTTGATCCTGTTCCTGGCCAAGTACCTGGCAGACCACGAAGAGCAGCGCCACGAACTGCGCTGGCTGCTGTTCTCTGCAGTCCTGATGGTCCCGCCCATTTTGCTGATCTACCGCCAGCCTGACCTGGGCACGGCCCTGGTGCTTGCCGCCATCTGGCTGGGTATGGTTTTTGCCGCGGGCATTCGCGTGCAGCATCTGGGGCTGCTGGGCATCGCAGCAGGTGCCGCTGTTCCGGCGATTTGGTTCTCACTCAAGGACTATATGCAAGAGCGCATCCTTGTCTTTGTCAATCACTTCCTGAACCCTGCCAGCGCCGCCTCGGTGATGGATTACAACACGCGCCAGGCTCTGACCAGCATCGGTTCCGGAGGCTTGTTCGGCAAGGGCTTTATGCACGGCACGCAAAGCCAGCTCTACTTCCTGCGCGTCCGACACACCGATTACATATTCTCGGTGCTCTCTGAAGAACTAGGCTTTGTCGGCTCGATCGGGTTATTGGTGCTGTTTCTGGTCTTGCTCTGGCGCATCCTGCGTGTGGCCCATATGGCCCGCGATTCCTTTGGCCAACTGATCGCCTGCGGCGTGGGGACGATGATCTTTTTTCAAAGCTTTATCAACATCGGTGTGAACATGGGGCTGTTGCCAGTAACTGGCCTGACACTGCCTTTGGTCAGCTATGGTGGCAGTTCACTCTGGGCTACGCTGCTGGGGATTGGCCTGGTAGAGAGCGTGGCCCTGCGGCACAAGAAACTGGAATTCGGGGATTAGTGCACGCTCGGCAGGCACGGAAACGGCTGGAGCCATCACTACGGCCTGAGACGAGGCGTGGCCTTTGTAGCTGCAACTTCAGTCGTGACTTCCCGTGTTGGGAAGCGACCAAGTCGCCACTACAGACTGTTCACAACTGTCGGAGGTATTGATGTCTGACGTTCGGGTGCGTTTCGCTCCAAGCCCCACTGGATATTTCCATCTCGGCTCAGCTCGCAGCCTGCTGTTCAATTGGCTGTTCGCGCGACGACATGGGGGCAAGTTCATCCTGCGCATCGAAGACACCGACCGTAAGCGCTTCCACGAAGAGGCCGTGCCAGATATGCTGGACGGCATGCGCTGGCTCGGCCTGGACTGGGACGAAGGCCCAGAAGTAGGAGGGCCATATGGGCCTTATTTCCAGTCGCAACGCCTCGCCCTGTACCCAAAATATGCACAAAAGCTGCTGGACTCTGGCGACGCCTACAAATGCTACTGCAGCTCCGAGACTCTGGAGCAGATGCGCAAGGGGCAGCTACAGCGCCGGCAGTCGCCGGGCTATGACCGTCGCTGTAGAGAACTGACAGAGCAGCAGAGAGCAGCAAAGGAAGCCCAGGGCCTTGTGCCGGTGATACGGCTGAAAGCCCCGCTTACAGGACAGACCTCTTTCCACGACCTGATCCGCGGCGAGATCAGTGTTCAGAACGAGCAGCTTGACGACCTGATACTGCTCAAATCCGACGGCTTCCCCACCTACCATCTCGCTGTGGTGGTTGACGACCACCTGATGGAAATCTCGCACGTGCTGCGGGCCGACGAGTGGATTCCCACGACACCCCACCGGATGCTGCTTTACCGCGCATTTGGCTGGACCCCGCCGCTGTACGCGCACCTGCCGGTTATCCTCTCCCCCACCGGCCAGGGCAAGATGAGCAAACGAAAGACGGTCGGAGCAGATGGCCGTGAGTACGACGTGATGATTCGCGAGTTCCGCGCGGCAGGCTACCTGCCGGAAGCGCTGTTCAATATGCTGGCGCTGATAGGCTGGTCCTACGACGACAAGACCGAGATCCTGACCCGCGAGCAGATCATACAGCATTTCGGTCTGGATCACGTCAGCAGCGCCCCTGCCAAGTTCAGTTACAAGAAACTTGACTGGATGAACGGCGTGTACATTCGCAGTCTGGAGATCGATGACCTGGCTGCGCGCATTCAGCCCTTCTTGTCTCGGGCTGGCTTGGATGCCGATGCCGACACGGTGCGACGCATCACTCCCCTGATCCAGGAACGCCTGGTCAAACTGGCTGATGCGGTGAGCTGGACGGACCTTTTCTTCATTGACGAGCTGGAGTACGACTCGGCCTGGCTGGTGCAGAAGAAAATGACTGTGGAGCAGACGCAACAGGTGTTGGCTGAATCGCAGCAGGTACTGAGCTCGCTGCCGGATTTCGATGAGGCGTCCATCGAAACGGCCTTGCGGCACAAAGTGGAGGAGATGGGGCTCAAGGCCCGCCAGTTCTTCGGCACTTTGCGCATTGCTACTACTGGCAAGAAGGTCGCCCCGCCGCTTTTTGGCACGCTGGCCATCCTGGGGCGGCAGAAGGTGCTGAAGCGCATCGCCCAGGCACAAGAGATGCTCACCTCCTAGTTCTCGGGCGGCATGCCCGTGCCAGAGCAGGATGCCTTTCAAGGAGCTGCCTCTGCTGATTTGTCAACAGGGACAACCTGTGTTACAATCACATTCGCGCTGGGGGATCGTCTAGTGGTAGGACGGCTGACTCTGAATCAGTAAGCCGGGGTTCGAATCCCTGTCCCCCAGCTTCCGACACAAGATGTAGTGCTTCTTCCAAGGCCCCCCTCTTCCTGTGATGGTAGAGAAGGGGCTTTCGTTAACCTGAGTTCGGTCGATATTGTGATTCACTTGCTCATTGTTGGCGGGCCAGCCAGCGTGTTCGCCATATCTTGTCACGATGCCGATTAGGGGCCTCTCGATGGGTCCTGCTAGCAGGTTGGCACTGAGTCGGCTCCTACCCTCCAGGCGCTGGTGCCCCGCGATGCACATGGTCACCTCAGGGCAACTTACGTCCCCGGGAGGTGAGCGCCAAGTTGCGAGTTTGCAGAACGAGCCAAGTTGCGCTATGCTAGACATGCTCACAAACAGCATAGAATAGCGAGAGCCTCGAGGCTTTGGCATAGTCCGTGGTTAGGCATCCCCGCCAGGTTCAGGAGTAGATAGGTTGACAGCACATCAGGAAGATCAGCTCACAACAGGCGACATTATTCACAGGACTATTATCGAAATCACAGAAGGCATCACAGGCATCGCTGCATCTGAACGCCGAGATTGGACCCGCTCAATCGGCTATCTTCTTCAGCGGGTCCGCAGTGGCCGATTTCTCGAGACGCTGAAGGAAGAATGGGAGGCATACCGCGAGAAGGGCCGCGTCAAAGATGACTACATGTGGACTGAGCAGCATCGGGAGTGTTTTCAGGAAATGCTCGATTTTCTTGACGACGACAGTCCAGATCAACTTCGGTTCAGTGTGTTGAAAAAGATTCTCCTAACCGCTGCCACAGAAACCATATCTTCCCGTGAGAGCCTCCTTCCACAGCAATACATGAAGATATGCCGCGCTCTCTCCTCAGGAGAGGCCATTGTCCTTCTTGCCGCGCATGGTTTGGTAAAACGTGGCACAGCACCTAACCATACAAGGTATGGAGCCACCGAATGGTTGAAGGCCATTGCAGATGCCTCCACATTGGATTATCCAGAGCTAGTGGAAATCCACGAAAGGGGGCTGATCGAGAAGAACCTTGTCACCGAAAGGACGTTACGGGATCGAAGTGGCATCGTGATGGGAGAGCACTTCCGACTTACGGACCTAGGGTGGGGGATCTGCCAATTCATAGAGGCCCACGACCAGCAGGCGGATGGCTAGCCTCTCACTGGAGCAGACAACGCTATCGAGAGTCTTGTTGAGGTAGGGCCCGCGTTTATTGGGGTGCGCCTTTGTCCTGGTAGGGTCGTATCAGCCACCCTTGGACTCAATAGTTACCTGGCTCTAGCGTCGAACGCATTCGAACCTAAAGTCACTTGCCTTCCTTCGGCGTCTTCTTGGGCGGTCGCTTCTTAGGACGCCTCTGTTCCTCAACCGGCGGTTTAGGTTTTGGCTTTCTTTGTTTCTCTACTCGCTTCTTGGTCATTTGACTGGCTCCTGTTTATATGAGAAGGTGCATCCTCTGGTTCACTCAGATCGTAAAGAGTGGTCAGCTCCCAGGCCAGCTCACGGCGGCGCTTTTGTTCATTCATCACGTAGGTGTACACCTCAACAACCTCGACGTCACCGGGAAGTATGAAGTCGTGATGAATGTCCTGGCTTTCGCCCGGCTCAACCTCGCATTCACCCTTCTGCAGCTTCGACTTGTGTGAGGCTATTAAGGGCCACGCTACTTCGGTCTTTCCCTCCGGGACTGGATCCTGGCCCTTGTCAATGGCTTCAAGAACGTCGTCTGGAAGCGGAAGTACTTGTTGGACCCTAGTCTCCAAGGCGATCAGTGATAGCAGAACGTTACCCAGATTGGAAACGGTCACACCGACATGTAGTAGCAGCTTATCATTTCCGATGTGTCTGTGCGTGATACGATGGACAATTCCAGCACGTGGGTACCTCTGTCTATTCTGCACAAAGAGCCAATAGCTCCATACGCCGCCAACAACCAGTGCTCCGGCCGTAACAGCAGCTTGGATAGTATGAGCAATCAGCTTCATCATGCTTAGCAGAGTCATTACGAAATCTCCCAACTTGTCACAGAAGATGGGACTCATTTCAACCACTCCTTCGCAGTAAGGCAGTTGATGTGGCTAGGCTTACAGTCACAGGTCCGCTGAAATCCGATGTCGAGCTTCGTAGTGGCTGTATCTACTGATCCGTACATATGAAACTAAACATAGACACCCAAGCGAACTTGGCGAATGAATCCTTGGATCCTATCAGGTTTGTGACGCAAGCGAGTGATGGCTTTGCCCAGTTCATCCTTGAGTTCCTG
>JAUWJD010000010.1 GCA_030607875.1 Chloroflexota bacterium
GATTCGGTTCCGGATTGTGTTGGTCGGCTATGCGGCAGTTTAGCGGTACCAGGGATAGTATGCGAGCAACGTCGACTATAACTACCGATAGTAGGTTATCCTGCCACAAGAACTGACCAACACACTTTGAAACCGAGCCCGAGTTTGGCAATTGACGCAGTACCCTGTATGTCTATGAACCGGTAGGGCCTTCGACCTTGAGAGTGCGTCTCCACTTCAGGGAAGGTGATGATTTTGAAATCTACCCTGTTCCTGGCACCAACCTGATAGTTTTTGACAGCTCTGGTGCGTTATACTAGTTGGCAAGAGATGAACAAGCCTACACCGTAGGTGGTTGTAGGCTTGTTTGCTTGTGCGTGACAGAAATGAGACAGAGGTGTAATGCGACAATCATCGCGACTGACCGGGTTCTACAAGCTCAGCGCTCAAGAGCGCATTGATCTGCTGCAAGAGTTCGCCGACCTGACAGAGGAGCAAGCAAAAGCCCTTTCCGGGGCCGCCGGCCTCGGCCTGACACAGGCCGAGCACATGATTGAGAACGTCGTCGGCGTGTTTGGCCTGCCATTGGGCATCGCCACCAACTTCCTGATCAACGGCCGGGACTATTTGATCCCCATGGCTATTGAGGAACCATCTGTCGTGGCTGGGGCCAGTTTCGCGGCACGTCTGGTGCGCGATGGCGGCGGTTTCAAAACTTGCAGTGACGAGCCACTGATGATCGGTCAAATCCAGGTTTTGGACGTCAGCGATCCGTGGGCCGCGCGCTTTGAGTTGCTGGCCGCCAAAGAACGTATCCTGGCGCTGGCCAACGAGCAGGATCCGGTCATCGTCAAGCTGGGCGGCGGGGCGCGTGACCTTGAAGTACGCGTAGTAGAAAGCAGCCCAGTCGGTCCGATGCTGATAGTGCACCTGATCTACGATGCGCGTGATGCGATGGGCGCCAACACCGTGAACACGGCGGCGGAAGCCGTCGCTCCGCTGGTGGCGGAGATCAGCGGAGGCCGGACGCTGCTGCGCATCCTTTCCAACCTTGCCGACCGGCGCCTGGCGCGGGCCAAGGGCATCATCCCGGTTTCCTCGCTGGAACACGGCGAGTTCAGTGGCGAGGAGGTTGCACAAGGCATTGTCGAAGCCTGGGCTTTTGCGGTGGCGGATCGGTACCGGGCGGCTACGCACAACAAAGGCATCATGAATGGCATCGACGCGGTGGTCATCGCCACGGGCAACGACTGGCGTGCTATCGAAGCCGGAGCACACAGCTACGCCGCGCGCAGTGGCCGCTACACTTCACTGAGCACATGGAACTTGGACAGGGAAGGCAATCTGGTGGGTACGCTGGAGCTGCCGCTGGCCGTGGGCATCATCGGTGGAGCGACCAGAGTGCATCCTGCCGCCAAAGCAGCGCTGAAGCTGCTCGGAGTGCAAACGGCCCGCGAACTGGCCGAGATCCTGGCCGCCGTTGGCCTGGCCCAGAACCTGGCCGCGCTGCGTGCGCTGGCCAGCGAGGGTATCCAACGCGGTCACATGAAGCTGCACGCCCGCCAGGTGGCCATCGCCGCAGGCGCAGAGGGCGAAATGATTGATCGCGTGGTTCGGGACATGCTGGACGAGAAGGTGGTCCGCCTGGATCGGGCAGAGGCCATCTTGAACAAATCGAGAGACGCATCGTGAAGCCAGCAAGAGACGTTGGAATTGTAGGCTACGGCGCATACGTGCCGCGCTATCGCCTCCCGGCCTCTGAAGTACGGAGGGTGTGGCGGGGAGGGCACGGAGGCTTGCCGGTCGAGGAAAAGTCGGTACCCGGCCTGGACGAAGACACCGCGACGATGGCCATCGAGGCTGCGCGCAATGCCCTGGCGCGTGGGTGCGTTTCTCCGGAAGCCCTCCGCGCGGTGTGGGTGGGCAGCGAGTCCCATCCCTATGCCGTGAAGCCAACTTCGACCATCGTCGCTGAAGCGATTGGCGCCACGCCGCAAGTCAGCGCGGCGGATTTGGAGTTCGCCTGCAAAGCGGGCACAGAAGCGCTGCAGGCAGCTATCGCCCTGGTAGGCTCGGAGATGGCCGACTATGCCCTGGCCATCGGCATGGATACTGCCCAGGCCCGTCCAGGAGATGCGCTGGAGTACACCGCAGCAGCAGGAGGTGCTGCTTACATTGTCGGCCCCCGCGAGCAGAGCCTGGCTTATCTCGAGGGCGCGTATTCCTACGTGACCGATACGCCAGACTTTTTCCGGCGCGCTTATCAGCATTACCCGGAGCACGGCGGTCGTTTCACTGGCCAACCAGCCTACTTCAAGCACATCACCAACGCAGTCAAGGCCCTGCTCGCTGAGCTGGGCTGTACGCCTACTGATTTCACGGCGGCGGTTTTTCATCAACCCAATGTCAAGTTCCCGCAACGAGCCGCCAGGATGTTGGGCTTTAGCAAGGAACAGACCGAAACCGGGCTGCTTTCACCCCAGGTGGGCAACACCTACGCCGGTTCATCCATGCTTGGGCTTGCGGCCATCCTGGATGAAGCCAAGCCTGGCGACCGCATCCTGCTGGCCTCATTTGGCTCTGGCGCTGGCAGCGACGCTTTCTCTTTTGTGGTGACCAACCTGATTATGGAGCGACAGAAGTTGGCCCCTAGCACACAGGCGTACATCGCCCGCCGCAAGCCAATCGACTATGCGCTGTACGCCCGCTACCGCAGAAAACTGCAAATGCACTAGTGACGGTCCGTTGTGACGACTCTGCTCGCATCTCGCGGGTTCTGTGGCGAGGCAGTCGCTCCTGACGCGGCCACTACGAGGCATATACGACCTAGAGGACAACCATCTCTTGCGTAAAGTCAGCATCGTAGGCATCGGACAAACCAAAGCCGGTGAGCACTGGCAGCGCTCACTGCGCGACCTGGCAGTGGACGCCATCAAAGCAGCACTGCAAGACGCCAACCTGGAGAGGGTGGACGCTCTGTACGTGGGCAACATGCTCTCGGGCGAGCTGACAGCGCAGCAGCACCTGGGCGCGTTGATCGCCGACTGGGCCGGCCTGGGCAACATCGAGGCCCTGAGGGTGGAGGCTGCCGACGCCTCCGGCGCTGCCGCCGTGCGCATGGGCTACCTGGCCGTCGCCAGCGGCGCACAGGATGTGGTGCTGGTGTGCGGCGTGGAGAAGATGACCGATGCCGATGCAGAGACGGCCAACGCCGCCTGGAGTTCAGGCATGGATGCCGAGAACGAGGCATTGCAGGGCCTATCGATGCCCGCGATTGCAGGGCTGATGATGCACCGCTACACGCACGAGTTTGGCGTGCAGCGCCAGGATTTCGCGCCCTTTGCAGTGAACGCGCACGCCAACGGGGCAAACAACCCGTATGCCATGTACCAAAGGCCGATCTCCGCCGAGGCGTATGCCAAGGCGGGAATGGTAGCGGATCCCGTGAGCATGTTCGATGCCGCGCCGTTATGCGATGGGGCAGCGGCGGTTGTATTGTGCCCCAGTGAGACGGCCAGCGAGTTCGGCAGCAAACCAGTTCGCATCCGGGCGGCTACTGTTGCGACGGATCGGCTGGCGGTGCACGACCGGAAGGATCCGTTGTTTTTGCAGGCGGCCTATCTGTCAGCGCAAAGGGCGTACCAGCAAGCGGGGGTGGGGCCAGGTCACATAGACCTGTTCGAACTGCACGACGCATTCACCATCATGGCTGCACTGTCATTGGAAGCCTGTGGTTTTGCTGAGCGGGGGAAAGGCACCCACCTGGCCCAGGAAGGGGAGATCGCGCTGCAAGGGCGCATTCCCATCAGCACCATGGGCGGCCTGAAAGCGCGGGGGAATCCCTTGGGCGCGAGCGGTGTTTATCAGATCGTTGAATTGGTGACGCAATTGAGGGGTGAGGCTGGCGCCAACCAGATTGGGTGCCATCTGGGCATGGCCCAGAGCCTTGGTGGCAGCGGCGCCACGGCCATCACCCATATTCTGGGAGTATAAGCGACCATGCAGACTTTGTCTAGTGCAGCATGGCAACCTGTGAGGAGGTTCGATAAGTCATGAATGTACCAAGGTACTGGAGAACAGAGAAGACCCGCTACGGACTGATCGGCGAGACCTGCCGTGTCTGCGGCAAGGCCATCTTCCCGCCACGCGACGTCTGCCCGCACTGCACAGAAGCGGGCCAGGATGTGCACCCTTTCGCGGCACGGGCCAGGTGTATTCCTTCTCAACTGTCTACGACGCCCCAGCAGGCTACGTAGAATACCAACCCTACACCGTGGCCCTGATCAAGCTGGACGAAGGCCCGTTGGTGACAGCACAGCTCACCGACGTAGACAACGAGGATGTGCACATCGGCATGCCGGTGGAGATGGTCACCCGCAAGATCAAAGAAGAGGGCGAGAACGGCCTGATCGTGTACGGCTACAAGTTCCGCCCCGTTCTACAAGACGTCAGGTAGAAAATCCACATCTTACAGGGTACTGCGTTCAATCACTAAACTCAGACGCCCCTTTTCATGTGAGGATTCGATAATCTGAGCTTAGCAATCCATGCACCGAGCAGTAGAAGCACCCAACACCTGGATTGTTCTTGCACCAACAACAGGCGCTCAAGCTCTTGCCTACCTCCAGATCGTGCTGTTGGCAGCCTGTGTAGTCTGGGCGTTCATCGGCACCGCGCTGTTCTTCTCAAGGAAGGGATGCACAACGTCCTGTGTTATACGCGACATCTGCTAATGGTACCGGATGATGGTTGCCAGTTTGGAGCGAAGAGGATGAACACTGCACAAAGCATCTCCGCCGATAGCGATTGCTCTGGTCTGGTTGACGTTGGTGGCCGCAGGCTCTACATTGAGTGTCGTGGAAATGGTGAACCGACGGTGGTGATGGAAGCAGGTTCTGGGGGAATAAACGATACGTGGTCATCTGTACGCGACACCGTAGCCACATTCACCCATGCCTGTGCGTACGATCGGGCCAACCGAGGCCGTAGTGACCCGGCGCCAAAGCCGCGAACGGCAAACGACATGGCTGCCGATTTGGCTGCACTTCTGGCTAATGCGCCGGTTGCAGGTCCGTATGTGCTTGTCGGCCACTCATTCGGTGGCCTCGTTGTGCGTCTTTTCGCTGCCCATCATCTCCACGATGTGGCCGGCATGGTTCTAATCGATTCGACACATCCCGACCAGATCGCCCGTTCCGCCAGCATCTTGCCGCCACCGGATGAAGAAACTGACGCGGTGCGCCAGCTTCGAGAATGGCTGACGACGATTGATTCCGGGACGCATCCGGAAGGGATCAACTTCGAGGCGAGCCTCAGAGAAGTGAAAGAGGCGAGCGTGGTGAGGGGGTTGGGCAGCACGCCAGTGGTTGTATTGAGTCGAGGCACTTCTATACGGTGTGACTGTCCGGCGCTGCCCTCTGATCTTGCCGCGAAACTTGATGCTGCGTGGCTTGATGTGCAGCGTGATTTGGCGCATCTTTCGACGAATGGTGTACATCAGATCGCGACGAAGAGCGGTCACAACATCCCAGGTGATGAACCAGGGCTAGTCGTCGAGACCATTCGTCGCATCGTGAACACAGTGCGTGCACAGCTTTAGTGTAGCAACGGCGTTGCCGCCCAACCACTCGCGGCAGCCGACCAGGCAGCCCGGCGAAATCCTGACGAGGGTGGAGCCCTCACCGGGCTGCCCGGTGGCTGAGCTTTGTCCGTTAGGCAGCGACCCATGCATACCCTTTATAGTGAACACTACACCAGCACGGATTGTGATATTCTAGGACTAGCAAGCAGGGAAGCTGCTCGTGTTCAAGGATGGTGCTCAATGTCAGCCCACGTTACTCATCCTACGCCATACCCCGACGTCAACGCCTTGCTCCACGAGTTATTATCGAGCGTGCAGACCATTTTGGGAAATCACTTTGTCGGCATGTATCTGTATGGTTCACTTGCCATCGGTGATTTCGCTCCCCACAAGAGTGATATTGATTTTGTCGTTGTCACCGCCAATGAGCTTCCAGACGAGATGCTTCCGGCTTTGGAAGCGATGCATGCACGCACTGCTGCCAGCGGCTCGATGTGGGCGACGGAGTTAGAAGGCTCCTACATTCCGCAGCACGCCCTCCGCCGCTGCGACCCAACCCATGCCCTGCATCCGCACATTGATACGGGTGGTGGGACTCTTGGCGTCTAGCAGCACGATAGCGACTGGATTATTCAACGCCACATTCTGCGAGAACATGGCGTGGTGCTGGCGGGACCGGCCCCACAAACGTTGATTGACCCAGTTCTTCCAAACGAATTACGTCGGGCTGTGCTGGAAGTTCTACACGGATGGTGGGCACCCATGCTCCACGATCCCGCTCGGTTGCACAGTCCCGGGTATCGTGCCTACGCTATCCTCACGATGTGTCGGATGCTCTATACTCTCCAGCATGGCACCGTCGCCTCGAAACCAGTCGCAGCACGGTGGGCGCAGGAGTTACTTGGTGAGCGGTGGGCAGCGTTGACAGAACGAGCCTTGGCATGGCCACACGACGCACAGTCGGGCAATCTGCACGAAACACTGGACTTTCCGCTACACGCTTGAACGCAGTCAACAATTTGAAATACCTACCGATGAAACATAAGATTCCTACTCTACGTATCAACATCCTAGATCGCACCGAACAAGACGGTCCAGCCAAGGCATAAGGCCAGACGACAAGTGGAAATGTCAGCATGAAATGGCACTGGTGAAACCGAAGCGCGAAGTTACTGACACTAATCCCGGCAAGCCGTATGCGGCTGGCAAACGCAAGTAGTATGACCGCGGCGACGCCGCCGAACAAGCGCATGCACCCGATTGCGCTAGCGCGCGGCCACTGGACTCTGGGCCGTTAGCCGGGGCGAAGATCGAGGCTGGAATGGATCACCAGGAAGTCAGACGCTACTGGAACGAGAATGCCGAAACATGGACCCAGCTTGCGAGAGCCGGGTACGATGTCTACCGCGATTACCTCAACACGCCAGCCTTCTTCAGGATGCTGCCAGGTATAGATGGGCTTACCGGGCTGGATATCGGCTGTGGGGAGGGTCACAACACCAGGTTACTGGCCGAACGTGGAGCCCGAGTGACCGCCATCGACATCTCGGAGGTCTTTTGTCAGCACGCCAAACAATTGGAAGAACGGGAGCCGTTGGGCATACGCTACCTGGTGGCCAGCGCCGTGGAGTTGCCGTTTGCCAATTCAACCTTTGACTTCGCCACAGGGTTCATGAGCTTTATGGACATTGCGGAGACAGGTTGTGTTCTTGCCGAGGCGTACCGCGTCTTGAGGCCTGGAGGTTTTCTGCAGTTCTCGATAAGCCATCCGTGCTACGACACACCGCACCGCCGAAATCTGCGTGATGAGAAGGGGCTGACGTATGCCATAGAAGTTGGTGACTACTTCCGAAACCTTGAAGGGGATGTTATGGAGTGGCTCTTTGGCGCCACGCCGCCAGCGGTCAGGGAAGGCCTACCCAAGTTCAAAGTTCCACGGTTCACGCGAACGATCAGTCAATGGCTGAATCTGCTGATTGAGAAGGGTTTCCTGCTGGAGCGTGTTGAGGAACCACGCCCGAGCGATCAGACAGTAAGCGAGTGCCCTGATATCCAGGATGCCCAGGTGGTGGCCTACTTCCTGCACGTGCGTGCGCGAAAGCCGAGCGGCGGCACTGTGTCTCCACAAAGGCCCGGCTGACCTCTCGTTCGTGCAAACGCGGCTCAGCGCAGGGCTGTTCGGAGTTCTGGTGTGTGTGGTTGGTTGTGCGGGCGGAGTTGGTTGTGAGACCCACTCGGGCTGCCCAGCTCACTAATGTGGACAGCGACGACGTGCACATAGGCATGCCCGTGGAGATGGTCACCCGCGGGAGCTACACTGCTCGAGCACATCCCGGCACCCAGACGAATCGGATGCTTGCTACGTGGCCTCATGGTAGTTTCCAAGACCGGTCCCTTGCTTACAGGTGAGCGATAGCCATCACGGCACACCCCCACCGGTCTACGCAGCCAGCGAGAGGACTTTTACGACCGCTTGCGGTAACTCAATGGGAATGAAATACCTCGCTGGATACAGGTAGTCTTCACCTGACTCGTCAATCACTCGGATCAGGCTACGTTCAGCAGCTCGAGCGTCAGGTATCAATCGGTAGACCTTTCGCACTTCCAGCGAGGCCGCATAGCCGTCGTTGCTCACGCAGATGACAAATTGTGCTTCCAAGTTATTCGTTTCCATATAGTCACTCATCCAGGATGCTCTTGAGCTTGAATTCTCTCCTGCCTACACCGTGCGCTTCATACCAATGCACTTCAGCCTTGCATGCTGTACCGTCGTGAAGACGTACCATAGCAACTCCCTTGCGCTTCCTCCAACGGCCAGCACCATACACCTTTCGCAAGCGAGCCAATTCGCGAATAGAGCCGCCTACTGCAATCGTTTCGACGTTGGTGATTTCGCCAATGACCTCAAAGTACACAGAGTGCCCCAGCCAGGCAATGATGTCTCACTAATCAAGATTGTAAGGTGATCCGAGTGCGGAGTCAAACCGAGGAATTGGTTGGGCACGTTTGACAGGCGAGATCCCTAGACTTCACAAAGCATCGATCTCTATCCTCCACGCAGCCACCCACTCCTCGTCCATCCGCACTAACCGTTTCTTCTTCAAGTTCTGCTCCATGATCCAGCGCACATCTCGGTCATCGCAGGCCAACCATTTCTCCATCATCTTCTTGCCTGTCTCTGGCAGAGCAGCGACGGCAACGCTCCAGCAATAGCCCAGGCCTTTTCGTAGGGCCTTGAATGCGTCGCTCCCGCGGTCCTCAACACTCTGCAATGAGGCCGTTATGGAATCAAGGATCCTCAGCACCTGTCCTGCATGCTCTTCCTCACGCAGCAGGCTTGGCTCACACAGGGCAGCCGCTGCGGCCCGCTTCTCCAGCAGGTTCCCCTGGCTCCACCGCTCCATCTCTTGCAGCAATGTATCCATGTCCACCTGCCCAAGGCGCTGCAGGGCCATGACCACTGCCTCACGGATGCGCCAGCGTGGATCGGAGGCGTGACGGTGCAATATCGTCAGAACCTCTCTGTTGTCCTCAGCGAGCAGTCTGCCCAGGCCAAGCAGGCCACAGCAGGCCAGGAACTCCTCTGGCGAGTTGGTTGGAGCTCGCTGCGCATCAAACGAGAGGTAACGTCTGAAAAGCGCCTCATCACCTTCCTCAGCAACGGCGCGGGCCAGCTCGATGTTGGCTCTTGGGCCGGGCAGGCCGGATTCCTGCAGTAGGTAGGAATCCCAGTCCTCGAGCGTTCTCAGTGTCTCTCGGTAACGATCTACTCTTGCCATTTCTCTTGTGCGACACCTCAGATCGGACAGTCCGAAGCGCCCGACAGGGGCACACTACTTCCGCTGACCAGACGTCGGCTCGCCAGTGAGAATCCAGTGCGGGGTCTGTGAGCCCAGCAACACGCCCATATTCTCCTTCAACGCCCTCTCGAAGAGACGACTGGCGACGGCGACATCCAACACTGGCAGCCCGACAGCGTTGAAGTAGATCAACTCATCGCCTTCCCGTCCGGGCTTGGCCCCGAGCAGGATGTCGCCCAAGTCACCGTAGAAGTCGTCCCGGCCAATGAGCCCATCGTGGTAGGCGTAAGCCACCGTCTGGGTGTTGCGATGTAGAACCATCTCGGTGTCGTCGCACACAATCTTGTTGGAGGCACGTGCACACTCCACCACGTAGGCCTTTTCGTCCTCCCATCCTCCCAGGTGAATGTGGGTAGAGGCGGGGCGGACGTCGGCAAGCTTGATCAGTGGGGTCATTGCTGTGGTCGCCGAAACCGTGATCCCCGATTGCCGCACCATTTCCCCCAGGCTGTCGGCCGGCTCGACGTCGAGCCCTGTCACCTCGCCCATCAGCCGGGCGAACTTTTCTCGGCTCTTGCGCGTGCGGGAGTGGACCAGCACCCGGTGGATGCGATCCCGCACCACAGCCGCCATACAGAGTAGCACGCAGCGGGATATCACCCCTGCGCCGAGGAAACCCACACAGGTCGGCTCTGCCGGCCCCAGCACTTCGGTGACCAGTGCGCCGTAGGCCCCGGTGCGCAGCGCAGAGATCAGCGTGCCATCCATCACGCAGAGCACCTTCCCCGTCTTGCGGTCATTGAGGGCGATGATCGAGCTGGAGCGCGGAAGCCCCAACGCCCGATTGTCCTCGTTGGCGCCCAGCCACTTGACCCCGGCGTAGGGCCCTACCACGCCGACCAGGGCACAGACCTTCCAATCCTTGTCTACATCAAAGTCGAGGGCTAGCTTGTTGCAGATCGTTTCCCTCCGAGCGTGCATACAGAGCCCTCGACGCACATCCTCCACTATGGCCGCATAGTCCAGCAAACCAACAGTGACCAGATCGTTTCGGGAGAGGTAGAGAATGCGGTTGTCAAAAAGCAGATCCCGAACCTCCATGTTGTTCCTCCTGTTCGTTCAGTCCCGCCTGTGCTGCAAGAACCACTCATACAGCTCTGGGTTGTCATAGGTCTGCGTCCAGGAGTCGTGCCCCACACCTGGATAGACGGTGAAGCGCACGTTGCCACCACAGGCTCTCAGCGCCTCAACCATCCGTTGGCTCTCTTCCAGCGGGACAACTGGATCATCGGCCCCGTGAAAGGTCCACACAGGCACATCCTTTATCGCTCGGACCCACTGAGGGAAGCCCATACCGCAAATGGGCGCGATGGCTGCGAAGAGCTCCGGAGAGTCCAAGGCCAGGCTCCAGGTCCCAGTGCCCCCCATGCTCAACCCGGTGAGGTAGATACGGTCCGCATCCACCGCATACTGCAACACAACCTGATCCAGCAGCGCTTTCAGTGTCAGGTGATGATTCAACCAGACTGTGCCGCTTGGACACTGCGGAGACAGGGCGATGAACTGGAAGTCTGGCTGCCGTTCCACGATCTTGGAACTGTACCACTTGACTAGCTCCAGATCATCGCCTCGTGCCGCCGAGCCGTGCAGGAAGAGGATCAGCGGCCATCTCACACCGGGGTCTTTGCCATACTCCTGCGGCAAGAAGAGCAGGTAGTTCAGATGCACGGTGCGCTCGAACACGTGCTCCTGTTGCGTTCCTCTGGCTTCCTCGTCGAGCAATGTTGCCTCCTTCAGGCCCGCGTCAATTGAGGCCAATGTGCTGGCTGTTGTTCAAGGACCAGAAACTCAGTCGATTGCGGGTCTGGTTGGGTGATCTGGTCAGTATTGGCGGAGCTGGGCTCGTAAACGGTCTTTCTCCCTTCGCGGATGAACTGCACGATCTCATGTCAGTGATGCCCAAGTCCATGCCTTCAACGTCCAAAGGGGATGCCACCTTCTCTTCTGGCCTGATCACAGACGTTTGCCCGTCTTTGCGCTTGATCTTGACCCCTCCCTCTTTAGCTGCCTGTTCCAGCAGTGTTGCAAGCTTCTGCCCGGCTTCTGTATAAGTATACACTTCCATTTGACCACCTCTATGACATTAGCCTTCATCTCCTTGGCTGCCGCGATCAGGTTTCGATCCAAAGAGATCCAAGGGGATTTGTACTTCTAAGGTACATCTGATGACATACACATTTCAAGCACAGGCCTTTTCGTAGGGCCTTGAATGCGTCGCTCCTGCGGCCCTCAACACTCTGCAGTGAGGCCGTTATGGAATCAAGGATCGTCAGCACTCGTTCTGCACGCTCTTCCTCACGCAGCAGGCGGCTCGTTTGTTTTCTCCATTTCTCTCAATCTGTCAAGGTCTGCATTCTGCCGACCCATGCCATCTATGTCCAGCGTCCCGGGCTTGCGCTTCCTGCTCAATCCCCAACGGCACGATCACCAATATGGATGGGGCCTAGCAATACCCAATTCGCAGGAGGGTCAGCGCCGATAACATCCAGACGCTCCCCCGTCTCAAGCCGATAGAAGCCAATCCTCAGTTGATACTTGCCCGCCGGCAGCTCCGACGGCAGTACCAGCAGATGGGCATCCTTAACCAGGTCTTGCGCGCCCCATAAATGCGTCGGATACTCCCCACTCAGCGGTGGCTCATCCAACTGCGCCACCCGCTCCCCCGCCTGATCAAGTAGGTGCATGAAGATGGTGTAATCCTCCTCCATGCGAGACAAAGCATCCCAATACAGCGTGATTTCCCAGATATCTCCCGGCACGGGTGACGCGGGAGAGAAATCATAGCCGGTGAGCGAAATCTTGTGCCCAAAGTTGACCTGCATTGGGTATTGCGGCTGGTAGTGGGGAACCTGGGCCGGAGCGATGCGCAAGCGAGCAATCTCGGGACCGGCGTCGATCTGGCGACCCTGGCCATCGAGAACAGGGAGTTGCTTGAACCCCGGCATCTGGTATACCCCCACACGCACAATGCCCGGCCCAGGCCCTTCGGCATCTGACAGGACGTCGATGTCATAATCCTCAACCACAACCTCGCCCGGCACCCACAACCGGGTGGGATAAAGGCCGCCACCAGGGTAGGTATCCACGCCTCCCAGGCGCACACCGTCACGTCCCAGCAGATGCACGTAGAAGGTATAATCCTCGCACATCCTTTGGCGAGCCAGCCAAAAGAGCCGCAGATGTAGTTGTTCGCCGGCGCGTGCGCCGTCCTGAGGTAGAGCATAGCTCAACAGGAGCAATTCATCCCCAAAATGGACATCCAGGCTTCCAAGACCCTGCGGAACCTCCTCCAGGGCAATGCGTTCAGGTAGTGCGTATGTGGGCACGATATAGCGGAAAGGCACGCTGAGCGCGACAACGAACAACCCCGCCATCATCCCGCCCGCCAGCCAGCGTACCAAACGGCGCGGCAGCCAGCCCGACAATCCAACGAACAAAAAAAGAGACAACGCCGAGATTGCCGGGAACATTAGCCGTCCCTGCGTCCTGGTGATCGTCCGCGACCACTGGAACAACAGCCCCAGCAGAATCAGCGTCCATACCCACAGAATCACCACCGCCTCCCAACGCTCGTGGAGAAGCCGCTGGCCTTTTCTGCGTGCGCGAATTATCTGCAACCCCAGGCCAGTGAGCGCCAAGGCGAAAAGGACACGATAAAACGTGTAGAACCCCTCATCAGCGACAATGTTCATCCAACCAAAGACGCCCCAGTAGGAAGGGAACGATTCCAGCAACACCTGGAGTGACTGGCCCAGGGACAGCGGGTCCCCATGAACGCTGAAAATGTCATGGTACGAGGTCATGCCCAAGGGGTCTTGGTAGATCAAGGCATTGCGCCCATACCACCAACCAGCAACCAGCAGCGAGACGCCAGCGACAACCAGTATGGGGCGCACAAAATCCTCCCACAGCTTCCCCGTCCCGAACCTGCGGGCGTAGAGCCAATACGCACAGGGAACCAGGAGCGCTAGCGCCAGTCCGCTGAGCTTCGACAAGACTGCGAGACCTAGGACGATACCCAGGGCGACTGGCGTCATCTGACGCCTCCCTCTGCCCCGGGACACGTCGAGACAGAGATAGACCACCAATGTAGCCAGCAAAGTGGCCAGAGAGTCATTATTGGCTGCCGCGCTGATGAAAATGAACTGAGGGTTAAACGCTGCCAGAGCCGCCGCCCCCACAGCAAGCGCCCTGTGCTGCGGGAATATCTCTAGAGCGATGCGATAGGTGAGGTAAACAGTCCCCATCGCACAAAGGACCCCAAACCAGCGCAGAAAATGTACAGCGCGACTGACGCCCGTATAAGGGAAGTGGTCCTCCTCCAGATGCAGCACCGCATTCTTGTTGCCTGATGAGTGCGGCGCCCCCAAAGCGGCATAGGGGTTACGCTCGCAGACATCTTCCGCCGCCCCCGTGTCAACGTGAAAAGTGAGCAGCGCCCCCGCCACGTAGTAAAGGGGAGGTTGATGGAACTCGCCCTGCTCCCACTGATCCTCCGACACCAACAGCGGCGGCAGGCCTTTGCCATCCGCTATCCATTTGACATACCGATAGTGCGCAGGCTCGTCTGGTGTCTCGAAGAGCGGCGTGGTGATGCTATAGACCATGCCCAGGGCAACAAACAGCAACAAGAGCAGCGCAATCGCGCCGTTGCGCCGCGGAGCAAAAGCTCCTCCGGTCACTGAAATCCTCCTGCCTGCGAAGTTTGGCGTGAGAGCCTTGGCTGAAGGAGAGCACCGCTGACCAAAGCGCGCTGATTTGCCGCGCGCGATAGCCGTGTCGGCTCCATGAGTTGTTAGGCGGCGGCCGAGTCAGCTTTGTCGCTGAATCCATAAACGGTTCTTCTTGCCTCACGGACAAGCTGCACGATTTCAGCCATAGTGATGCTTAGGTCTATGCCTTCGTTATCTAAAGGAGAGGCCACCTCCTTTTCCGGTCTGATCACGAAGGTTCGACCATCCTTGCGCTTTATCTTGACCTCTCCCTCTTGGGCTGCCTGTTCCAGCAGCGTTGCGAACTCTTGCCTGGCTTCTGAATAGGTATACACTTCTATCTGACCACCTCTATGACGCTGGGCTTCATCTCCCTGGGCTGTATTGATCAGGTTCCGATCCAGAACAATCAAAGACATCTGTGCTTCGTGACACATCTTACCATATGCGCACCTGATGGGCAATATTCTGCGTTGCTGTAGCAGAGGCATGACTTTGACGCGGCTACAGTCATGAGGTATCATCATGTGGCCATCCCAACCTTAGAAAGGGGACGCCTTGACCACTGCCTACGCTCCAGGGAAAGCCATCCTGTTCGGCGAACACGCCGTAGTCTACGGCCGGCCCGCGATTGCCGTGCCTGTGACCCAGGTGCGCGCCTGCGCGGTTGTACAGGACGCGCCCAGCGGCCACGGCTTGCTCATCCGCGCCCAGGATCTGAACCTAGAGCACGGCATCGGCACAGCAGTCTCAACCGACGACCCGGCCTACCCGCTGGAGGCCACCGTACGGCACACCCTGGAGTGGCTTGGAATCGAGACCATCCCGGACCTCACGCTGACGGTGTCCTCTACAGTGCCCATCGCCCGCGGCCTGGGCAGCGGAGCAGCGATCGCCACGGCCATCGTCCGTGCCCTGGCGCAGCACCTCGGACGCGCACCTACCCCCCGCGAGGTTTCCGACCTGGTGTACCCAACCGAGATCATCCACCACGGCACGCCGAGCGGCATCGACAACACAGTGGTGGCATTTGAACAGCCGGTCTACTTCGTCAAAGGAAAGCCAATCGAAACACTGCACGTGGGGCAGCCATTCTGGCTGGTGATCGGCGACACGGGGATCGCCAGCCCCACCAAAATCGCGGTGGGCGATGTCCGCCGTGGATGGGAGCAGCACCCGGACCAGTACGAAGCCTGGTTCGACCACATCGGCGCCATTGTCGAGTGCGCCCGAGAAGCGATTGCTGCCGGGGAAATCGCCGCGCTGGGCAAACTCATGGACGAAAACCAGGAATTGCTGGAGGCCATTGAGGTCTCATCACGTGAGCTAGAGGAGCTGATCGGTGCGGCACGCGGGGCCGGAGCGACGGGGGCCAAACTGTGCGGGGCCGGGCGCGGGGGCAACATGATCGCCCTGGTGGCTCCAAAGGAGGCGCAGGCCGTCGCCGACGCCGTCCGCGGGGCCGGCGCGACAAACGCCATTGTCACCACTGTAGGGGCAATTCATGTAGTAGTAGGGGCGACTCATGAATTGCCCCGACGGGATGCGGCGAGATGTTGATCGGCATTGACGCCAGCCGGGCGGCCTACCCCCAGCGGACTGGGACAGAGAACTATTCGCTGTATCTCATCCGCAGTCTGTTGGCACTGGACCGAGAGAACCCATACCGCCTCTATTTCAGCATTCCACCTGCGCCAGACCTGTTCCCCCTGGCGACGAATGTGCAAATCAGGGCGATGCCCTTCCCACGGCTGTGGACGCACATCAGGCTGTCCTGGGAAATGGCGACCCGCCCACCGGGCGTGCTCTTTGTTCCGGCCCACGTGCTGCCGCTGGTGCATCCCCGGCGCAGTGTGGTCACAGTGCACGACCTCGGTTACCTGCATTATCCCCAGGCGCACACGCGCTGGGCCAGGTGGTATCTGCAGTGGTCCACATCCCACAACGCCCGTACCGCTGCGCACATCATTGCCGATTCCCAAGCGACCAAACGTGACCTGATCCAGCACTGCCAGGTAGCATCCGCAAAAATCAGCGTCGTCTACCCCGGATATGATCCCAGCTTTGCCGCGCTGCGCGAGGGTGGCCGCCTGGCTGCCGTTCAGGAACGTTATCCAATCCCTGGCACGTACGTCATATACGTTGGGACCTTGCACCCACGGAAGAACCTGGCCAGGCTTTTGGATGCTTTCGCTGCCGTGGTGAAACAGGGCCATGACCTGCACCTGGTGATCGCCGGCAAGAAGGGTTGGCTGTACGAGCCACTGTTCGCGCAAGTACACCAACTGGGATTGGAAGGGCGAGTGTATTTCACCGGCTACGTGCCCCAGGAAGACCTGCCAGCACTGATCAGCGGAGCGCGCGTTTTCGTTCTGCCCAGCCTCTACGAAGGCTTTGGATTCCCTGTGCTCGAGGCCATGGCCTGCCGCACACCCGTGGTCTGCTCGAACGTCAGCTCCCTGCCCGAAGTGGCTGGGGACGCTGCCATCCTGGTGAACCCGCATGATACAGCGCAGCTCGTCCAGGCCCTGTGTCGTCTCCTGGACGACGATGAACTCTGCGGGGAGTTGGTACAAAGGGGGCTGCAGCAAGTCACCCGCTTCTCGTGGGGAAAATGCGCTGGCGAGACGTTGGAAATCCTAGAGACGGTGGGCAAAACACACTGAACGACGCCAACTGCCCACCCCAAACTGTCTACTGCCCGCTGCATACCGCCAACTGAAAATTGGCAACCGGTAACTGTCAACTGCCACCCGTTTGTAAACCAGGGCGGGATATGGTATATTGATAACCGAGGATGGCCCAGGAGGGGTAGTTTATGAAGAGATGGTTTCTTTTGCTGGGAGCGTTTCTCGTCCTGCTCTGCACCTGCGTCACACCCGCGCTAGGGCAGGCCCCAGTCACCCTGAACAAGTCGGAGTACTACATCAATGTCCTTCAGGATGGCCGGCTCCAGGTAACCTATGAACTGACCTTCATCGAGCGCGAGGATAGCCGCGATCGCATTCGCGAACTCCCGCCATTGGAATCTCCCCACACGCTGGTGGAAGCCTTCGGCGAAGGTCCAGATGGTCGCTTCCAGGTAACCCTGCAGCCCACCGGCAGGGCCAACGAGTATTCCGCCATCTTCGCCCGCCCGACCAAGCTCGGTGGGCAATACTTCATCACCATCCGCTACGAAGTGGATCGCTCCGTTTTCGATCCGACAACGATAGATGGCGAGGAGTATCGCGCGATTGGCTGGGCGTCCGGGGAATGGTCGCTGCCCATCGAAGTGCTGGCGGCCACCTTCGTCTTGCCTATCGGGTTACCGGCTGACGTCACGAGGCCAGAACAAGTCACGGACAGCCTGGTGAACCAAGCTGGCGTGAAGGTTGGCGACCTCAGCGCCTTTAACCGTTGGATCTACTTCCCCACGCCGGATTCAACCACGGGCAACAACTGGCTCTCCATCTACATTGAGCAGCGCAACATTCCGCCTGGTGGTAAGATACAGCCACCCTTCTTCCTGCGGGCCTCCGCCATTGCAGTTACCAGGGACACGCCCATCCCCATCCGAGCCACACCGACACCAGAAGCCCCGCCAGTGGCGGCTGGCTGGTCCGCGGCGGCCAAGGCTCTGCTCCTCTGTGTGGCTTTGGGCGTCATCCTGATGGTCGCGCTTGTGAGCGCACTTGCCCTGCGGCGGCGCAAGAAGGAATCGGTGTATGAACCCCCCGAAATCGAGATCGAAACATTCGAGACCCCCGGTGTTGTCCCGGACCTGAACGCCATTGAAACAGCGTTCTACATGGGCAATTCGGCACGTACCATCGCGCTCATCGTCCTCTCGCTGGAGAACCGTGGCGTGCTAACGGTCATCAATCGCAACCCTCTGCAATTGGAGGTCACCAATCCCGATGAGGGACTGAACGCCTACGAAAAAGCCCTGGTAGACGCTCTCCTCGACGACGGCACCATTGACCAGAGCAAGATACCTGCCATCCTCAATGCCGTAGCCGCCACGCTGCAGCCCAAGATCTGGAACGCAGATCCCCAGGCCACGAAAGACACTTACGAGCGCAAGATTCGCCGGGCCTGGGAGGAATTCGAGCGTGAGCCACGCCCCGCCACTTGGGGCCCAACGATCTGGAACCGACCCCATATCCCCTGGATCCTGATCCATGATCGTTACCGGCCACGCAGGACGCTGCTGGAACCTGAGGTCGAGAGAGGGCCATCGCCGTTGGCCCAGGCTGCAGAGGAGCTCGTTACACCCATCGAGAGAATGGCTTCAGACATGAGCAGCAGCATTGAGACAACGATCTCACAGGTAGCCACCGGGCTCGAAGCCGGCTGGGCGCGTTTGACCGGTCAGGAGCCGGCCGGGGCCCCCGGTTACGATGCCTGTCACAGTGCTTGCCACAGCGCCTGCCACAGCGCTTGCGTGCACGATGCTTGCCACAGCGCTTGCGTGCACGATGCCTGCCACAGCGCCTGCCACAGCGCCTGTGTCTGCCACAGCGCCTGCCACAGCGCCTGCCACAGCGCCTGCGTAGGCCGCTTCTAGATAGTCGAGTAGTCAGATAGTCGGATGGTCGAATGGCCAAGGGACTATCGGATCGACAGACCAATGACCGACCTGCAAGCTTTCGCCACTGAACTGGTGGCACAAACCAAAAGCTACATTTACATCCGTCCTGAGGACGGGCTGTTCATCCTGCGCCCCAACCGCGTGCACCACCTCAACAAAACCGCCGTGGCCATCCTTTCCAGGCTGTACAACAATGGCACGCCTCCAGACGTGGACGTCGTGGTCCGAGAGGTGGCGGCAGAGTACGGCGTGGACCAGGAACGCGTGCGGGGTGACTTGTACAAGCTGCTGGTGAGCATCGCTGCTCTGCTGCGCAACGACGTCTGCGGTGCGCCGTTGGTCAGGGAGACCCCCTTCGGCACGCACAAACGAGATTTGCCGGTGCTCTCTGAGATTGCTGTGACCTATCGCTGCCAGAACAAGTGTGTGTTCTGCTACGCAGAGTCACCTACGCGCGGCCGGCAGGTTCCAGAAATGACCACTGCAGAGGTCAAGACGATCATTGACCGCATATTCGACGAAGCACACTGCCCCACTGTCTCCTTCACCGGCGGTGAGCCGACACTGCGCCAAGACCTGCCAGACCTGGTCGCGTACGCCAAAGGCAAAGGGATGCGCGTCAACCTGATCACCAATGGACTGCGCTGCGCCGATCCAGAGTACGTCATGGCCCTGAAAGCAGCCGGATTGGACTCGGCACAGGTCAGCCTCGAAGGACCTAGTCCCGAGCTCCATGATGCGATCGTGCGCCACCCAGGCGCGTTCGCCAAAACCACCCAGGCTGTGCATGTGCTGAGAGAAGCAAAAATCCACACCCATACCAACACTACCATCTGCCGCAGCAACCGCGACCACCTGCTCGAACTGGTGGACTATATCGCTGATGAGCTGCACTCGGAATACTTCTCGATGAACGTCATCATCAGCACAGGCACGGCCCTACACCACGACGAAGAGGACGTGACCTACACTGAGGTCGGGCCGCTGATCGAGCAGGTTCAGCAGAGGGCGAAGGAAAGGGGCACCGAATTGGTGTGGTATTCGCCGGTACCCTATTGCCTCTTCAACCCCGTTGCGCACGGGCTGGGTTCCAAATCGTGTGCTTGTGTTGACGGCCTGCTGTCCGTCGCACCTGATGGTGAGCTCCTGCCATGCTCCAGCTACGAGCGTGGCATCGGCAACCTGCTGCACCATCCTTTCGCCGACCTGTGGTACACCAGACAGGCACACTACTGGCGTGACAAACAGTTCATGCCACCGGTGTGCCGTGACTGCGAAATGAGCCACATCTGTTGTGGCGCTTGTCCGCTCTATTGGGACTCGCACGGTGGATTCGATGAGCTATCCGCCACTGCGCCAGGCGCTAGCTGGCTGGATACCCTGGTCTGGAAAGCAAAACGCCGCCTGTGGGGCCAAGCCCACGGTGTTGGATTGAGGCGAGGCGTACAAAGGAGAGCAAATGGCCACAAGAATGAAACTGGCTGACTTTTACAAATACGTTCGCCAGAATCGCAAACGCATCAGCGACATCTACCGCGAGATAGAAGAGATCCAGTATCAGTTCAACGAACTGTACACACGACAGCAGGAAGAGCGCAACAAGCTCATTGCCGCCTACGCCCCCCAACTGTTGCCCGAAGCGGCCGAGGACTTGCCACCGCAACTGAGGCAGCTTCTCCAAGCCCAGGCGCAAACTGAACGCCAAGCGCTCAAGGAAGAAATCGCGACATTGGAAAGTGACATCGCCGACAAGCGACAAAAGGCAGACAAGCTGATCATGGAGGCGCAACGCCAGGTGGCTTACTTGCGCGAGCAGAATCCCATACTCGATCAGCAAGAGGAAGAGTTAAAAGCTCGCCGCGCATTAATGGAGAGAGAAATTGAGCACTTGGACGCAGAGCTCAAGCACCTGAGTTGGTTCCCCATCGGTTGGCTGACCAACTTCTTCAAGCGCCGCCGCCTGCGCCGACAGTGCGACCAGTTGGCAGAGAACCTGGGGTCGATGAACAGCGGCATCCGAAAGGTGCGCGAGACGTGGCAAGCTGAAAAGACGAGGTTGCAGGAGGCCCAGATTGACCTTCAGGGCCAGTGGCAGGTCGTCAGCGTGGAAACCTCCCAACTCCAGGCCAGGCTGGACTATCTGGTCACCAATATTGATGAGCAGAGCATGCAGAACGCGACATTCAACCTGTTGAGCAACATGCAGGAATTGCCGGTCGGCGAGGGAGCGTGGAGAGATCACTTGCAGCCCCTGGTCGAGCTCACGCTCAGCCAGGCCCAATACGAGACAAGCCTGAGGTCAGTGGCCGAAATCCTGGGGCTGCTCAAAGGCCTGGCAGAGGGCATGGACCGCTTTATCCGCAGCGTCAGCACTGTGTATGAGGAACAGCGCAGGTACAAGCTGCCGTCGCTCACCGTAAACCTGTCCGCCGCGGTTACCTCTTTCCACGCCGTTTGGCCCGAGTTCCAGGCCAAGGTTAAGGACGAGAAGTATCTGGGCACACAACCCGTGGAGTTTGAGCGGCGCATCAGGGACATTGTGTCGCAGCGACTGGGCGAGGCAGCGATACAGAGGATGTTCAACCACATGGGTGATGCGCTAACCAGGGCGACCGAGGCTTGGCAGTAGCACGGTACAGAAGGGAGAATCATGAAGAGATCTGGGGCCATCATAGCAGTCATCGCTTCCGTGCCCCTGCTGGTGTTGGGCATCGTTTTTCTCATCGCTGCAATGACCAATCCTGGGCGTATTCTCGTAGCAGCCGCATTCCTGGTACTGGGAGGCGGGCTGCTGATCTGGGGGGCCCTGACCTTGCGTCGCCTGGCAGAGATCAGCCCTGAAGCTTTGGCCACCGGCATCGTCGATCTGGCCAGGCGACTGGGTGGCGAGGTCACCGTCGCGCAGGTACAGGCTGAATTCCGCATCCCCCAGCACATGGCGCTTGGTACGCTGGAAAAGCTGCGTGGGCATGGGGACACCCAGCGAGAACGCCGCGGTGACCACTGGGTGTACATCTTCAGAAGTGTCATGCCGGCTAAGGCGATCAAGCGCTGCCCCTACTGCGGCAGCGAATTCGCGATAAAAAGCGCTATGCGCGAGTGCCCCAATTGCGGCGGCGCTTTGGAGATTGTTAAGGAATAGCCAAACCCATGTCCTCACGCTCTTCAGGCAGGATCTGGTTCGCTTTTCTGCTTTTTGCTCTACTTGTCCTTTTCCTCTGTGCAGCATTTGCACTGTGCAGCACCTCGACCCTGCTCTGGCTGCGCCGTGCCAGATCCACGCCTACGCCAACGGCAGAAGCTGCCCCCACATCTACGGGACTCGACACAGAGACATTGCTGGCCAACACGCACATTCCGCCTCTCGAGCCCTATGACCTGGCTAGACGTCTCAAGCACACTGCAGAACCATTCCCCACAGCCCTGTTCCGCCACCCTGTAAGCCGGGTGACGCCTGCCTCACCCCTCCAGTACTCCTTAGGAGACCAGGAAAGCTTCTGGGTCTTGAACCTGGACACCATCGAAGCTTTTCGGGTCCAGGCCACACTTCGTCACATCAGCCCCCACCTGTATATCTGGGTGCAAGATGACATCAACGTGCAGCAGGACGCCCTGGAACGTTCTGCAAAGGCTTTTGAGGAACAGTCATACCCAACCGTACGGCATTACTTCGGATCGGAATGGCGCCCCGGCATAGACAACGATCCACGGCTGGCAATCCTCAACGCACGCTTTTCAGGAGCCCTGGGCTACTTCTCCAGCGGCGACGAATTCCCCACGGCCGTGATGCCTTACAGCAACCAACGAGAGATGTTTTACATCAACCCAGATCACGCACCACCGGGCAGCGCCTCGTACGATGGCACCCTGGCGCACGAGTTTCAGCACATGGTACACTGGTATGCCGATAGCAACGAGGACACCTGGGTCAACGAAGGCGCATCGGAACTGGCCATGCATCTGTGCGGGTACCCCAGAGAGGCCAGGATCAACCTGTTCGCCCACAATCCCGATACGCAATTGACCACCTGGGACTCGTACAGCACAACGGAACATTACGGCGCGTCTTTCCTCTTCCTGGCCTACTTTGCTGAACGCTTCGGGCCGGAGATGACCCGCGAGTTGGTGGCCAATGAGCTGAATGGTATTGCCGGTTTCGAGTCAGTGCTGCAGGCGCACCAGAGCAACCTGTCTTTCCAGGACCTGTTTGCGGACTGGGTGATTGCCAACTACCTGGATGGGGAAAGCAATGTTGACCACATCACCTATGCGTATGAGGGGCTAGATGTGCAAGTCCAGGTCGAACGCACCGTATCCAGCTACCCAACGCAAGGCGACGGCACAGTGCACCAATACGCGGCAGACTACATTGAGCTGCAACCGGCCGGCCAAGACGTGCGCCTGGATTTCAGCAGCCCTGCAACCACCCGACTGATCCGCAATGAGGCGCACAGTGGGCAGTATCAATGGTGGTCAAACCGCGGTGACAACAGCAACATGACTCTGACTCGCTCCTTCGACTTGAGCGGCTTGAGCAAAGCTTCGTTGGACGTCTGGCTGTGGCACGACATCGAGGAAGGGTGGGACTATGCCTACGTCGAAGCTTCCACCGATGGCGGTGAGACCTGGAACATACTGCCCGGCAAGTATACCACTATGAAAAACCCGAGCGGCAACAGCTACGGACCAGGATACACCGGCAAGTCGGTCGCAGACCACTCCTCTTCCGGCCAGGGCGATGACACCGCAGGGGATGCCGAGTGGATCCACGAGACGTTCGACCTCTCCTCATTCACCGGGCAGCCGGTGTGGATCCGCTTCGAGTACCTGACGGACGACGCCGTCAATCACCCAGGCCTGTGCATCGACGATATCGCCATCCCTGAACTGGGCTACTTCTATAACGCCGAGGAAGGGGATGGAGGTTGGCTGGCAGAAGGGTTCATCCGTTCTGACAACACATTGCCACAGCGATACATCATCCAGTTAATTCGCATCGCCTCAACCCAAGGAGCACGGGAGGCCGCAGGCAAGGTCACCATCGAACGGCTGTCCTTGCACAGTGATCTGGCACCTTCCGGGCAGGGTGAAGAACAAACCGGAAGTTGGACCCTGGGCGGATTCGACGATGGTTTGAAGAAAGCGATACTGGTCATCACCGCAGTGGCACCAAGCACTACCGAGCCAGCCAGTTATCACTACGAGATACACCCTGTGGACTAGAAAGCCCCACGGACGTCCGTGGGGCTTGGAGATTATGATCAAAGGCAACTCGGACTGTCGCCTGAATCGACTATACCAACTGTGCAGTCCGTTTGTCATCGCGAAGCATTGTAGCCCCAGTTCCCCGACCAGGCCGGGCATTTCCGCCTGGCTCTAGCCAGCACCTCCACCGCCCCCGCCTCCACCACCGCCTCCGCCGCCTCCCCCACCGCTAAAGCCTCCGCTAGAACTGCCCGGCGAACTGGACAACGTACTCGAAGTGGAATTCAGCATGCTAAAAAGCCCGTCACTCATGCTTTGCAGCGAACCCATCATGCTGTCGCTGGCGCCCTGCAGGGATGGTAGCTCCGCTCCACCTTGACCGGCGCCTGGTATTCCACGGTCCACACCGGAGCGTCGCCCGGACCCGCCGCCTCCATAGACGATCACCGGCGGATAAGGATGGTACCATGTCGGGCCTGGCGCGTCTACGCGGGCGAACTTGGACACCCACTCGCGTTCCAAGCCCAAAGCAATTGCATAGGGCAGGTACTGGTCAAAGATCTCTGCCGCACGTTCAAGGTCGGTGTACTTCTCGATATCCCTCAGATAGCGCTCAAAGGCACGCCATTGGGCCGCCGCAAGCGCGCCTTCCCTGGTCTTGCGCGGCATCACCTGACCCACGATTGTCAGTAGCGCACCCACGAGGAAGATGCCTGCGGCAGGACAGAAGGCGGTGTCGACATATACGAGCAGAAACACCATCGAACAGATCGCCAGAACGAACCCGCCCACCAACACGCTGATACCCAGGGCCAGGTACCTGTTGCGCGTCGAGTCCGGCCTGCGAGGGAAATAGCCCGCCCGGACAACCTCTTGGTACATCTGATCTTTGAGTGTGGGAATGGTCTTGTAGAACTTTTCTTTGAGATCCGAGAGACGGATTGTGGTGCGACGCCCGCGGAAGAAACGCTTGAGCAATGTCCGTTCATAGGAGCGCAGCTTTGTCCCAGTTCCCTGCGACTCGAAGATAAAGTCCCGACGCTTGCCGATCCCCAGAAAGCCTGGTTCTTGCTCTTCCGTGATACTGATAAGGCCCCGTCGTGCCAGATCCACAATCGTAGCCACGATGTCCTTCATGTCTGCTTTCTCATCCAACAGCGTGCCGACCAGACCAGGCGGGAGGTCAGATGGCGGTTCCGCGAGATAGTCCGCCACCACTCCAACCGGAACATCGCGGCCCCGTGTGTACCATAACAAGTACGCACCGACAAAGCCAGCGATGAGGATCAAGAGCCCCAACGCGCCGAGCCCAAGGTTCGCCAGACCACGGTAACGCGCGTTATAGTCAGCCAGCCGATCCTCCCTCACCTGCCAAGCTGGAGCCTGTCCCTGAACAATGCCGTGCGGGAACTGTACACGAACCTCCAGTTCCTGGCCGGCCGGGATGTTTCCAGCGGTAAAGACCACCGTGCTCCCATCCACAATCTCCACGTCAGCATCCGTGAAATAGGCAGCTACCTTGAGGTCCTCGCGCCAGATTCCAGGCGGCAGATGCACCGTCACCCGTGAGGAGCGCACCGGAAAGCTCCTATCCGCGAACACAGCCTTCCACCACAACTGATCGCCACCCTCGTAAGAGCGCAAACCTCCCTTGACGGTATAGGCGATGGTGAAGGTGCGCGAATCATCGCTGGTGTAGGGATAGTACCAGGTGATGCGAAAATCCCCATCCTCTCGCAAAGTGGTAAAGGCGCCGGGATCCTTGCTGCCACGGCGATATTCCATGCCCCCTTCACTCACACTCACGTCTGTAACCGAATCAAGGCGAGCCATGGGAATGTCACGATAGGCAAAGTGGAAGCTGCCCCAGGTGAACACGAACTTTTGTGTTTCTACAATACGGATGTCCGAGTTCTCCAGCACCGTGATATCTACATCGATAAACTCCCAGTAGTACTGCTTGTCCTGTGCCCAAACCGTCTGCCCTACGGCGGCACAAAAAACAAGGGCGAGCAGCAAGCTGAGTATTTTGCGCCTATCCATCCTCAGTCCTTTCTCCACGCACTACCAAGACACACCGGCATCGCCTGAATGTAGCTCGATGACAGTCTACCTCACTACGAAACAACAGAAGCGAGCCATCACTGACGAGAGCTCTTGGCTTCTGCACGCTCCTTGAATTTGGCGAGGTCGATGATCGCGCGTTGGTGAATGCCCTCGCCAACCTTCTCCATCTCGTCAGAAGCTTCCACACGAAAAGTAAGCTTACGGCCATTCACTTCCAGCAACTCTGCCCGCGCACGCACCGTCAGGCCTAAAGGAGTGGCTGCCAGATGGCGTACGTCCACGCCGATGCCCACCGTGCGGTATCCTTCGGGCAACAGGTGATCCACGGCACGAACTGCGGCCCGTTCCATCAAGCGAATCATCTCCGTCGTGGCAAAAACCGACCCACTGCCACAGCCCAGGTGCTGGGCACTGTTCTCCATCACTACCTCGGTCTCGTACTCACCAACCAGACCTGGTAAAAGTCCATCAAACACCGGCCCTCCCAATAAAGATGCCGGATACTGAGACGTTCCCCAGCACCCGGCATATAGAACACAAGCTACAGGGCACTGCGTCAACAGTTCGTGCTCTGCATGCCCTTCTCGCCGCAGGTCTTGGCGAAGACAAGGTCGTAGATCTTGGCGAAGACAAGGCCGCAGGCAACAGCCGGAGGGTCCCGCACCGACGGGATGGCTCGACGGGATTGCTAAACTCAGGCAGTCGTTCTCATGTGACAATCGAGCCACAGGGGTTCAGCAATTGTGCACGAAGCAGTGTTCTAGGCCAGCAGCGCTTTGAGCTCTGGCCCATCGAGCGTCTCTACCTCGACCAGACGTTTGGCCAACTCATCGAGCTTAGCTCGATGCTCCTTCAGGATCTTTGTCGCTCGCTCATAAGCTGTGCCAATGATGCGCTTTACCTCGGAATCGATCTGCCGGGCAACATCTTCGCTGTAATCCCTCTGTTCTGCAATCTCCCGGCCCAGGAAGATCAGCTCTTCCTTCCGCCCAAAGGTACGCGGACCCAGCGCGTCGCTCATACCATACCGCGTGACCATCGCTCGCGCCAGCTTGGTGGCCTGCTCGAGGTCGTTGCCAGCACCAGTGGTGACATCGCCCAAAACCAACGCCTCAGAAGCGCGCCCAGCCAACAGGCCCGCGATCTCGTCTTTGAACTTGGCACTGGCCTGCAAATAGCGGTCATCTTCCGGCAGGTGCAGGGTGTAGCCTAGGGCCAGACCGCGCGAAACGATGGACACCTTGTGCACAGGATCCGCCTTGGGCAGGTGGTGCATCACCAGAGCATGTCCAGCCTCGTGGTAGGCGATGATATTCTTCTCTTCTTCGCTGATCAGGCGGCTCTTGCGCTCTGGACCGGCGATCACCCGCTCCACAGACTCCTGAAAGTCCTCCATCTCGATCGCTTTCTTGTCGAGGCGCGCGGCAAGGATCGCCGCCTCGTTCACCAGGTTCTCGATGTCCGCGCCTGTAAACCCGGGGGTCTGCTTGGCCAATAGCATCAGGTCGACGTCTTTGGCCAGCGGCTTGCCGCGCACGTGCACTTCCAGGATGCCCTTGCGTCCGTTCATGTCGGGGCGATCCAATACGACGCGCCGGTCGAAGCGACCCGGACGCAGCAGGGCAGGGTCCAGGATGTCTGGGCGGTTCGACGCCGCAATCACGATCACCCTCGTGTCAGTGTCAAAACCATCCATTTCCACCAGGATCTGGTTGAGTGTCTGCTCACGCTCGTCGTGGCTGCCGCCCAACCCCGCTCCACGATGCCGCCCTACTGCATCAATCTCATCCACAAAGACGATGCATGGGCTGTTGCGCCTGGCTTGATCGAAGAGATCACGCACGCGGCTGGCGCCGACGCCGACAAACATCTCCACGAATTCCGAGCCACTGATGCTGTAGAAAGGCACGCCCGCTTCACCGGCCACCGCACGGGCCAGCAACGTCTTGCCGGTCCCTGGTGCACCCATCAGCAAGACACCCTTGGGAATGCGTGCTCCAAGCCTGGTGAATTTGTCCGGCTCACTCAAGAACTCGACCACTTCTCGTAATTCCTGCTTGGCCTCCTCAATCCCAGCCACATCGTCAAAAGTCACAGTGGGCTTGTCGCCGGTAACCAGCCGGGCGCGACTCTTGCCAAAGGACATCGCCTGGCTGTTGCCACTCTGAGCCTGTCGCAGCATAAAGAGCAGAATCAGCCCCAGTCCTAACAGAGGCAGGAAGTTGATCAAAATGGGAACGAGATCCGCCCAGGGCCCCGGACGTTCAGGGATAATCTCAACTTCGGCCAGTTGCTCTGGCGCAACTCCCAGGTCGATCAGCATCTCGGTGAGCCCTACGCCGGGCTCCTTGCGCGAGAGTACTTTGGCTGGCTGTCCTTCCGCCAGCCACACAGTCAGGTCATCGCCGGAAAAGGTGATCTTCTTCACTTTACCGGCCTTTATGTCACTCGCCACCTTGTTGATCGGCACCGTCGGCAATTCTTCGGCCGGCACGATGAAGTTGAAGTAGACCAAAGCAGCGACAGCAATAATCAGCAACAGGTATACAAACCCGTTTCTGGACCAACTTGATCCCACAGTTCCCTCCAAAAGTTTATCGCCAAGGGGACAATACCCCTCAACTTGGCTAGATGGTCGTCCAATTGGCCAACGCCCATCTGTTGGCCGTACCCCATATTATACCGCAAACGAGTGCAGGACAGAAATTGTTCCTGCTATCGGCAAGCCGATGCCCACCACAGCCAAGGGCAACAGCAAAAAAGCCGCCTGAAGCGGCGACTACAAAGAAAGGCTTTGATTCAGGCAAGAACCGGCTAGTGGGCCCACCTGGATTCGAACCAGGGACAACCCGGTTATGAGCCGGGGGCTCTAACCGCTGAGCTATGGGCCCCTCAAGGAGCGGGCGACGGGACTCGAACCCGTGACAACCTGCTTGGAAGGCAGGGGCTCTGCCAACTGAGCTACACCCGCATACACCCACGGTCTACGTCCGACCGCGGGTCGTTGTCGGGGCGAGAGGATTTGAACCTCCGACCCCAGCGTCCCAAACGCTGTGCGCTGCCAGGCTGCGCTACGCCCCGTCATCACTAAGTATACTCAATTCAGTAGGGTTCGTCAATTCAGCGCATTGTTGCATTCTTGCACAGGGCACCTTCGGGTGAGTGTTTGCTTGTGTGGATGTCATAGACTCGGGAGTGCTTTCTCATCTGGGTTCTAGCGAGCAGTGACGTTGCAGACAGGCAAGTTGTAGCTCTGAGCTGGACTTTGTCCATTTGTCTCAAGCCGTTACATGTAGTAGCATATCATTAAGCGCACCACAATACATGGAACCAAAACGGCCAGAAATGGCTTCTGCCTTGACCATAATCTCGAAATGGATAAAGTCCAGCTGAGGCATATGGGTAAGCCTTCTCCAACACTTGAAAAACAGTGTATAATGTCAGGGATACCATGAGCGTTCGACGCTCGAGATGTCGTGACGTCTGCAGAGTACTGCGCCGAAGGTTCCCAAACTCAGGCCGTCGTTTTCATGTGACAATCGAGCCAAAGAGGTTTAGCAACCTTCGGTGCACGAAGCAGTAGTCCTGGCACGAGTACTGGACTGGTGATTCATCCACAGTGGCCTGTCCAGGGAGGTGACAGCATGGCACGAAAGACGAAGAAACATGGGATCATCATCATCCACGGTGTTGGCCAGCACGAAAAGTTGGACGTGCTCACCCGCTTTTCTACAGGTCTGATAGAGACCATGCAGGCCAGGGCAAACAAGCCGGGCGTGGCGATAGCTTCGCCCAAGGAACTCACCTGCCGCGCTGACCTTGACGTGGGACGTGGAGACAACTACGTTGAGGTCTCCTGGAGGAACGATAAAGCCGTGTTTCGGATCAGGGAGGCGTACTGGCAAAAGGCTTTTCAGCCTCAACCCCCCTTGCAGGTATGGCGTTGGCTGTGGCAGACGATCACAAGGCTGATGGCCTGGAAAAACAAGGCATGGCTGCGCGCCTTGGGAGCCTTTGCCTTGCTGCTGCACACTGGGCAGCTTCTCCTGGGCCTCATCGTGCTGCGGCCGCTGCTGAGGTGGCTGGGTCGGCTGTTCTCCTTGCCACCTGCATGGGTTGAGCAAGCCCCAGGAAGGCTGCGAAGCGCAGCTGAGTTTCTGTTCGCTGCCCAATACCCGATATGGGTTCGACTTCTGGCCGCGCTGCCCGTGGCGTTTCTAGCGTTGGCGCTGGTGGTTCTTGTAGTGTCCATCCGAGCCATATGGCAGGAACGCGCAATGCCTGCGGGCTGGACGCGGCGTGTCCCCTGGCCCGTAGGGATCGTCGCCGTAGGGGTGGCTAGCTGGGTATTCCTGGTCTTGCGTCTGGAAACGCTGCTGCGAGGGTGCCCGCTGGGTTTTCCGGGGAGAGACGCGATCGCCGGCTTGCTTGGCGCGATCAGCAGGTATTTCCAGCAAGATGCCGTGGGCGACGCTGGCGTCTTTGCATCCGATTTGGTGCGAGCTGCCAGCATCAGACGGAAGCTGGAGGGCCAAGTTCAGTGCTTCTGCGAGGAGGGGTTTGAGAACATCCACATTGTAGGCCACTCTCTAGGGAGCATCGTCACTTTCGAGGTTCTCGCTCGTACACTGCCCAAGAAGCACAGGAAGAGTATCAAGACATTCTTCTCTGTTGGGAGTCCACTCAAAAAGTTCATGTTTCTCCTTGATGATCCCCAGGCGGTCGAGGATCTGCGCCAC
The DNA here is from genome assembly GCA_030607875.1 of Chloroflexota bacterium. Classification (GTDB taxonomy): domain Bacteria; phylum Chloroflexota; class Anaerolineae; order UBA2200; family UBA2200; genus JAUWJD01. Next base: position 30,717 of record JAUWJD010000010.1, read on the forward strand.
AGGTTTGCAGAACAGACCAAGTCCAGAGGATTGTCCCCGCTGGCTGGTAGTTTGGGCAAGCTGTGGGATTCGCTGACAACCGGACTGATAGGTCGCACAGTGCGCCGTCCTGGCCATCGCTTTGAGGGACTGCAGATCAACGACATCACGTGGCACAACATCGTTGCTGACTGGGATCTGGCTCCTGACACGCTAGAGGATAAGGAGGACATTGACCTGGGCACGGTCGTGGATGTCCCCGTCAGAAGCACTCGAAAACTCGGGGCGCACAGCGGCTATTGGGACAGGGACTGTGAGACTATGAGATACATACTTGAGGAGATCGACCCAAAGATCTTTGGACAGAAGCTGCACGTCGAGATTCACGGAGAGGCAGAGATAGGGCGCGGGATAGCCAGAAAGAGGAAGCCCAGCAGGAAAGAGCTGATCCGCTCCTTCGTAGACCAATGGTCTCGCTGATTGCCACACATCTGATGGTGACAACCAGCCAACTGTGCGACTGCCGCCAGTGGCTCACTCCTGAGCACGAGGTTTCTGCTTCCTGTTGCTAGACCTGCACAGAAGTGAAGGGGTCCAATATGACCCGGACACCATCACCACAAGCTCAATCGCCATAGACAGAAGGTGCGCTTCATGAACACCAGACTTCCGCTGATGGTTCAGGATCCGGCCATCGCCCGGCACACTTTCGAAGAGGGCAAGCGGGTCACGGAGAGCTTTGCGTCGACCCGCAGAAGGAAGAGTTCCCTCGCCATGGCGCGTTCCTCGATGGGCCAGTGCCCAGGCGCGTGGCCGGCCGGATAGGTGCTTCGGTATGGACAAGAGTTGACTTGCGAAACATGGCCAGGTGGACATGCCTCTGGCCGCTTGGCGCATTCGCTGAGCGTGGGGGATGAGCGTGTGAACAACCTGGCGTCCGAGGGACTTGGGGGACAACATGAGCGATGACCAGCATCTGAAGCTCGTGAAGACGTACGAGCCCGTGCTACTGTTCAGCAAGGATGGGAAAGGTCGAGCAGAGAACTTTTATCCGATGGCAGTAGAGCACTTTGTGCAGGAGTGCGGCCTGTATCGGCGAGGCCGGGGGTGGCTGCAGCCTCCCGACACAGCTCGACTGGACTACCTCAAGGCATTGAAGGATTCCGAGCAGTGCTTCCTGGCATGCGTGGCTGGGGAGGCAAACGGTACCCAGGTGCTGATGCAAGTGTTCGATCAGGGCTATGAGCCCGAGCTTGTCTACCATGGCGACGAGGTGATGCTGCGCCTTACGCTAGGCCTGGACGACGCACCAAAGGTAGAAAGCCAGTTCTCCGGGCTGGGTGCCGAGCGGCGGCCGGTTGACATGGACACGCTCGGGAACTGGCTAGGTGCCATCGACGACCAAGACTTGCAGGCAGAGCTGGAGACCGGTTGGGGTCTGTCCGTCCCCATCACCCGGCTTCAGCGTGACCTGGCCTCTCTCAAGGTCTACCCACGGATGGAGGATGCCCTGAGGAGGACCGTTGGGTTGGAGCACGTATACTTGTCGGGGCTCAGGGGCGTGGGTGCTTCGCTGCACGAGATGGCCATCAATGAATACAGAGTCTACAAGAAGATCAACCCCGTCTACTACTACCACGTAAACACGAGCCAGAGCACAGGGCTCCTGATCCTTCAGTACTGGTTCCTGTACGCCTACAACGACTGGGGATGGCACGGTGGCCTGAACGACCACGAAGGCGACTGGGAGATGATTGCGGTGCTCCTCAAGGATAAAGACCATCCCGCCTGGGTCGTGTACTCGCAGCATCTGTCGAAAGACAGGAAGCACTGGACCGAGCTCAAAGATGCAGCCACAGTGGAGGACTTACGAGAGAGCAAGGGGCCCGTGCGTTGGCAAGAGTCTCACCCAGTGGTCTATGTGGGTTGTGGTTCTCATGCGAGCTACTTCCACCGTCGCTCATACCCACACGCCTTGTTCTGGAAAGACCACGCCAAGGGAAACGATCGCATCGTGGGCCCGGGGACTGGCCAACCCTGGGGTGAGCCGATCAATATCAGGGATGTGTTATGGAATACACAGTTCGGGGGGAGATGGGGTGCGCCATTCAAACGCCACCTGTGGGTACCTCCCGCGCCTGGCCGGACGGGGCCGAAGGGGCCTGCGCATCAGAGGCGCAAGTGGTCGGACACGGCAGCGTGGGCCAAGATTTCCTCAGCAGCTTGAACAGGTACACGGTTGGTAGGGCAGTGCCAACAAGAGGAGGGCGCGATGAAAATCAGACTTCCGCTGATGGTTCAGGACCCGGCCATCGCCAGGTACAGTTTGAAGGAGGGCCAGCGGGTCACCGAGAATTTCTACATTGATCCGCAGAAGGGCGAGTTTGCTCGCGATGGCCCGTTCCTCGACGGCCCGGTGGCCAAGCGGGTGGCTGTGCTCGACTTTGACCCCGACAGCGGCGATCTGTCGTCTGGCGTTCGCTTCCGGCCCGCCAGCGAATGCCGCAGGTACCGCGAATACGCCATCGCAGACGAGGAGGACGTGCACGCCGCCGACTTTATCGCCGTAAACGCCTTTGGCACCGTACTCCGCACCATGTACATGTTCGAAGAGGACGACACCCTGGCCCGGCCGGTAACCTGGGCCTTTGACGCGCCGCAGTTGCTGGTCGTGCCCCGCGCTGGCGAATGGGCCAACGCCTTCTACGAGCGCGATTCCCACAGCCTGCAGCTCTTCTACTTCCCCAACCCGGAGAAGCCCAAGGAGAAGATCTATACCAGCCTCTCCCGCGACATCGTGGCCCATGAGACGGGCCATGCTATCCTGGACGGCATCGTACCCCGCCTTTACGACGCCATCACACCCCAATCCCTGGGCTTGCACGAGGCCATCGCCGACCTGACTGCGGTGCTGATGGCCTTCCCCAGCCGCGACCTGGCACGGGGCATCCTGCGGCATACTCGAGGCTCCATCCAGGACTCTACCGCCTTCAGCTCGGTCGCCGAGCAGTTCGGAATGGCCCGCTACAAGGGCGGCTCCCTGCGCAACCTGTTCAATGAGAAGACCCTGGACGACGCGGATCACAGCGAGCCCTACAGCCTCAGCGAGGTGCTGAGCGGTGCGCTGTACAAAGTGATGACCCAGATTCACGAGGAGCTCAAAGCCAGGTACGCCCACAAACCCAACTACGCGGACAAGCCCGATCCGCTTTTCTCCGCTTCGGGCGAGGCTCTGGCTGTGGGGAGCAAGTGGTTCAAACGCTTGATCTTCCGCGCTCTGGACTACCTTCCGCCCGCCGAGGTCTCTTTCAGCGACTATGGACGGGCCATCATCGCCGCCGATCAAGCCGCCTACCCCGACGACACCCAGGAGCGCGAGTGGATCCGCGAAGAGTTCCTGCGCCGCAAAATGGTCCCCAATCGGCAAGCGCTGGAGGTACGGACGAACTACGAGCACCAGGCACTACAGGACATCGACCTCGAGACCCTGATCCACAGCGACTGGGCGGCCTACGAATTCGCCAACCGCCATCGCGAGTTCCTGCGCATTCCGCTCAACCCCGAAGTGACTTTCCACATCAAACCCCGCCTGGTGGTCAAGAGGTTCTACTATCACCGCGATAGGGGCAAGGTGCCGGTGGAGGAGTGCCTGTTCAAGGTGTGGTGGGATGCTGCAGAAGCTAATGAGGTTGGCTCCGGGCTGCCTCGCCGGCGGCAGATCAGCGTTGGCACCACGCTGGTTTTCGGCAAGGATGAAGATACGGGTACGATGCTGGTCCGCGCCCTGTTGACTACCGACCGCAGGGATCGGCCACAAGAGCAGGACGACCAGCAGAAGGACCGCGACGTGATGCTCCATCGCCTGGTCGACCAGGACCTGCTGCGGTTCGGCAATCTGGCGCTCGGCCCCGACGGCAAACCGCTGCGCTCGGTGATCGAGGCCAGGACAATGGGCGACCTGATGCGTCTCCACGGCACAGCCCGGATGCTGCACATCGTAGGGGAGGTGTGATCATGGATAAACTGAGCGTGCGCGTGTACAACGTCCGCTTCGGCGACGCGGTGCTCATCTCTGTGCCCGACAAGGCTGCCAATGGCAAGACGGTGACCCGTCACATCCTCATTGACGTTGGGAACGCCAAAAGCGACCAGGCCGGCGGGGATGAAGACGCCGTCTTTGCACCAGTGGTCAAGGACATCCTCAAGGTGCTGGATGGGCGCCCGCTGGACCTGTACGTGATGACCCACGAGCACTGGGATCACGTGCAGGGCCTGCCCTACGCAGACGAGAAAGTCTTTCCGGACGCAGCGCTGAAGGACAAGCTCAAGGTGCGCCACGCCTGGCTCACAGGCTCATCCAAACCCAACTATTACAAGGCCCATCGCAAGGCCAAAAAGGCCCTGGACCAAGCCACGAGCATCTATGACGCCATCGGGCGCTTCCTGGCGGCGGCCCCAGAGCAGCAGAATCCCTTCATCTATGCCCTGATGCTGAACAACAACCCCAACGCCACCGCTTACTACGTTGACCGCCTGCGACAACTCGCGCCGAAGAAGAACACCTGGTACGTCCATCGGCCCAGGCGCGGCCATCCCAAAGACTCCCTGAAAGGCAAGCATCCCTTCCGCGAGGCACGCTTCGAGATGTGGGCTCCAGAGGAGGACACCGCGGATTACTATCCCCGGTTCCGGCCCATGGCGCTGGGCGTGATGACCGCCACGGGACCTGGTGAGGCAGCCAGCGCGCAGCCCAGCCTGCTGGCCAATACGCCGCCGGGCGGTGTGGACGCTGGCGTTTTCTACAACCTGGTTGAAATGCGCCGCTCAGGGTATCTGGACAACCTGCTGGCCATCGACAAGGCCAAGAACAACACCAGCATCGTCTTCCTTCTGGAGTGGCGCGGCTGGAAACTGCTCTTCACAGGCGACGCGGAGAAGAAAAGCTGGCAGATGATGAACAAGTACAGGCAGCTCGAGGAGGTGCATTTCCTCAAGACCAGCCACCACGGCAGCCATACCGGAATGCCGCCAGCCAAACTGCTGGACAAGATCCTGCCAGGGAAGAGATCACAGCGGGCGTCGGATGGCAAGCTCCGCCACGCCGTTGTCTCCACCTACAAAGGCACCTACCCCGGCGTCCCAGACCGGAAGACGCTGCGGGAGCTGAGAAAACGGGGTCGGGTGCATTCCACCGAAGAGCTGAAGGACGGCGGCTATTTTGAGTTCTCCTTCGCGGGATGGGGCAAGAGGGTTACGGTGCGCAGAGTACGAAAACGTTGATACTGCGCACTCAACGGCATCCTCTCCGCAGTTGACGCAAACACGATGGTCAAGGCAGTCCAAATGCCTTGGCCATTGCCGTCGAACTACAATGCCCCCATCAAGGGCTAGAAACCAGTGCCTGAGGGCCGTGTCTCGCGACGCAGGAGTGAGGCGTGTCTCGCGACGCAGGAGTGAGGCCTGTCTCGCGACGCAGGAGTGAGGCCTGTCTCGCGACGCAGGAGTGAGGCACTTCTCAGCATCAGCGAGGGATTTCAATCCTTCGCCTACTTCGCCCACTTGCCCCTGGAAAGGAGGTGCTCTTCGAAAAAGTGAAAACCGCGTCATAGAGTTATCTGATAACAACCGAACACGTCACTTGAAGGAGGATGATCATGAAACGGCTGATATGGGTCACAATTTGGGTGCTCGTCCTGTCGCTCGCTGTGGTTGGCATAGCCTACGCCCAAGATGGTGAGACCACCGTGAGCAGCAGCGCAACGAATGTCTCCATCGCAGTGCTTCTAGCGCCCCTCGTGGCTGCAGCGACGGCCATTGAGCGCTGCATAGAGGGCATCTTTAACCTGATCGAGGGTGCTATACTCAGTCTCGGCAGCTTTGCCAACCTTGGCGGTGAATACGTCAAGTGGGCCAAGGAGCAGGCAAAGCGCTATCGCGAGCAGCTCCTCAAGATGAAAGGAGACCCGGTTCAGATCCGCGCCGTGGAGAAGCTGCTCCACGATGCCCAGCAGCGCCTGCAGGACTGGCTGAAATCGGAACCCTACGTAAGCACAAAGCGAGCTTCTACCCTGGCGCTTGGCATTGTGATGGGGCTGCTCCTGGCATTTGCGACCAAGTTGAAGATGTTCGCGCTGCTGAACATCGATCTCGTCCCCCCGGGCATGGACATCATCGTCACGGGACTGGTGATCGGAACGGGCTCGGCGCCCGTCCACTCCCTGATCGGCATTCTGCAGAATACCAAAGACGCAATTGACGAGGCACGAGCCCTGGCCCGAAGCAAGTCCATCGAAGCGATCAAGGATGTCCTCTATCCCAGCCTGGCCCCGGCTCCAGTTCCTGTTGCAGCACCGGCACCTGCTCCCGCACCTGAGGAGCGAGCGGCCCGGCCAACCATCAGGGGTCTGGCGCCCACGGAAAGCATCGAGCGCCGGCGGCTGACTGTCGATGCCCTGGGCAAGCTCGAAGACGAGCGGGCAGTAGAGCCGCTTGTTCATGCTCTGGCAGACGAGGACGAAGTGGTGCGCACGGAAGCGACCAAGGCCCTCAAGCGGACCAGGAAAAAGCTGGAAATGGAAGGGAGAGCGAGGGAAGTCGAGGCCATGCGCCTCACCCGGCAGATGCTGGGCTAGTGGTGCAACCTGGAAGAGCGGCTGCAGAGTATACCTGACAGCTCTCCAGCAAAGAGCCTGTCGCACGACGGGCTCTCTGACAACGGACACTGGATCGGACAAACGGACAAGTGCAGCGGGCGTGTGCCAGGTCCGCCGTTCGCCATCGCGTAGCATCTCCGGAGCTACGCCCTGCCTCGGGACGACAGGGGAGGCACATCCGGAGGCGGCCAATCCCCGCCCAAGTGACGGCGGCAGTTCGTGCTCTGCATGTGCTCTGCATGTGCTCTGCATGCCCCGTGGGCACCCGTGGGCACCTGCGGGCGACCGCTCCGACGGGGGCCCTACGGCGGACAAACGGATGCCATGCTTATCCGTTTATCCGATTCACATCCGTTGACAGACTGTTGCCTCCACCACCCCAATCTCTTCTTCCGTCAGCCCACCTCCCGCCCCGCTGGCCCTTTGTGAGGCACTTTCGGCTCACTTCCGCAGAGCCGCATTAGTTGCACAAGTCTCTTATGAAAGCAATGTCATGTATCTCTGTGTCAAGCAGGGCGTTCTCGTTCCGCCTGATCTGGTTGAGTATGGAGCACATGTCCTTTTCCACAATTGCTATGCAACAGTAGGGAATCGATCCGATGTGGTGAAGATCCTCGAAATCCGACGATTTAGGCTCTCGTTCCTGAAAGTACCCCTTGATCCTCCGTTGGTCTGCTTTCTTGAGTGCGCTCATAAAAACTCTTGCTCATTGCTGGTATCATTTATCGAACACGTCTCCGGCGCTCAGCCCCTGTTCAGCCGCAAATTCGGCCGCAGGTACTTTTCTACCTTTAGCCGGCCTGATTTTGCCTACCACGAGCTTTGCTCCTGAAACGGCTACGTGAATCCCTTTATCGTCAATGGCAAGAATCGTTCCTGGAGCTTTAGCGGTACTCTCCTCGATCAGCTTTGCTCCATAGAAACGAACCTTTTTACCTTTCAATAAAGCAAATGCGCCGGGTTGAGGGTCACAGCCGCGCACCAAATTGTAGAGTTCCCTAACCGGCTTGTCCCAATCAATGCCTGCAACTCGGTCATCGCAGGGAGGTTCATAGGTGGCACCTGCTTCATCCTGGGGTATTTTTGGAGCCTTGTCTGCTTTGATAAGGTCGATCGATTCGAGAATTGCATCAACCCCCATGGGAAAAAGGTAGTTATAATAGAGGGAAGCGGTGGTGTCATCCGGACCGATGTCGATCTCTTTCTGAAGGAGAATAGGCCCGGTATCTATACCAGCGTCCGGCCAGAAAATAGTGAGTCCGGTTCGGGTATCTCCCATGATTACAGCCCAGTTAATGGCACTGGCGCCACGATGGCGAGGAAGAATGGAGGGATGATAATTGATTGTCCCGAGAGTAGGGACTCTAAAAAAGCGCGCCGGAATAATATCAGTGACAAACGCCATTACGGTCAGATCAGGCTGGAGCGCCTTGTACTCGGCAAAAACACGATCATCTTTGTATGTTACTGGTTGAAAAACCTTAATCTCTTTGGATACCGCCATATCCTTGAGCGGATCAGTCCAGCCCCCCGGTCTATCCGGCGGAGCATAAACTGCCACTACGTTTTTTTCCCTTTCCAACAGACGCTCTAAAACCTTTGCCCCAAATGCCGCTTGGCCAATCAGTAGGATACGCATACTTCACCTCCTTTAATGCTTAGTTCCGTTCTTTGAAACAAATCGATTTCAAACCTACCCACAACCTGCGGGAGGGTCTACTCTAGGCGTAGATGACGTACTCCGCGGGCGGGATGCGTGGATGGGTGTGGAACTTGAGCACAGTGGCCTCACCTTGTTGGGCTTTGCTGGCAACGAGTCCACTCAACTTGCACTGGCTGCTTGACGGCGACAAGCTGAACCAGATAGTTAGACGGCGCCAATCTTCACGAGGTCACTCACCGATGATCTTGACCAGGGCACGCGCATGCGGAGATCGCCCGTTGGTCGCAACTCATACACTAGCCCATCAATCTGCGCGCTCGCTGAATCACTGAGGACACTGAAGCCCCTTCGCAGCCGTGAGCAACTGTCAACGGATGCCTCCGGCCAATCGGATAAGCGGATAAGCACGCGACGGCGCGTACTGTCATCCGTTTGTCCGATTCCCATCCGTTGTCAGACCGTTGCCTCCACCGCCGCAATCTTCTCCTCCGTCAGCCTATGCAACTCGTACATGTTGAAGCTTGAGGTGGGTTGCAGGTTGCGGGCTGTGGGGTCATAGCTCAATGTGTACATCCTCAGCCAAGCGGTGTAGGACTTTCAGCAGGCTTCTAGCCTCCTTGGCCGTAAACTCCTCGCTCATTGGGATCCGGGCGCCCGACTTGTGAACACTAAACCCAGGAATCTGTGCGACGGTCTGTTCGTAGCGGCGCCGGGCTTCAAGGTGAGCATCGAAGTAGTAGGTCAGAGGATAAAAGAGTTCAATCCGCGCCCTACGTTTCTTCTGGGGACCGTAGAGAGTGCAAAGCGCGAAGGTGTGACCGCCAACCGTCAGTCGGAGATAGACACGATCTGGCTTGTTGGTATAGAACTTCTGCCCTGCGTCGTACCAGGCCTGGATGAGCTTGATGTAAACCTCCTGCACGGCCGGTGGACACGCTGTGAGCAGGGCATGGATGTTGCGTTGTGTCGCTTTGCCTACTTTGAGCTTAAGGCCCCATGTCTCCTTCAGATCCGGCAGCGGTTCTGGCTTCGGCGGGACCGCGCGCTGCAGGGCCTTTTCCAGGCACACCAGCGCATCCAGTAGTTGGTCGGCCATCGTCTCCGTGAAGCTCTCATCCACGGGCAAGTGCGCAGAGCTTTCGGTCGTCTTGAAGCGCTTGGGACGGGGTATCGCTTGCTTGAACCCTGCCGCATCCTCCGACCGTACGCCCCACTTGCGCTCCAAGGAGTCCCAGCCGACAGTGACTAGCGGGCCGGCGGAAGCATACCCGATCAGCGCGGCCAGCGTTTCCTCCCCTGCCGATTTGCTCCGCAGGCCCATATTACCTTTGCCGGTGTCCACGATACCCTTCCGCGCCACCCATCCTTCCATCAAACACTTGAAAATGGCCTGAGTGTGCGTATCACATAAGCGGAGCACGTCCAGAACGCCCAGCCAGGTTGCATTGTCCATCTTGATCTGGGGCATAGCGATCTCAAATGCGCTTTGCAGGTGCTCATCCAGGGTATCCGCGGCCATCATCACCATTCGGATAGCGTCGAGCACCTCCTCCAGATCCAAGCCATGGATGGGACGCACGAATGAGAGGATGACCAGATCATCCTCAAGCGAGTACCGCGCCATACCTGTCTCATGATGGTTAAGCTGCAGCAAGGTCTCGAACAACTGTGCTCGTAGCCGTGGGTCTTCTGGTGCCCGCAAGATGGGCGACCACACCGCCAGGAAGTGGAGGCCCGGTCCCCACTCAATAACGTTAATCAGGCCATGTGCAGTCCCTAACCTCAGATGGCGCCACCCTTCCGGGTCGGTAGTCTCTTGAGGATCAACTCCGAGATTCGAAAGGGCCTGGTTGACCATTGCCTGGGCCTCGGACGGCGAAGGGTAACTGGGATGAACAGGCGGTTTTCGACTGTAGGCGTTATCGAACCAATGTGCTCTGCGATTCTTGTCGGCAGACATAGCACTCTCCTTTCATTCAATAGTTCGGACGGTTTGCGAGATCGTTATGTGCTTGCCTCAATAATCTCGATTTCTTCCTCCGTCAACCCATACAACTCATACACGAGCGCATCAATCTCGGCGTCGAGCCGCTCAATGCGGCGGGCCAGGTCGTGGCGGCGGTCCTCTTTGAGCGCCTCGGCCTCAGCGTGCTCCTTTTGCAGGCGCAGCATCTCCTCCACCATCTCCACCATCCTGTCATGCCACGCCACGTCCGCCGGGTCGTCGAAATTGATGCGACGGATAGGGAGATGGCGTATCAGGCTTGGATACACGTGCAGGCCTCCGCCCATCATGATCCAGAAGCAGAAGTTGGCCAGACGGCCATTCAGAACACCGAGCAAGTATCGCAGGTCATAGCGCTCTGCGTGCTCAGGAACCTCAGGGCGTTTGACATTCAGACGCGCTTTCACACCCTCCAACTTCTCCCATTTCACGCACAGACTCACGGTATCGTTTGTGAAAAATCCCTGTTCATCATACACTGCCATCAAGCCTTCCACACCAGAAATGTTGCGGACGATAAGCTTGGGGCGCTCAAATAGTTCGGGGAACTTCGGCCGGTGCATTTCCTCTGGCTGATAAGAGAGGTATCTTCCCCGCCACGTCAGCAAGTATCTGTCGATCTCTTTGCCCTCGATATACTTCTGGCAACGACTATCCAGTTTGTGGCTGTGTATCAAGGCGTCCTTTGAGCGCCCCGTATCAGGATGGTGCGGCACAGCACCTATAACGGCATAGCACAGCTCACCCAGGCGTAGGCTTGCTTGCTCAACCTTGTGCATGATATCAAGATTGGCTCTACGCAACCCCAAGCGATACATATTGTTCGGAGTCGTTTCAAACGCGGCTTGTGGAATGACGTATCCCTGTGAATTATCCATGGGCTCATCAAGGTCATCAGGTCTCAAAACAAGAATGTCATTGTCTTGGCGCCTCTTGCTGTCTGCTTCCTTCCGGACAACGATGATGCAAGTTGAGACCGTAGCCTCTTGGAAGACCCTGAAATCCGATAGGTCAACAATGCATTCAATAGCGGTCGACTTGAGCAGAAACTGGCGGAGTCTCATAGCATAATTCTGGCTCAGTAGAGCGTCAGGAACAATAAAGCCCAGCCGTCCTCCCTGTCTCAAGAGCTTAACTGCCCGCTCAACGAACATGATGAAGATGTCAAAGCGCCCGTATATGACATCGAATTGGTCCGATTTCTGCCAGTAGACTCGCTCATCCTTGGCCATTCGTTCGGCACGCACATAGGGCGGATTGCCCACAATCACATCAAACCCGCCCCGCTCCATGATTGTGGGGAAACGTTCCTCCCAGTTGAAGGGGCGCTTGTCGCGCCAATCGGGGCCCAAGGCGGCCTCCAGCTCCTGCGGTGTGCCGCTGATCAGGCTGTTGCCCTGGCGGACATTGGCCAGCTCCGGCAGCCGCTCTCGCTGGTTCACTGCCTTCAACAGCAGATTCAGCCGTGCTATCTGCACCGCCTGGGCGTCCAGGTCGACACCGTACAGGTTGCCGGTCAGGATCTCCATGCGCCGGGCAAAGTCGTGCGTATCCCCGGCGGCACTGGCGGCATTTTGCCCGCGCACACCCGCCAGGTAGCGGTCCAGCACGTCAAAGGCCTCGATGAGGAAGGAGCCGGAGCCGCAGGCCATGTCCAGCACCTTTACCTGGCGGGCCTGCTGGTAGTCCGTCTCCTCCAGAAAGCGGCCCAGCGTCTGCTCGACGATGTAGCGCACCACGAACTGGGGCGTGTAGTAGATGCCATGCGCCTTGCGCTTGGCCCGCTTGCTGACCACCACCTTGCCTTCGGGGTCCTGCGCCACGTAGCCCAGGTATTGCTCGTAGATGGCGCCCAGGACATCCGCATCGATGGCGTTAAAGTCGTAAAAGCCGTAGCCGCCTGGCACGTCGTACAGCCCGTCGATCACCGCCTCGAACGGGGTCGGCTCGCTCTCCAAGTCCTCGCACAGATGCGGGGCGAAGAGGCGGGTGTCGTAGGCCGCGTCGAACTCGCGGAAGAGCGCGTTCAGTTCGGCTGCCAGGTCGCGTTTGCGTCCCCCGTCGCGCCACTCCCGCACCAGCGACTGCAGGCGATTGGGCTCGATCTCACGATCCTCTACCGTGCGCATAAAGATCAGGCGGTCGAGGATGCGCTGCACCGCCTGATCAATCTGCTCGATGGGCCGCTGGGGGTTGTATGCCCGCAGCGTCCGGAACAGCTCGCGACGCCATTGAGTGAGGTCGGCAAGCAGCAGCCGGTTGACCACGGTCCGTTTGACCTTCTTGCCCACCGCCTCGGCGGCCCGGTCCAGCGCCCCCTCCTCCATCGCCGGGCGGGAGAGCAGCCACAAGTCGTCGAAGCGGTCCAGATACTGCTCCCAGGCGAGGTCCTTGAAGATGGCGCGGGCGGGCATGGCCTCCTGCCACTCGGCGTTAAAGATCTTGAGTCCCTCAAAGTCGGAGAGGACGGCCCAGGTGACGCCTTTGAGCCAGGCGTAGTTGATGGCCTGCCGTGCCCAGCGGGGATCTTCCAGGTCAGCCGGGATCCTCTTGGTCTCCAGGAAAAAGCGGGGGATGCCCCGGATGCGAAAGCAGAAGTCCACGAAACCGCGCGATACCTTCTCCTCGGGACTGACCTCGCGGGTGTCCTCAGTATTCCAGCCCAAAGCACGAAAAAGGGGCAGTATGAACCCCTGCCGGGTGGCGGCCTCGTTATAGCGCTTGCGGTTGCGAGCGCTGAGACGGGAGAACTTGGCTACCAGTTGCTCGACCTCAGCTTTGGCCTTGGCATAGGATACAGCCACAATGCTTTCCTCCTGTTCATCCTGGCTCTCCACTCATTATACTGCTTGGTGTGCCAATTGCTAAACCGGTTCGGCTCGACGGTCACACGACAATGACTGCGTGAGTTCAACAATGGGCGCAGCACCCTGTAATGGCGAGAAACAGACAACGCAAGTGGATGGAGCCTGCTGTCTGACGGCCGGGGAGATTCTTTGTTGCACTGGGAGCGACAATAGTCGGACTCTGCAACAACCCTGCATCTTGCACCCGTGATTTGACGAAATAGAACATTTGTGCTACACTCCGACCTATGACAACTTGCAGCAAACCAACCACAATCCCATTCGCCGCCACCACCCACTACCCGCCATCCGCAATCCCTTGGCTTTTTTTCGGCAAACGAACCCATTTTTCACAAGTGTGCATCGTCCCCAATCACCCAGCTACCCACTACCCATGCCCCATCCCAAGACCGTTACTGCGAAGCGTCTCGCCGCGGTCTGGCGAGGCTGCGAAGCGTCTCGCCCGGCAGGTTGGCGAGGCCAGTAAACAGCTTGCCGCCAACCGCCGCAGCGCCCCTGGCTTGGGCCTGGCAGGTCGAGAACTGCCCTGGAGACTCTGGAGTTGACCCACAAGTCGCAAATCGAGCATATTGGCGGCTTTTCTTCCACCCCAGAGAGCACAGCGCACAGAGCACACTGAGCACACTGAGCGCACAGAGAAGGCCTTGGGATGGTCAAGCCTTCTCCACTTCCTGAATGAAGGATACACTACCCAAGGTCGCGTTGGCTTCCGCTTACCGTGATTGTGTGGTATAATTGACAGTAAGCAGTCATCTTACCCCACGAGGTGATCCACTATGGGTACGAGCTTTGCTGCAGATCCAATGGGCTGGTTGCAGAAGAGAGCGGTGCTGATCATCGCCGCCTTGGCGCTGATCGTGCTGGCAGCGGTGGTCTGGAAAGAGCGCTCCACCGCTACGCCCCCTGCCCCGTCGCCGGCTACGGTGGCCGGGACTGCTGTGCCAAAGCAGTGGGCCCAGGTGCCCGGCCTTTTCGATGGCCGCATCAATGCCCTGGCCATAGAAGACCCCGGTGGCATGGTAATACTCTACGCTGGCACCGAAGGCGGCGTGTTCAAGAGCTGGGATCGTGGCACGACCTGGATTCCCTGCAACAACGGCCTCAGCAACCGCCTGGTGCGTGCTCTGGCCCTGGATCCGGACGATCCTAACGTGCTGTATGCCGGCACCTGGAATGGCAAAGTGCACCTGAGCACCGATGCCGCAGCAAGCTGGCAGGAGCGCAGTGTGGGCCTGCCGCCATTCGAAATCCGGGCGCTGGCGGTGCATACCCACGATCCGCACAAGCTGTACGCTGGCACTCCTGCCGGGATCTATACCACCACCGACCGGGGGCTGAACTGGCATGCAGCGGCTTTCCTCACCGGCACCGTGCAGTGTATGGCCATGAACCCTGACCACCCCGATAGGCTCTACGTTGGAACAGCCGAAAACGGCATCTACAAGACCCTCGACGGCGGCGCTACCTGGTTCCAGTTGCCCGCCACCTTTGCCGACGTGACATCCCTGGTGATCCCTCCTCGCGCAACTCGTACCGTCTATGCCCTATCGGGGGGCAAAGTTTACAAGACCGAGAATGCCGGGATTTATTGGGAATACGCGGACTCGTACCGCGATCGCGCAGTGGCAACGTGCCTGGCAGTGGATCCCAAGAATGCGCAGGTAGTTTACGTCGGACTGCAGGACGGCCTGCACAAGAGCAAAGATGCTCGCCAAAGCTGGGCTCAAAGCGATGCGGGGCTAAAAAAGGAAGACAGGAAGACTGAGGTGCGGGTTATCGCTGTGGATCCGATCGACAGCGACATCCTATTTACATACGCGGTCACCCATACGCTCGCCACCGCAGAGACAGGCCAAACCGCCGCGGGTGGGCACAGAGGCAATGGAGAGTTCTTCATCAGCACAAATGCCGGAGAGACCTGGCAGCAACGCTCGATGGTTCCGGCACAGGACGAAGCCAACATCCTGGCTTTGGAGTTGGATCCCAAGGATGGCAGAACGTTCTATGCCAGTGTAGCCGGCGGGGGCCTGTACAAGACCACCGACAAAGGCGACAACTGGGAACACGTGGGAGAGCCACTGCCGGCCGCCTGGATCACCGCCGTCGCAGTGGATGCAGTGAACACACGGCGAGTGTATGTGGGCATTTGGGAAGGCTTTGTTTTCAAGAGCAGCGATGGCGGAGAGACCTGGGCTCCAGCAGGCAGCGTCTCCGAAGCGCAGATCAGTGACTTGGCTGTCGATCCAGAGCAGCCGGAGCGCATCTATGCCGGCACCCTGGGAGAAGGGCTTTTCCGCTCCGATGATGAAGGCTGGCAATGGACCTACAAAGGGGATGACATTGGCAAAAAAGTGCAGCGCATCGTAGTTGATCCGCGAGGGCCGCAAACTACCGTTTATGTGCTCACTGAGAATGGGGTGTTCAGGAGTCACGATGCTGGAGAGAGCTGGGAATCCTACCTGTTCTCGGTGGCCGATATCGCTCCTTCCATCAAAGGCGGGTTGTTCCAGCCGGTTGTGGTGCCACGCGCTGATCCTGGCTATGTAACAGGAATGGGTCTGGAGGGAGCTATTGTGGTGCGGCCGCAGCAGATGGTTCCTGGGGTTGAACTGAAGGGGCTGATGGTAAGCCCGGCAATCCCTACAGACTTTTACGTGCTGGCTGAGGGCCAAGGCGTAATCCGGTTTACGAACTCGGGTACACGTCAGACACCGTTAGGGCCCGGCCTGGAGGGGCTGGAACTGCGGGCGCTGGCACTCAGTCCAGACGATTCCAACCTGATCCTGGTTGGGACGGACCGGGGCATCTACCGCTATCAACCAAGTGACGAATAGAAAATGATAAATGACAGTAGCTACGCACTTGAGGACTGGCAGTCCCGGCTGATTTACGAGTTAGCTCTGTCGAGTCTCGAGGCTGTGTGCAATGATTCAGGACTGCCAGTCCGAAATTGAGGCGTTCGCGACTTGATAGGTCGCGAACGCCTCTTGTTCAACAGGCTGGTCTCGTCTGCGTGGGACGAATGGCAATTGGTGCATCACCAACAGCCGGACGATTCACTGCTTCGTGCACCGAGGGTTGTCAAGAAACCCCTTGGCTCGATTATCGCATGGAAACGACTGCCTGAGTTCAGCAATCCCGTCGAGCCATTCCGTCGGTGCCATCGCCTGCGGCGAGACCTTCGGCGGGACCCTTCGGCCGTCGCCCGTCGCCCGCAGGTGCCCACGGGGCATGCAGAGCACGAACTGTTGACGCAGTACCCTGTAGTCATTGGGATTTGAGGCTACTTGCCTTTTTCCGCCTCCATCTTCTTCACTTCCTCTGCGACCAGCATACGGCGCAAGATCTTGCCGACGATGGTCTTGGGCAGTTCCGTGCGGAACTCGACGGCGGTGGGCACCTTGTACTTGGCTATCTTGTCCTTGCAGAAGGCGATAATCTCCTCCTCCGTGGCTGTCTGGCCCTCTTTGAGGATGATGTAGGCCTTGACCGTCTCGCCGCGATAGGGGTCGGGAATGCCCGCAACCACTGCCTCCATGACTTTGGGATGCTCGTAGAGCACTTCTTCCACGTCACGCGGGTAGATGTTGAAACCACCGGCGATGATCATGTCCTTCTTGCGGTCCACAATCTGGAAGTAGCCGTCTTCGTCCATCTTGGCAATGTCGCCGGTGTACAGCCAGCCCTTCCGCAGGGCGATGGCTGTCTCTTCGGGCATGTTCCAGTAGCCCTTCATCACCTGCGGCCCACGGATGATCAGCTCGCCGATCTCCCCAACGCCCAGTTCTTTCTCACCCGTTTCCAGGTCCACAATCTTGGCCTCGGTATCCGGCCAGGGCAGACCAATGGTACCGATCCTATTGTCGCCATAGACCGGATTGGCGTGGGTGACCGGCGAAGCCTCGCTCAAACCATAGCCTTCCACCAGCCGTGCGCCAGTCAACTCCTGGAATCTCTTCTGCACTTGGACCGGCAGGCCAGACGCGCCACTCATGCAGGCGCGGATTGAGCTGACGTCGTACTTCTCGATCCCCGGGAAGTTGTTAAAAGCCACGTACTGCGTGGGCACGCCAGGGAAGAGGGTCGGGTGGTGCTTGTTGATGTTCTTCATGATGTCAGCATAGTCGCGCGGGTTGGGAATGAGCAGCATGGCCGCCGCAGAATACACCGCCAGGTTCATGCAGGTGGTCATGCCGTAACTGTGGTACAGCGGCAGGGCTGTGAGCACAACCTCTTTGGTTTCCTGGATGTCATGCATCCAGTGCCGACAGGCCACGCAGTTGGCCATCAGGTTGGAGTGGGTGAGTTCGGCCCCTTTCGGTACACCGGTGGTGCCACCCGTGTACAGGAAGCAGGCCGTGTCGCTGGGCTTTACTTCCACCGGCTTGGGTTTGGCTGGGGCCTTGTCCAACAAATCCTGGAACCAGTAGGTGTTGGCGTCGCCGGAGATGTCCTGTCGGTGCCCGCCCTTCTTCTCCTTGGCAAGGGTGAAGAGCAGCTTGATCAACGGTGGGAAATACTCCTTGATGTTGGTCACAATCGCATGCTTGAGCGGCGTGTTGGCACGCACCTGCTTGAGGATGGGATAGAAACCACTCATTACTACCATGGTCTCTGCTCCCGAATCCTTGAGCTGATGCTCCACCTCGCGTGCTGCGTAGAGAGGATTAAAAGTCACCACAATGGCCCCCGCTTTGAGTGCGCCATAGTAGCTGATGATGAACTGGGGACAGTTGGCCGTGTAGATGGCCACACGGTCACCCTTCTTGACACCCAGTTGCTGTAGGGCTGCAGCAAAGCGGTCGACCCGCTCGTTCAACTGCCCATAGGTCATCTTGGCATTCATAAGGATCGTTGCCGTGGCGTCGGGGTACTTGCGCGCCGTTTCTTCAAGGTTGGTGTGCAGAGGACGGTCGGGGTACTCAATCGTGGGCGGAACTTGGGGCTCGTAATTCTTCAGCCAGGGCTTTTCCATGGTCTCCTCCCTCCTTGGGGTAATCATGTGCGACATCGACACGAGTGACGTGCATACTATACCACGACTTTGTAACTTGTCAAAGAATCAACAGGTTCCTGGCAAGGCTCACCTCCTCCCCTTCTGCACCGCGTAAAGCGCAGCTCCCAAGGCTCCCACAGTCTGGGGGTCGGAAGGCACCGTGATCTGCTCGGCGCTTACCTTCTCCAGCGCAGTGATGACCCCCACGTTGAGCGCAACGCCACCAGTGAGCATCACCTCTGGCTCCAGGCTAACGCGCGTCGCCAGTCCCAAGACACGACTGGCGATCGCCTGGTGCAGTCCAGCAGCAACGTCTGGCTTCAGCGCCCCGCGAGCGATGTGCGAAATCGCCTCTGACTCGGCGAAAACGGTGCAGGTGCTGCTGATCGAAACGGCATGCTCCGATTGGCAAGCCAGAGCTCCCAGCTCTGCGATGGGCACATCCAGTGCAGCAGCCATTACCTCCAGAAAACGTCCAGTGCCTGCTGCGCACTTGTCGTTCATAGCAAAATCGAGCACCCGCCCGTTCGAATCCAGGCGGATGGCTTTGCTGTCCTGCCCGCCGATGTCAATCACCGTCCGTACAGCTGGACACAGGTGGAACGCCCCACGGGCATGGCAGGAGATCTCGGAGATCTCTTCGTCGGCGGCGTCGAAACGCACACGCCCGTACCCGGTTACCACCGTATAGGCTACCTCGGCCACGGTGAGCTGGCACCCGCCCAACAGACGAGTCACCAGGGCCTCTGCTGCTTCCTGCCCACCATAGCCAGAGGGCACCACGCCCCTTGCCAACCGGTTCAGATCGACATCCACCAGCATCGCTTTGACAGTGAGCGATCCTATGTCTATTCCCAGGAAATACGATCCTGACACCCTGCCGCCAGTGTTTCCATAAAGGCCTGAATGCGAGTCCTTACTGCTTCACGGGCAAAGCTGCGTGCATCACACATGTCTGACTCGATGATCAGACCCGGCACGCCCGTGCGCTCTGTGACGGCGCGCTTGATCACATACTGTCCCAAGGAGTAGGGTTTGCAACTGCGATTGTTGTGCATCACAAAACCATCTACATTATACTCCGAAACCAGGCCAGCCGTCATGTCAACCCGGTACTCCAGACTCTGGTTGAGGAAAACAGTAGCGTATGCCGTCGCCAGCCCTTCCAGCGGTTCGCCAAGAGGAACGGCTTGCGACCAGCCGCCGGTGTACGTATCAACGACAAAGCAGGCGCCATAATCCACAAAGTAGCTGTAGAAACGATAGAGGTGATGCCAGATGGCGATATTGTCCCACAGCAGGCGGTACCTTTCCTCCGGGATTGCCCCTACGCCGTTCCGCACACGCTCCTCTACCTCCGCCTTCAAGTGCCGGTAGAAGCGTACCGCGCCTCGCTCGCCACGCAGCACAACAATCGGCGCCATGTTCACGAACAGGTCCGGGACATTCAGCGGCGACGGCCGCGCCTTGCACAGTGCCCGGATCTCACCCCACAGTTCCACAGCCTGGTTTGCCAGATGGATGACTTGCTCGAGGCGCTTGAGCTTCAAGCGGCGGCCTGTCGTGGTCTCCAAGAAATCAATCATCTCGGCCAACTGCGCCTTGACGTACACCTGCATCTGCGGTGAGAAGCCATTGTGGATAAAGGGCGCATCCAGTACAAAGAGAGGTAGATCATAGTGCTGGGCTACCGCTTCGTACCACTTTACGACGGTGCCACAGATGTTGTTGCAGCAAATGAGCAGGTCTGGCTTGGGCAGGCCACCCATCGGTGCGCTTTGGCTGTCAAACATTGAGCCCAGGTGGCTGCGAGCGTAAGAGCAGAGGTCAGGCGAATAGCCCCGCGCTTCCGCCGCCTGGCAGAGGGGCACGGCCTGTTTCCGCGCGCCGCACAGAGCGCCATAGTTCTCCGGGTACACGGCAAAGATGCCCATGGCGCGCAGTATCTCCACTGGCGCGCCGCTAGTCACCCAGGCCAGTGGCCGCCCCAGGCGCAGGTAGCGCGCACTGGTGTAGTGCGCCTGCATCAGCCGCTGCAATTCGACAGCCGTTCTGAGTTTCTTGTAGCGCTTCCTAGCCACTTTGCTGTTCCAGCATCTCAATGAACGCCTGCAAGCGGGTGCGCAATTGGCCCGTGGGGGTTGAAACCTCCGTCTCGATCATCAGGTGTGGCATTGCGGCGCGGTCAAGCGTTTTGGCCAGCGCCACGTAATCGAAAGCATGGGGATCGCAGAACTTGGGCATTACAAAGATCACGCCGTGCGCCTCTGTGTCGTCCAGCAGCCGGAGCAGGCGTTGAGCACGTGGCTGCGCTGCACCATGCTTCACCGGGCAGGGAGCGCGCTGCAAGTAACGCTCCGCCAGTGCCGCAAATGGCTCCATCGTCTCATCCACCAGCACATCGAAATAGCGACTGCCAGTGCACAGATCATCCCCAACCACCTGGCCGCCCAGCTCGTCAATCAACCGCAGTAGCACAGGGTCATCGAGAAGCGCACCGACCAGGATCAGTGCCGGCCCTCGGCCTTGGGCTTCCGCTGCGTCCTCGATATCACGCAGGGCCGACTGCAGCAAAGCGCTGTGCTCCTCCACCGGCATCAACATGCCGGCAATGGTCAGCGACCACAATTGCTCGGCAGTGAAGCGCGTGCGCTGTTCGTAGAGCTGGGACAACAGCCGCCGCTGCTCGTTGTAGAGCGCAATGCTCGCACGCAGCGATTCCTCAGCCACCGTGGAGCCAAAATCGGACTGCAGAACCACTGCCAGTTGGCGCAGCTCGGCCACCCAATAGCTGCGTACACTCGGACCGCTCAGCACCGTGGGCAGCGAGAAAGGGACAACCTCGAACCGCGTCTCGGCCATGCGCCACACGTCAGCCAGACATTGCATCGTGTCGCAGGTGTGGGCAAACAGCACACCCTCGAGAAAATCAAGCTCACCACACAGCATCCGCTCGGTGACGGCCCGGGCCAGAGCACAAGCAAAGGTAGGCAGGTGGGCATTTGCCAGGCTGACCGGTCCCGACAACTGCATCAGCCGAACCGGGGTGAAACCCGCTGCGTGCAGCACCTCCAGTGGTGTGTACGTACACAGGTAGCCAAAAGCGCGGCGACCAGGGTAGCGTGTCTCCCAGTCACGATAGGGGTTGGTGAAAAAATCCATAAGATGCTGAACGCTCCGCTCTCGAGCCCTCGTCAATGTCACCCATCTACGCCATCAAGTGTACTGCGTACCACACCAACTGCCATGCAAGCCTTCTCCGTGCCCTTTAGGCTGCTCGCAGGTAGGACTTGATGAGATGACTCCCCCGAAAGTGCCCCAGCGTCAGGTAGGTGATGAATGGCTCCCGCCCCAGAACTTGGCGCTTGATTGCTGGAACATCCAAACCCTCGGCGTGCAAACGGCGCACCTCTGCCCCAAGTGCTTCCAGGTGTTCGATCTTGCGTTGAATACCCGCTACAGGGTTGCTGCGTACCGTGCCGCTTCCAGGGAACAGCCGGCTCAAAGGAAGAGCTGCCAGCTTCTTCAGCGAGTCGATTATGGCACAGATGTCATAGTCAGGCCTCGCCGCACGGTCCCTGCCACCAATATACGCATCCCCAGAGAAGAGCCAACCCTGCTGCGGTTCGTAGAGACAAACGTGGTCTGCGCTGTGTCCCGGAGTGTGGATGACTCGGAAACGGTAGTGAGCCGTCTCTACCCACTTACCTACAGGGTTCGCATGCGAGGGATCAGGCCATCCCCAAAAGAACCGACGATAGAGCTGCAGATGCTGCAGCCTGGGATTGGCCAGAATCGGCACGGCCAGAGCGTGGGCGCGGACCACAACCCCTCTTGTCCGCTGCAGCAGGCCATTGGCACCAACGTGGTCCTCGTGACTGTGGGTATTGACGACCTGTTCCAGCGGCAACGAGGCCAGTGCTCTGCCCAGCTCCTCCGCGGTGAAGGCGCATCCCGTGTCAACCAGCAGGCCTTCCACCCAATACGCCGCCGCGTGGTATACCGTTCGCCCAAGGATCGAACGGGCGCAAAGGAACTTGACCACGGGACCATGTTGCGCAATTCTCAGCATGGAGTTACTCGGACACAGGAGTCATAGACTGGATGGAGCAGCCGCCGCAGACAGCGTCTCTCGTATCTCTGGCGGCAAACGGATTGGGCGCATGGTATCAAGGTCCACAGCAACCTGAACAGTGCGACCGTCAGCAATCAAACGTCCATCTTTCCCACGCACAATCTGGTAGGCAAAAGCAAAGCTCGTGCGACGGACGTCCTCCGGCCAGGTGCGGATCACAAGCAGGTCATCGAAGCGCGCCGGCGAACGGTAGCGGCACGAGGCCTCGACGACTACTATGCCCCAATCGGAATGATTCCAATGGCTGGGATCAAAGCCCAAGGCACGAAGATAGTTCACCCGTCCCACTTCCATGTACACAAAATGATTGGCATAGTAGACTACGCCCTCAGCATCGGGCTCGGCGTAGCGCACGCGGATCTCGGATTCGACCACACGCGCCTGACTCACGTCCACCTCGTCCAGCTCTCCTGTCCCCGTCTCATAAAGCCCCCAAAGGTTTTCGAAAACCTTTGGGGGCTTGGTCAAAGCGCTATATCTTGCTGCCTGCACCAACTGCTTTGAGTTGCTTGATGATCTCTGGGATGACCTTGTACAGGTCACCGACGATGCCCACGTCTGCAACTTGAAAGATCGGTGCCCCAGGGTCCTTGTTGATGGCCACGATGAACTTGGACTCTTTCATACCTGCCTGGTGCTGAATGGCCCCCGAGATGCCGCAGGCCACATATAGCTCGGGCCGCACAGTCTTGCCGGTCTGTCCCACCTGGTGATCATGATCGATCCAGCCAGCGTCTACCGCGGCACGAGAAGATCCAACCTCACCGCCCAGGGCTCCTGCCAGTTGCTCAATCACTTCGAAGCCATCGGGGCCACCTAGACCACGGCCGCCAGAGACAATGATCTTGGCATCCTCCAGGTTGACGCGACGCCGTGCCTCCTTGACCACCTGCAGAATCTTGACCTGCAGGTCCCCCTCGCTGAGGTTCACCGGGACGCGTTCGACCGTTCCTTGACGGCCTGGATCTGGTTTCGGCGCAGACATTACACCTGGACGCACTGTAGACATCTGGGGCCGGTGATGCGGGCAGATGATGGTGGCCATGATATTGCCGCCAAACGCCGGTCGAGTCTGCAGCAGCAAGCGCTCGCTCTCATCAATGTCCAGCCCGGTGCAGTCCGCAGTCAGGCCGGTGTAGATGCGCTGCGAAATGCGGGGCGCTAGATCCCGGCCCACAGTCGTTGCCCCATAGAGCACGATCTCTGGCTTCTTGCTCTCGATCAGCTCAGAGAGCACCTTGGCATAAGCATCGGTGCGATAATGCTCCAGCACGGGATCCTCAGCCAGATAGACGACGTCTGCACCATCGGCAATCAGCTCCTGGGCCAGCGCGTCCACGCCGTGACCGAGCAGCACAGCCTGCGCCTGGGAACCCAGCGTGTCAGCTAACTGACGAGCCTTGCCCATCAACTGATGAGAGACTTTGGTCAGCACACCGTCCCGCTGTTCAGCAAAGACCCAGACGTTACGATAGTCCTGAACCCTGACGCCTCCCACCACCCGTTCGCCGATGAACAGCGCATTCTCAGGACACTGATCCACGCAGGCACCGCAGTCCACGCAGCTCTCGTAGATCTTGGCTTTCCCATCGACAACCTCGATGGCGCCAAAGGGACAGGCAAAAACGCAATCGCCGCACCCTGTACACTTATCCAGATCAACCTTCAATTCCATATCGTGCCCTCCTTGCAATGTATGTCTTACTATTAGGTCCTGGCGAGCTGTCTTTCGATGGCTTTACCCAATCGCCGGATGCCCTCCTCAATCATTTCCGGACCGGCCGTAGCGAAAGTTAGACGGAACGCATTCCGTCCACTCTCGCCGTCCGAGTAAAAGGCCGTACCCGGTATGAAGGCAACCTTTTCTTCCACGGCAACCTTCAGCAGGGCTACCGAGTCTGTGCCTTCAGGCAATGTCACCCATAGGAAAAGTCCACCTTGGGGTCGCGTCCACTGCAAGCCCGATGGGAAGTACTTGTCCATTGCTGACAGCATGACCGTACAACGCTCGCTGTACGTTTCACGGATGCGCTTGACGTGCTGCCGCAAGAAACCGCGCTGGCAAATGTCATGGGCGATCATCTGTACAAATGTGCTGGTATGCAGATCAGCGCCCTGCTTGGCTTGCACGAACTTGGCAACGATCTTGGCTGGCGCAACAATCCAACCCAGGCGGATACCCGGGGCCAGGGTTTTGGAGAAGGTACTCAGATAGATGGTATTCTCCTTGTGCAGGACGACGATCGGTGTGATGTCCTCGCCCACGAAGCGCAGCTCCCCGTACGGGTCATCTTCAATGATGAATACCCCATACCGCACTGCCAGGTCTACCAGTTTCTGCCGGCGCTCCAATGACAAGGTCACGCCAGCGGGATTGTGGAAATTCGGCAAGCAGTAGATGAACTTGACCGGTTCACGCTTCAGGATATCCTCGATCAGGTCAACCCGCGTGCCATCCTCATCCAGCGGGACAGTGACAAAGCGTGCCTCGTACGCGGTCCACGCCTGGATCGCTCCCAGATAAGTGGGTCGATCGGTGAGCACAGTATCGCCGGGGTTGATAAAGATCTTGCCGATCAAGTCCAGTGCCTGCTGCGAACCGTTTACAATCAACATATTCTCTTCTTTTGCAGGAACGCCGTATTTGTGCACCTTGGACAGCAGAAACTGCTTCAGGGGTGGATACCCTTCGGTCACACCATACTGCAGCGCCTTTGCTCCTGCATGTTCGAGAACGTACTGACTTGCCTCTTGGAACTCGCGAATAGGAAACAGCTCGGGGGCAGGATTAGCTCCGCCCAGAGAGATCATCCCCGGCGTGGCCATCAGTTTGAGCGTTTCGCGGATTACCGAGCTGGTCATGCGCTGTGCGCGCTTGGCCAGAGCCACATCCCAATCTGTGGTTACTCTGCCATCCCAAGTGACGCCGTTGTCACGCATGGTTTCTATCTCCCTCCTCCATGCTTTGTGGACACGATCTCAGACACCTCTTCGCCTGCAGCACCAGGACCCTGAGAGTCCGCTTTCAGTCGCACAACCTCCCTCGCCACCTCGGCGACTTTTTCGATCCTGGCGATGGAAAAATCCACACCATCAACCCGCTCCACAGAGCCCACCCACACAGTGGTCATGCCCAGTTTGCGTGCGGTGCGCAAGTTCGGCAGATGGTCGTCAAGTGCTATGCAATCCTTTGCTGTGACGCTTAGAGAATCCAGTACGTGATGGTAGGCAGCAGGATCCGGCTTGCCCACATACCCGGTAGCTTCTATGTCAAAGATGCGCTCGAAAAAGCGGCTCACACCTAGTGCTGTCAACACCTGCCGCGCATGCCGCTCGGACGAATTGGTGAAAATGACCTTGCGCCACGGCAGAGTGGCCAGAACGCGGCTCAATTCCTCATTAGGAGACAGCCTTTCTGCTGCCGGGAAGTCGTGGACGTACGACAGATAGTCGTCGGGATTGATCCCGAACTCGAGCAAGAGGCCGCGCATCGTTGTACCGTACTGTTTCCAATATCGTGGGCGCAGCTCCTGGATCGTCGCCTCATCCATGCCCAGGCGCAAGGCCATAAACTCATCGATACGCTGGCTGACGATACTCATCACCCCCGCGCTCTTGGAATACATCGTGTCATCCAGATCAAAGAGCCCATAGTGTGGCCCCCGTCGCTTCACAGCAAGCCTCCGGCCATTTCCGCGCGGCCGCAGACATAAATGCCTGCCAGGATGCCGGCGCCTCCCAGAAGCTCCAGCGTCGTCGGGCTCTCGCGCAACACCCAATAAGCCAGGATGGTAGAGCCAATGGGCTCACCCAACACCGAGACGGCGACAAAGGTCGGCGACAGATAGCCCAACGCCCAGTTGAGCGACGAATGACCCACTACCTGCGGACCAATGGCCAGCAGCAGAAACATCCAATAGGAACGCGCTGGATAGCCCACCAAGCTCTGTCCGCTCAACAGCACGGCGACAACCAGCACCACAGCCGCCGTCCAATAGGTCGGTGTTACGTACGCCAACAACGACAAGCGTCGCCTCAGATTCCGACCGATCAGAAAGTAGGCCGAAGCCATGATTGCCCCAACAGTGGCTAGCAAGTCACCCCACAGCGCCAAGCCGGATGCCCGAAAATCGCCCCAGCCGATGATGGCTCCCCCTAAGGCTGCCAGAGCAATGCCCACAAACATAGACGAAGGCACCTTTTCTTTGAGCAGGAAGCGGGACGCCAACCCCACAAAGACTGGAGCTGTGGTCACCAGGACAACAGAACTGGTCACCGACGTGTAGGCCAACGAACCGATCCAGGTGGCGAAATGCAAGCCCAGAAACACCCCCGACACGACCATCAACCCCAAGTCTTGGCGGCTGAGACGCTGCAACTCAGCACTGTTACGCCACAGGGCAAGCGGCGTCAGTATCAGGGAAGCCAGGGTAAGCCTGTATGCCCCCGTGACCAACGCCGGAGCGGCACCGATACGGATAAAGATCGCTGCCCAGGAAACGGTGAATACTCCCAGCGCCAGCACCCAATATGGCTTCTGCGCCATCGTGACAAGCCTATGCGGCCAGTAGGGCCAGCCCAACCATGGCTCGCCAGGCTCGATACGCAGTCGGCATGTCCTCATGTACGAACTCAACCGTCCGACCGTCCAGCCGCCGGCTACCGGGCACCAGTTCGGCCATCTCGGCATGCAGGCTATGCTGAAAACCTACCGTGAACGTGATCGGTGACGACAAGGCAAAAGGAGTGCCACCCTTCTGCACGGCCCTGGTTGCCGCCTGCTTGATCAACGCCTGAGCCTTGCTCGGAGCGAGGCAGCGTGCAGCGCGCATACCATATGCGTGCTTGACCACTACTGTTTCGATATCTCCCAGTATCGACCGCGCCTCTTCCACCAGGGTCTGATCGCCGCTCACGAGAACCACCGGAACTCCAAAGTGCCCCGCCAGCGCAGCATTCAGTCCTAGCTCACCAACAGGCCGGCCATTCAACACTACGCTGTGCACTCGCCCGCTCCAGGTGTGGTTCAATGTGCCGTAAGCCGATCCGGCCTGGGTGTGGTAGCCGATAAAGAAGGCTGCATCAAAACCTTCTTCAATCCCCTGCATCATCGACAGGGCCTTGGGCGATCCGGTGATCAACTGCGCAACCGGGAGCAGTTCTTCGAGCAAGATGTTGCGCATGGTTCCATGCGCGTCGTTCACCACGATCTCAGTAGCTCCGCCAGCCAGAGCACCCTCGATCGCCGCGTTTACCTCACCTGTCATCCACTTGCGTGCCCGGTCGTATTCCTTCGCCTCCTCTTTGATGCTGGTCTGGGCAAAATGCACGACACCTGACACACCTTCCATGTCAGCCGATATGTATACCCTCATGTCACCTCATAATGCGCTGTGTCCCTGTCCCAAGGATGACAGGACATGGCCCTGTCCCAAAGATGACAGGACATGGCCCCGCCCAGACGATGGCGGGACATGCTAGATGATGTTCTTCTGGCGCAGGATGGCCACAACGTCCCTGGCTGCTTCGGAGGGTGCGCTTTTGATTACCTGGCCTGGCTCCTTTGGCGGTGGCGTAAAGCTGCGCTTCACCTGCGTAGGCGAGCCCTTTAGACCCACCGACTCTGGGTCCGCATTTATGTCCTCCGCGCCCCAGAGTGCCACCTCTTGTTCGCGGTAGGCAGTCATGATGGCGGCCGCGTGCGGATAGCGCGGTACGTTGGCCTCCTTGGTGATGGTCAGCAGCGCGGGCAGCTCGGCTTCGATCTCCTCATAGCCATCTTCCAGCGCCCTCGTGGCTTTCACCTTGCCATCGTCAACGATCAACTCGCGCACATAGGTGACCTGCGGGATCTTTAGATACTCGGCCAACTGTGGGCCGACCTGGGCCGTGTCTCCGTCAATGGCTTGACGGCCGGCGAGCACCAGGTCGAAATCACCAATCTTCTTCAAGGCATGGCCCAGAGTGGTGGCCGTGGCCCAGGTATCCGCGCCGGCAAAGGCCCGGTCTGTGAGCAGGATGGCCTCATCTGCGCCCATTGCCAACGCTTCCCGCAAGGCATCTTCAGCCTGCGGCGGACCCATAGAGACAACGACAACTGAGGCTCCCGTTTTCTCCTTGAGCTTCAATGCCTCTTCGAGGGCATTCTTGTCCTCGGGATTGATGATGCTGGGTACGCCTTTTCGAATGAGTGTCCCTGTTCTTTTGTCGAGCCTGACTTTATTGGTGTCGGGAACCTGCTTGATCATTACTACGACCTTCATGGGCGGTCTCTCCTCCCTCTTCTCAGTCATTCACCCTCATGAGGCAACTACCTGAGCCTCAGCCCGACCCTGCGGAACAGGTTCCGGGCGATGATCTCACGCTGAATCTCGTTGGTGCCCTCAAAAATGCGCGTGATGCGTGCATCACGATACATGCGCTCAATGGGATATTTCTTCATGTAGCCCATGCCGCCGTGAATCTGCAGCGCCGCATCCGCCGCGCGACAGGCCACCTCAGAGCCCAAGACCTTGCACATGGCAGCCATGGTGCTGAACTCACGCCCGGTCTGTCCTGCGTCCAGCATCCACGCGGTGCGATAGACCAACGAACGCAGCGCCTCGATCTCTATCGCCATGTCAGCGATCATCCACTGAATGGCTTGCTTGGCAGCGATCGGTGCGCCAAACTGATAGCGGCTCTTGGCGAATTCCATGCTCATCTCCAGCGCCTTGTCAGACGCCCCCAGGCAGCCCGCGCCAAGGCTGATGCGCCCGACATCGAGCGTCTTCATGAAGGTGAGAAAACCAGCGCCAAACATGCCGAGAACGTTCTCCACCGGAACGCGGCAGTCCTCGAAGAACAGTTCTGCAGTGGAAGAACCGCGGATGCCCATTTTCTCTTCTTTGTGGCCCACCTTGAAGCCGGGGAACTCTTTCTCCACGATAAAGGCCGTCACGCCACCTCGTGCTCCAAGAGCCGGGTCCGTCACTGCCAGCACGCTGATCACATCGGCGATATCGCCATTGGTGATCCACAGCTTGGAGCCATTTAGGATAAAGTAGTCGCCCTCGCGCACAGCTCTGGTCTGTATGGCAGCAGCGTCCGACCCTGCGTTGGGTTCCGTCAGAGCGAAGGCGGCGATCTTCTCGCCACGGGCCAGCGGCACCAAGTACTTCTGCTTCTGTTCCTCGGTGCCGTCCAGGTAGATGGCCATGGCACCAATGCCCGTGTGGGCACCGATGATCGTGGCAGTGGAACCACAGATCTTGTTCAGTTCCTCCATGAGAATGCAGTACCCAACCTCACCCGCACCAGCCCCGCCGTACTTCTGCGGGAACGGTATGCCCATCAATCCAAGCTTGCCTGCCTTTTTGAGCACTCCGAAAGGTACCTTTTCGTCCCGGTCTATCTCCTCGGCTACTGGGGCGACTTCTTTCTCCGCAAACTCCCGGATCATGCGCCGAAGCAGTTGGTGTTCTTTGGAGAACGTAAAGTCCATTGCTTCCTCCTTCAACAAGATTCATCAACACGATAGTTCATCCCGCTGCGACGGGACAGTTCGTCCCGCATTGACGGGGCAGTTCGTCCCGCATTGACGGGGCAGTTCGTCCCGCTGTGACGGGGCAGTTCGTCCCGCTGCGACGGGATCGTTCACCCCGCACTGACGGGGCCGTTCGTCCCGCATTGACGGGAAACGATTCACAACCTAAACGCAAATGGAAAACGCAATAGGGTGCAAACAGGCCAGCCGCCTATTCTTTCAGCAGTCTTTTGATCACCCTACCAGTAGCATCCTTGGGCAGTTCCGTGCGGAACTCGATGTACCGTGGGTACTTGTAGGCCGCCATCCGCTTGCGAGCGTACTCGATCAGATCCTCGGGGCCGATAGCCTCTTCCTGCTCAAGAACGACGAAGGCTTTGATTTCCTCGCCCATGACTTCATCAGGGATGCCCACTACGGCTGCTTCAGACACTGCGGGGTGAGCCAGCAACACACTTTCTACCTCACGGGCGTAGATGTTGAGCCCGCCGCGAATGATAAAGTCCTTCGTGCGACCGACGATGTAGAAGTAACCATCCTCATCCACTCGCCCCAGGTCACCCGTGTGGAACCAGCCGCCGCGCATCGCTTCCGCGGTCGGGCCTGGGCGCTTGTAGTAGCCCTTCATGACATTGTGCCCACGGATGACAATTTCCCCCACCTCGCCAGGCAGCAACTCACCATCTTCCTGGTCAAAGATCTTCATCTGTACGCCATAGATGGGTTGCCCTATAGAGCCAGGGCGAGGAGGCTGGCCCCGCGTGATAGACGGCGGGACATTGAACGAAGCCACCGGCGAGGTTTCCGACAAACCGTACCCTTCGAGAATCGACAAGCCGTAGCGCTCTTCGAACTGCTTCATCAAGTCTACCGACAGCGCTGCTCCACCCGAGCAACAGAGGCGCAAAGAACTCCAATCGTATTTCTCAGCCCCTGGATAATGCTGTAGATACCAGTACATTGTTGGCACACCCAGCAGCACGGTGACTCGGTTGCGCTGTATGGCTTGTAGCACCTTGTCTGGCTCAAAGCGGGACAACAGGACAAGCGTACCGCCTGCGTATAGGGTAGCGTTCATCACACAGGTCTGCCCAAAGGCATGAAACAGGGGCAAGACAGCCAGCGACACGTCGGTTTCAGTCAGCCTGCAGAGATGGTCTGCCGTGAGTGCAGCGTTGTAGAACATATTGAAGTGGGTAAGCTCCGCACCCTTGGGGCGTCCACTGACACCAGCAGTGTACAGGATGACGGCAGAGTCGTGCGGTGTGGTCTGCGCCGTATCGAACTCGGCTGTACCCCTATCCAACAGCTCGCTGAAGAGGTGACAGCCGGGCGGCGACCTCTTCCCCAAGACAATCCCACGGTGGCAGACCTCCGCTCCCACCAGCGCTTGCTGAGCCTCCGACAGCAGCGGCTCGTCCACGACCAGGGCCGAAGCATCCGAGTCCTCCAGTTGGTAGGCAATTTCGTTTACCTTCAACAACGTGTTTATAGGGACAACACACCCCCCGAGTTTCAGGATGCCAAAGTAGGCAACAACGAACTCGGGCACGTTGGGCAACATCACTGCGACCTTGTCGCCAGCACGCACCCCCAGACCCGCCAACCCAGCAGCAAAACGATTGGCTGCTTCATTGAGTTGTGCATAGGTCATTGTGCGGCCATTGTGGATGACCGCTAAACGCTGGGGCTGACTAGCTGCACCAGTCTCAAGCAGAATGGCCAGGTTCAGACTCATAATCCATGTACCCATGAGTCATGAGCAGTGAGTCGCTGCCATTGATCAGGCGGCAATGGTTATGATGACCCACCACTCATGACTGGTGACTCTCGCTACTTGTCCTTAAACTTGGGCTGACGCTTCTGCAAGAACGCACTGACACCCTCAAAGCCGTCCTCGGTAGTGCACAGGTATACGAACTTGTCCGTTTCCAGATCGAGGGCCTCCTGCAAAGTGGACTCCATGCCGTGGGTGATCGCTTCCAGAATCGCTGCCGCGGTCAGGGCGCTCTTGGAGGTGATCTTCCGGGCCAGGTCTCGTGCCGCCTTGATCACCTGGCCAGGCGGCACCACCTTATTCACCAGACCCAGACGAGCTGCTTCATGTGCCGGGATCATGTCTCCGGTGAGGATCAGCTCGATAGCCTTTCCTCTGCCAACCAGACGGGGCAGGCGGGCTGTCCCTCCCCAGCCCGGGAGGAGACCGAGATTGACTTCCGGCTGTCCAAAGCGCGTCGTATCTGAAGCGATTCGCATGTGACAAGCCATTGCCAACTCCATACCGCCACCGAGGCAAATAGCGTTGATGGCAGCGATGACCGGCTTGGTGCTCTTCTCAATGCGGTTAAAGAGCTGCTGGCCTTTAACAATCAGGTCCCTCTTCACTTCCTTGCCCGCCCTGCCGAGGTCGATCTGAGCCTTGATCTCGTTGATATCCGCCCCAGCCACGAAGGCGAACTGTCCAGCACCGGTGATGATGATCGCCTTTACCTCTGGGTTGGCCGAGACCTCGTCAAAAGCACTGGCCAAATCACTCACGGTCTGGTCGTTGAAGGCATTGACCGGAGGATGATCAATGGTTAGAGTAGCAATGCGGTCCTCTACCGAAACTTTCACGTACTGAAGATCTGCCATCGTTTGGAACTCCTTTCTTGAGCTATCATGGGGTACTTGGAAGCGTTTCGTAGTGGCGACTTGGTCGCTCTTGACGAAATCAGTTCCATTACGATTAAAGTCGTAACTACGAACGGATAGTCCTACGTTACGTCGTGTATTCGAAAAAGCCCTTGCCAACCTTCTTGCCGAGATGTTTGGCGCGCACCTTGGTCCTAAGCAAACGCGCCGGACGGAATCGTTCGCCGTACTGGGCCTGGAACTTTTCCAGGTTCTCCAGCACCAAATCCAGCCCCAGCACATCCGCCAACTGCAGGGGCCCCA
Source organism: Chloroflexota bacterium (assembly GCA_030607875.1). Lineage (GTDB taxonomy): Bacteria > Chloroflexota > Anaerolineae > UBA2200 > UBA2200 > JAUWJD01. The sequence continues at coordinate 63,477 of JAUWJD010000010.1, forward strand.
TGCGCTCATCGCCATACTTCATGCCGATACCGGCAATTGCGGCCATATCGATCTTGTCTGGCGGAGCAATGTTCTCCATCACGCAGAGCACTGCCTCGTTGATCACAGGCATCATCAGGCGCTGCCAGCTAAACTTGGTGCCCTTCTGCGCCTTGCCCTCATCCTGCAACTGCTTGATCATGGCCTGCACAGGCTCATCCGTCTGATCGCCGTACCCGTAAAAGCCCGCGCCAGCCTTTTCGCCCAGGCGGCCGCCATCGAACAACAGCTTGAACAATGCCGGGTTCTGCCCACCATACTCCCTGGCCATGTACACACCGGTGTGATAGATCACGTCAAGACCGAGCATATCCATCAGTGTGAAGGGGCCCATCGGCCAGCCAAAGCTGGTCATCGCCTCATCGATCTCGCGAGCAGTCGCAGCACCCTCTTGCAATGCCAAGGTTGCCTCGTTGAGGTAGGGCATCAGCAAACGGTTTACCAGGAAGCCCGGGCATTCCTGCACCACCACGGGGATCTTGCGCAGAGATTCGGTGAACATCACCACGTCGTCAATGGTCTCCTGCGCAGTGTCCAGCCCAGGAATCACCTCCACCAGCTTCATCACGTGCGCAGGGCTGAAAAAGTGCATGCCTATCACCTTGTGTGGACGCTTGGTGGAGGCAGCCATCTCCGAAACCGACAGGGCTGACGTGTTGGAGGCAAAGATGGTATGCTCCGGACACACCTTCTCCAACTGGCCAAAGACCTTCGTCTTGATATTCATCACTTCCGGCACGGCCTCGATGACAATGTCCACGTCGGCGAACTCGTCATACGAAAGCGTGGGCGTGCAGAGGTCCACCTTTTCCTGCATCTCCCCCGAGGTCATTTTGCCGCGATCCACGCGCCGTTGGTAGATGCTACGCAGTTGGTCCATACCTTTGTCCAGCATCTCCTGGTCGATATCCTTCAGCACCACTGGCAGGCCCGAATAAGTGATGACCTGCGCAATGCCACCACCCATAAAGCCTGCCCCTACCACTGCTGCCTTGAAAATATACATTAGCTCTTCTCCTTTCAAGATATTCCTCGAGGGGTGATTCGGACTCCTTTGTCTACTTCCTCTCGAGCACAATCGCACCGCCCTGGCCACCGCCCACGCACTCGGTCGCCAGGCCAAGCGCAAGGTCACGTTTCTGCATCTCGTACAACAGCGTCAGCACGATGCGGCAGCCAGTGCAGCCTACAGGATGGCCGAGAGCGATGGCGCCACCGTTGACATTCACTTTCTCCCAGTCCCACCCGTCCTTATCCAGTTCCTTCCCTACGGCCAGCACTTGGGCGGCAAAGGCCTCGTTGAGCTCAATGAGCTGCATATCGGTCAACTTGAGGCCAGCCTTCTTCAGCGCTTTGGGCACCGCGTAGGCCGGACCGATGCCCATGATGGATGGGTCCACACCGGCGTAGCCATAGCCACGGATGTAAGCCATGGGCTCAAGTCCCAACTCTTTGGCCTTGTCGGCCGTCATGACCAGGCAAGCAGCCGCGCCATCTGACAGGGGACAAGCGTTGGCTGGCGTCACCGAGCCACCCTCTTTGAAAACTGTGGGATAGAGGGCAGCCTTCTGCACGCTCAGCCCAGCATTGATGCACTCGTCCTGGATGATGAATTCCGAGGCTACTTCCTGCCCGGCAACCCTCTTCTTCACCTCCACCGGCACAATCTCGTCCTTGAACTTGCCCATGCGCGTGGCCATGAACGCCTTCTTGTGCGACTGGACAGCGTACTCGTCCTGTTCTAGGCGGGAGATGTTGTACATCTCGGCCAGGTTCTCGGCTGTGCCGCCCATGATCAGATGACAGATTGGGTCGGTCAGACCCTCCCACAGGGCGTCTATGAATTTGGTGGAGCGCAGCTTGAGCCCCCAACGGGCGCCTCGCACCAGATAGGGGGCTGTGGACATGCTTTCCACGCCACCACACAGGAATATCTCCCCGTCTTCTGCCTGAATGGCCTGATAAGCACTGGTGATAGCTTGCTGGCCCGCAGCACAGTTGCGCTGCACAGTGTACCCCGGCACCTCTTTGGGGATGCCAGCCATAAGCGCAGCCACGCGCCCGATGTTGGGAGCATCGCTGCTCTGGCCAATGCAACCCAAGATCACATCGTCAATCCGGGCAGGGTCAAGCTTGGTACGGTTGAGTACCTCTTTTATCACTCGAGCAGCCAGGTCCTGCGCCGTGATGGTCTTGAACGCACCCCCGTGTCGCCCGATCGCTGTCCGTGCCCCTCCTACAATAACGACTTCCTTCATTCAGCCCTCCTTGGCGTAGTGTTGCTGATCTCCAGCGCCGATCGAAAAACACAAACGGCAAGGTTCTCCGCAACAGGAACTATGCCCATGGCTGAGCCTTGCCGTTCACAAGCATCTTCATGAATACCAACCGCAACCGAGGAAGGTCAAAGCCCACTCAGTGCACTCTCCTCTTCCATAGCATCATTGCTCGTCCTCTCGCTCGTCATTGTTCCGCACGGCTTGGTGCGATAGGAAGACGCGGCTATTGTACACCAAGCCAGCAAAAAAAGCAACTTGGTGATTTTATTCACAATCTCTGTGCTCAGGCGCACCTCCTTTGGAGAATCACCTGCTCTATGGTAAAATGCTTACGTCATTCAAGTTAATGCAAACCACTCGGCGCAGCATGTCAGGAGTGACTTACATGCCCATCAAGGTGCTTCCGCCCCAGGTGGCAAGCAAAATCGCTGCGGGGGAAGTAGTAGAGCGACCGGCATCGGTGGCCAAAGAGCTGATCGAAAATGCCATCGATGCCGGAGCAACAGACATTCGCATCGAGATCAAACAGGGTGGGCAGCGTCTGATCAGAGTCAGCGATGACGGCTGCGGCATTGCACACGAAGAAGCGCCGCTGGCCTTTGAGCATCACGCCACGAGCAAGATCTCCAGCGAAGAAGATCTCGCACGCATCACAACGTTGGGTTTCCGAGGCGAAGCGCTGACCAGCATAGCAGCCGTGTCCCAGGTCACCATGCTCACGCGCGTAGAAAGTGAAGCAGCGGGCACCCTGCTGAGGCTGGAAGGCGGGGAGGTCGTACGATATGAACCACACGGCACCCGGCCCGGAACAGTCATCACCGTGGAGAACCTGTTCTACAACACGCCAGCCCGGCTCAAGTTCTTGCGCACCGAAGCCACCGAAAGCAGCCACATCGTTAAACTCGTCAGCGCATACGCCATGGCCTACCCAGAACTGCGCTTCACCTTGATTGGCAACGGCAGGCTGACCCTGCAGACGTCCGGCAATGGCAAGCTCTATGACGTGCTGGTCAAGGTCTTTGGCCTGGAGGCCGCACAGCAAATGCTTGAGATCGAGCCAGACGAGCACGCCAGCCTTGCAGAGGGCAGCGTTCCACCGCCTGGCCCCAAGACCAAGGTATGGGGGCACATCGCGAGCCCCAGCCTCCATCGCAGCACACGCACCAACCAGATCTTTTTCGTCAACCGGCGCTGGATCAAGGACCGTTCGCTCAGCTACGCCCTTGCAGAGGCCTACCGCACCCTGATCCCCACTGGGCGCCACCCTGTGGCAGTGCTGAATATCGCCATGAATCCAGCAGACGTAGACGTCAACGTGCATCCCACGAAGCGCGAAGTGCGCTTCCGGGACCCGCGCGGCGTATTCGCCACCGTTCAACGAGCGGTGCGACATACAATCATCGGGCAGGCGCCCGTAACCACGATGAGCAGCCGACCGGCAGCCGTCGTGCCTGGTGCCTGGCGAAGACAGCAACGTTTGCCCGTGGGACAACGCCGCGCGGAAATGGCTATGGAGATACAACGCACCGCAGATACGGAGATCGGTGCCATTTCCAGCGCTCCGATGCTGGAGCAGTTGCCGATGCTGCGTGTGCTCGGCCAAGTCCGGCAGATGTACATTATCGCTGAGGGCCCGGACGGCCTCTATCTGATTGACCAACATGCCGCACACGAGCGGATCCTCTTCGAGCACTTGAAGACCGAGCAAGCCACGATGACCGTGTCTTCTCAGGCTCTGTTAGAGCCCCTTACGATTGAACTTCTTCCCCAACAGCGTGGCCTGCTGGAGCCATGGATAGAACACCTGACTGCGTTTGGCTTCGACATCACGCCGTTCGGCGGGGACACATACCTGATTCGCACTATCCCTGCTGCGCTGAGCACCGCACAGGTGCCCGAAGTCATCGCCGAATTGCTCGAAGCAGCCAGCGAAGGTCTGCCCGTCGCTACGTCGGCAGAGCGAACACTCGACATCATTGCCTGCCACAGCGCCATACGCGCTGGCCAGACCCTTACCCTGGACGAGGCACGTGAGCTGATCCGACAACTAGAGGAAACTACCTCACCTTACACCTGCCCGCACGGACGACCCCCCATGATCCACCTCAGTGCAGCCCAATTGGAAAAAAGCTTCGGCCGCAGATGAGGAAACCGGTGCTCTGATACCGCAACTCCGGGCGGTTTGCAGCGTATTGGAAAACAGGAGGAGGTACAGATGACCGACATCTTCTATCGCGACAAAACCCGAGGTTTGATCGGTGGTGTGTGTGCCGGCATCGCGGATTACTTCAGTGTCAACCCCATCTGGCTGCGTCTCATATTCGTCTTGTGGGCCCTGGCAAATGGAGCAGCCCTGATAACCTACATTATCCTTTGGATCCTGCTGCCAGAGAAGGGCACAGTGGAGCTTCCCAGGGGCAAAGTCGTCCGGCACAACATCCGTGAAATCCGGTCTGAAGCGCAACAGTGGGGCCAAGACCTTCAGGACATTTTCGGGCGCAATGCCGAAATCGAGGCCGCGCAGAGCAAGCGAGTCGTCCTGTTCGGAGGCCTTTTGATCCTGGTGGGTCTGGTATTCCTGGCGGACAGCCTGCACTTGCTTGGCCCGTTCCGTCTAGTTCATCTATGGCCATTTGTTCTGATTCTGGTAGGAATCATCGCACTGAACCGCGCGTTGCGCAGTAGCTGACGCGCAAGGAGGAAATGATGAACGACAGGAAATATCGTCCCAATATCGTTGGGCCGCTCATTCTGATCTCTGCTGGTGTCCTGCTGTTGCTCAACCAGGCGGGGAGGCTGCCGTGGAGCATGTGGAGCACTTTGTGGCGCTTCTGGCCGGTGATCCTGATCTTGATCGGTCTGGAGGTCTTGATCGGAGTGAGCCGCTCCACTGCCCTGTACATCGCCGGGCTGATCATTGCGGTCGTGGTGCTGGCCAGCGTTGTGGTCTTTGCCATCTATGTTGGTGAGCAGCCTGTCAGTTCGCGGCCAGCAGCCGACACCGAGACTGTGGTTGAGTCAATGCACGACGCCGACCGCGGACAGATCAAGCTGAGCTTTGGACTAGGAACTCTGGAAGTCGGGGCACTGACTGACTCACCGAACTTTGTCGAAGGTAGGATTGAGTACTCACGCCACTCGCGCCAAGTGGAGAAGCTCTTTCGTGTTAGGGATGGCCAAGCCAAGTTCTCCCTGGAAGCTCGAAGCCAATCCATCCCCTTCTGGACATCCGGGGATATTGGCGAACACTGGAAGCTCGAATTCACGACGCGCATTCCTCTTGAGTTGGAGGTTGCAGCCGGCGCAGGCAAGGTGCAGATGGATCTGAGCAAGCTGAAAGTCACACAGCTTGATGTCAAGGGGGGTGCGGGGCAAACCAGTATCACCTTCCCTGCCGCAGCAGGCTCGACCACAGCTTCTGTTTCGTCCGGTGTTGGTCAAATCAGCGTCCAGATCCCCGACAACGTCGGTGCAAAGATACACGTTTCCAAGGCTTTGGCGGCGGTGCACGTGGAAGGCTCACGCTTCGTACGTTCTGGTGACGAATACGTCAGCACGAACTACCAGACGGCCGAAAACAAGCTCGAATTGGAAATCCAAGCGGCTGTGGGAACCATCATCATCCGCTAGAACCAGGAGGTGGGGACAATGACAACCTTTGTGCTTCTATCGAAGGTGTCTGCAGAAAGGGTGAAACAGGTCAAAAACCTGGCGGAAATGGATAAGGTCTTTGAGCAGAAAGTGAAGGAGCAGTGTCCAGAGGTCCAACGAGTCGCCAGCTACGCCCTCCTGGGCGCCTACGACTTTTTGCACATCTTCGAAGCCCCGGACGCCCTCGCCGCGGCCAAAGTGGCCTTGCTGGCTAATGAGTTCGGCCCAGGCAGCACACAAACCCTCACTGCTATCCCTTTCGCTGATTTCACCAAGCTTGTCGAGGAGATTTTCTAGGAGGGTTGGCACAGCAACAGAAAGGGGCTGGGAGATTCCCAGCCCCTTTCTGTTCATCCACCAGACGATCTACTGCTTCGCGCACGGATTGCTAGACGGATCTCACTGAATTCTCGCGCGCAAAGGACCGTTTGAGTCTAGCTATTCACGCAGTACTCTGTAGGCCGCGTTTTCGGCTTCTATGAGTGCCTGCTCAAAGATGCCGAGCCCTTCATCCACCACATCTGCGGTGATGTTCAGCGCCGGCATGAAACGTACTGTGCTCATCCCACAGCCCAGGATGAGTAATCCTTTCTCAAAACACTTTTGCACCACGGCAGCGCGCAGGTCAACAGCGGGCTCTTTGCTATTCCTGTTCTTAACCAGTTCAACAGCGACCATCAGGCCCAATCCCCGCACATCTCCGATCGAGGGATGATTCGCCTCCATGCGCCGCAGCCGTTCCATGAACCGCTCTCCCATCTGCGCTGCATTTTCCACATAGCCACCTTCGAGGAGTCGGAGGGTTGCCAGCGCGGCGGCACAGGAAACAGGATTGCCACCAAAGGTGCTGGCATGTGCGCCTGGAGGCCAGGTCATCCAACGTTTCTTGGCCACTATGGCCCCCAATGGCATGCCGGAGGCAATTCCCTTGGCCAGGCAAAGGATGTCGGGCACGACACCCCAGTGCTCAATGGCGAACATCTTGCCGGTGCGGCCCATCCCAGCCTGGATTTCGTCGTCAACGCGCAAGATGCCGTACTTGTCGGCAAGCTCGCGCAGTCGCTGGTGATACGGCGGCGGGGGAACAACGTATCCTCCTTCGCCCTGGATCGGCTCAACGAAAATGGCTGCCACCTCAGCAGCAGGGACGAACCGCTTGAAAAGCGTATCCTCGATGTACTTGACGCAGTAGACATCGCAGGAGGGATATTCCAAGTTGTAAGCACAACGATAGCAGTAACCGTAGGACACGTGGGTGACCCCCGGGACGAGAGGCGCAAAGCCCTTACGATGCACATACTTCGATGCCGTCAACGATAAGGCACCCATGCTGCGACCGTGAAAGGCACCAATGAAAGCAATCATTCGAGTCCGACCTGTGGCATAGCGCGCCAATTTGAACGCCGCCTCAACCGCCTCGGTGCCCGAATTGGTGAAGAACGCTTGCTTGGGCTCGCTGCCGGGCATCAGAGAGTCGAGCTTCTCGGCCAGTTCGACCTGCACAGTGTAGTAAAAGTCCGTGCCGGACATGTGGATGAACTTGGCTGCCTGATCCTGTATGGCCTGGACCACCTCAGGATGGCTGTGCCCTGTTGACGTGACGGCAATACCGGCTGTGAAGTCAATGAACTGCTGACCATTGACGTCCCACACCAGAGAACCCCTGCCATGATCCATCACAAAGGGATAGATGCGCGTCAGCGATGGCGAAATCGCTTCCGCATCCCTCCTCACGTACTCTTCAGCCAGAGACCCAACGGTCGGCTGCTTCTGTGCTGCCATTGACGGTATCCTCCTTGATATTGATACTGCAGTTGCCATCCTCAAGCCCAACGACAGCATCTTTCCGTCGCCGAGGGGTGACACAGCCAATAACAAAGCTAGCCTTGGACGATGACCTGCAGACTCAGGGCCATTATAGCGTCACCAGCCAGCCCTGCCAAACACTGTTCCCCCCAGTAAAGCATCGGTCCAAGTGGGCTGCCTCACGCCTGCATTTGACAAGCCTAATGTTCTGTGGGACAATAGCCCGGTACGGGCTACATCCAGACAACGCCAGCATCACTCCACTAGGGAGTTTGGCATGATGGTAAGCACAGACGAAGTGAAAAACATCCTGTTGCGCCTACGGCGCATCGAGGGGCAGGTGCGCGGGCTGCAGCGCATGATTGAACAGCGCCGCAGTTGCGAGGATGTCATGACGCAAATCATGGCCGTCCGCGCAGCGATCGACAAGGTGGGACTGCTCGCACTGCAGAGACATGTTGACGAGTGCATGTCCGGCTGCACAGAGGAAGCACAGAAACGACTGAGACGCGTACTGGAACTGACCCTCAGGCTGTCGTCCTGACGGATTATGCCAAACCCCCAACCAACGCAGGACACCTGCACCTTGGATCGCGATGACAAGGAGGGCCTATGCATACTGTGGCACTCGACGGCCAGGGACTGAATATCGCCACAGTAGTCGTGGTCGCGAATAACTGGCAGCACCCCCAGACCGTTCAAGTCACCCTGGCTCCCAGGGCCGTGAAGGGCATCCGCCGGTGCAGAGAAGCCGTGGAACGCCTGGTAGCCCGCAAAGAGGGCGTCTATGGCGTTACTACCGGATTCGGTGCTTTCAAAGACCGCTTCATCACCGCCGACCAAGCGGCCCAATTGCAGCGCAACCTGCTGATGAGCCACGCCGTGGGCGTGGGTCAACCGCTGCCCCAAGCAAGTGTACGGGCAACGATGCTGATCCGGGCCAATACGCTGGCCAAGGGCTACTCTGGAATCCGGCTGGAGACGCTGCAGGCGCTGCTCGACCTGCTCAGCCAGGGTGTGCATCCCATAGTCCCTGAGCAGGGTTCAGTAGGAGCCAGTGGCGACTTGGCGCCCTTGGCGCACATGGCTCTGGTGCTCATCGGTCAGGGCGAAGCGATCTATAGGGGTGAACGCATGAGCGGCGCAGAAGCTCTGCGGCGCAGCGGCCTGAAGCCAGTGACATTGGCCGCCAAAGAGGGCCTTGCCCTGCTCAACGGCACAAGCGTCATGACCGCCATTGGCTCTCTGGCCGCAGACCGGGCGCGCACACTGGTGCAGACAGCAGACATCGCCGCCGCGCTGAGCCTCGAAGCACTCCACGGCTCGCCATCTGCTTTTGACCAACGGCTGCACGCTGCGCGGCCTCACGCAGGCCAGGTGTCCTGTGCTGCCCACTTGAGGACCCTGCTCGAAGGCAGCGAATTGGTTCGAGGCGAGCTGAAAAAGGACGTTCAAGATGCCTATACCTTGCGCTGCATTCCCCAGGTACACGGGGCAATGCGCGGCGTGCTCTCCCACGTGCAGGGCATTCTGGAAATCGAATTGAACGCTGCGACCGACAATCCGCTCATCTTTCGGCAGGGCGCAGAGGACGTCGCCCTCTCTGGCGGGAACTTTCACGGAGAGCCCATTGCCCTGGCCATGGACTACCTGGGCCTGGCTCTGACCGACCTGGGCAACATGTCCGAGCGGCGCATCGCACGCCTGCTGGATGCCGCGGCGAACGGAGGCGTGTTGCCGGCATTCCTCACCAAGCAGGGTGGGCTGAACTCGGGTTTCATGATGGTACAATACACGGCGGCAGCTTTGGCCTCCGAGAATAAGGTCCTGGCCCATCCGGCCAGTGCCGACTCGATCCCCACTTCCGCCAACGCCGAGGATCACGTCAGCATGGGCGTCACTGCCGCACGCAAGGCCAGGCAGATCGTCGGGCACGTCGAAACCATCGTCGCGATCGAGCTGCTGTGCGCAGCACAGGGCATCGACTTCAGACGACAGGAACAGCCATCGTTGCGGATGGGGCGGGGCACAGCCGCCGCCTATGAAGCGATCCGGGAGAGGGTACCCTTCATCCCCACGGACCAAGTCATGTACCCACACATCGAAAGCATCAGTCGCCTGGTACACGAGGGGGAAATCGCCAAAGCGGTCGAGCAGGCCATCAGCGCACCGCAAGCATAACGCTTCCTTGATCCAGCGCCGGAGCCACTAACAGGATGACGACACAATTTCGCTTCATCGTAGAGAAAGCCGATCCAACCTGCAGTGCTCGTACGGGCGTGCTGCACACGCCACACGGCGACATCCCCACCCCCGTCTTTGCTCCTGTGGGCACCCAGGCGACAGTCAAGACCCTCACGCCTGACGAACTCGTGGACATGGGCGCCACGCTCATCCTGGCCAATACCTATCACCTCTATCTGCGCCCTGGTGCAGACGTGATCGCCCGCCTGGGTGGCCTGCACCAATTCATGGGCTGGTCTGGGCCGATTCTCACCGACAGCGGTGGATTCCAGGTGTTCAGCCTGGCGACCCTGCGCAAGGGCAGCGACGAAGGCGTCGTTTTTCGCTCGCACATAGACGGCTCTGAGCATTTCTTATCGCCTGAGAAGGCCGTCACCATCCAGGAACAGCTCGGCGCAGACATTATCATGGCCCTCGACGAGTGTCCGGATCCCATGGACTATACATACAACAAGGCCGCTCTGGAACGGACACATCTCTGGGCCGAACGCTGCCTGAAAGCGCACCAGCGGGCTGACCAGGCCCTGTTTGGCATTCTGCAGGGTGGCATCTTCCCTGACCTGCGGAGGGAAAGCGCGCGCTTTCTGACCTCACTGAACTTTGCCGGCTACGCCATCGGCGGGCTCAGCGTGGGCGAACCCAAGACCAAGACCTGGGAAACGCTTGAAATCACCGTGCCCCTGCTGCCCGCGGACAAACCGCGCTATCTGATGGGCGTAGGTTCACCAGAGGACCTGTTCGAAGGCGTGGAGCGTGGTGTGGACATCTTTGATTGTGTGCTGCCGACTCGATTGGCGCGCAACGGCGCGGTATTCACCTCACAGGGGCGCCTCAACTTGCGCAAGGCACAGTTCGCGGAGGACCCTGCACCCATCGAGGAGGGCTGTGGCTGCTACACCTGCCGCCACTTCTCACGGGCCTATCTGCGGCACCTGTACAAGGCAGGCGAGATCCTGGGCCTGCGCTTGAACTCGATTCACAACCTTCACTTCCTGCTGGATCTAATGCGGCGCATCCGGACAGCGATCACAGAAAACAGTTTCGGCCAGCTCAAGAAGAGCTTCCTGACGCACTATACACCTGCCAATGACCAGGGCCGGCGAAGGCAAGACCTCGCCCGCCGCCGTGGCAAAACCGCATGAGATGTCTCGTCGCACCGCAGTGCGGCCACTCCTGTCATCCTGAGCCGAGATTCTTCTCAGATTCTATGAAAGGACGCTAGTCCGTACATGAACGTTCTGCAAGCCGTCGTCCTCGGCATTGTGCAAGGAGCAACCGAGTTCATCCCCGTCAGCAGTTCGGGACACCTGGTGTTACTACCCTGGCTGCTCGGCTGGCCCGACCCAGGACTGGCATTTGACACGGTGCTGCACCTGGGCACACTGTTAGCCGTGCTGCTCGTCCTCTGGTCCGATTTCCTGTCGCTGGCAGCAGTCTGGTGGCAAAGCGTAGCACAGCGCCAATTCGACGCGCCTCAAGCGAGAGTGGCCTGGTGGATCATCCTGGGCACTGTACCCGCCGCCCTGATGGGCATACTCTGGGAAGAGCAATTCGAGGCGCTTTTTCACAGCCCTTTGCACGTGGCCGTACTGCTGTTGGTGACTGGCCTATGGCTGGCACTGGCCGAACGCCTGGGACGTAAGGAGCGCCAGCCAGAGGAGCTGAGTTGGTGGCAGTCATTGTTGATCGGCCTGGCCCAGGGATGCGCCATTGCGCCGGGCATCTCCCGTTCTGGTGCCACCATTGGCGCCGGCCTGCTGCTGGGATTGAAGCGGGACGCAGCAACCCGTTTCTCTTTCCTGCTGGCCACGCCCATCATCTTCGGAGCGGGGCTGCTGCAGGTGAGAAGGATGCTCAAACTGCCCAACCTCTACACCAGCCTCCCGCCACTGCTGCTGGGCTTCCTGGCTGCCGCGCTCAGCGGTTATGTTTGCATCCGTTTCCTGCTGGCTTACGTGAAGCAGCACAGCCTGGCCGCCTTCTCGATCTACTGCTGGCTTGTGGGTCTGGGCGCCCTGGCCATCTACCTGCTCAGGTAGACGAATGAATTCGCCGTCTGAAGCCGAAAAGCCCCCTCAGGGGCTCGACATCCCGCCTGAGACAGTGCCTGTGGGTACCCCGTTCGGGCTGCTCGTCCGCCGGGACCTGACAGCTTTTCAGTTTCAGCCCGGGATTTCCAATCCCTGGGCTGGGGGATCATCTGGAGGCCAAAATTGTAAATCCCAGACCATTAGTCGTTCTCCAACCATCTTCCTCATGGCTGTTCTACTCGTGGTCACGACGTTTGTCACCGCTTGCAGCCAGCCACCGAGCACACCACCGGCGCCAGTGTGGATACGCCTTTCTGGCTCCACCTCCATGCAGCCCCTGCTGCGCGACCTCGCTTCCGCCTACTCTGAACGCCACCAGTATGTGGCCTTCGATTTCAGCGCTGTAGGATCCAGTGCCGGTTTGGAAGCGCTGCGCCGCGGCAGCGCAGACCTGGCGCTCGTCTCCCGCGAATTGCGGCCTGAGGAGGAGCACGAAACGCAGACGGGGAAGCGCCTGTTGGCTTACACGGTGATCGCCCAGGATGGCATTGCCGTGGTGGTCAATGAAAACAACCCTGTGCGGGCGCTCACGCTGTACCAGATCCGCAATATCTTCGATGGGCAAGTCACGAACTGGGATGAGTTTGGAAGCCCTGCCGGGGAAATCATGGTCATCAGCCGCGAGGATGGCTCTGCCACGCGCGCTATGTTCGAGGAGCAAGTGATGTACGGCCGGCGGATGACGCCAACAGCGCTGGTCATGCCCGGCAGCGAGGCGGTGCGCGACTATGTCGCCACGCATGGGGGAGCGGTTGGCTACCTTTCGATGGGCTACCCGGGCCCTGGCGTCGCCGCTGTTGCCACTGATGGTGTCTTGCCGGAGCGGCAAACCGTGGAGGATGGCACCTACTCGATCACCCGGCCATTCCTGCTGGTCAGCCGCGTCGAGCCCAATGCGGAAATCGCCAGCTTCATGCAGTTCACCCGCAGCCCTGCTGGTCAGGCTATCGTCAGGCGTACCTACGGTGGCGCCAGGATTGGCACCCAGTACTAGCCGCAGACTGAAGGGACTCGCCTGATGTCACGGCTTGGTATTCTGTCCCCTTGCGTAGGGAGATACATTGCTTCAGCACAACCGGTCACCCGGAAACACTGGGAGCCTGCTACGCGGCCTCCTGGCAGTTACCACGGTCGGACTCTCACCGACTAGCAGACAATAGCTTTACAGGGCACACCAGCGACTTGATGGGCAGCGGCCTGTCGCTGAGCCAAGCTGGGACACCTCCCTCAGTTCCTCGGCTCGCTATTGACTTGTCTCAATGGGGAGAACACGCACTCGAATCTGCCCCTCGGGCACGCCGATGATCGCTCCCTGTTTCAGCGACTCGCTGTGATGGCTGCTGCTCGCTACCTATGCTCTGCCCATTCGAACTTAGTCTATTACACCACACTTTCCGGCCACTCGACGAGACTTGCCCGTGCCGCCGCCCAACGGCTGGTGGTTGAACCGTTGAGCGGGTGCGAGGTGAGAGCCTTCGCTACAAAGCTGCCTGCAATGCGCGCGTGAACTTTGGAACAAGCGCCTATTAGCCAAGTCGACTGTAGCGGTTTGCTAGGTCGCAATGGGCCTATCTGCGCAATGAATGATGAAACCGGTAGCACGCTTACTATATCGTCGCGCATTCTCATCTCTTGGTCAAGCGGCTTCCCCATGGGCAGATAGCACTTGACCGAAAATCCTCCCTTTCACTGACTTGACAGTTGTGTTGTTCTGCTGTATACTTAGTTTGTCTAACTAATAGTTGCCTGAAGGAGAAGAAACAAAATGACCAATGTATCACTATTGGCAGAAGATAATCTCCTAGACCTGTTCGGGCGCCTACGTAAATTAGCATTCGACCAGAACCCATTGCAGGATAGCGGGGTAACAATGTCGCAACTTGCCTTGCTCTACTGGGTTACAGCTTCGCCTGGATGTGGCGTCCAGGACATGGCAGATGGATTGGATCTGACGGCTCCAACCGTCAGTGTGGGCGTGCGCCGGTTGGAAAAAGCAGGGCTGCTAGAACGCCAGCCTGATCCGCAGGATGGACGCGCTATCCAGCTTTTTCTGACAACACAAGGGCAAGAGTTGTGCCAGCAAGTGCGCGCTTTCCGCCGAGAAAAAATGCGGCTGCTGCTCAAGGGACTGACGGCAGAGGAAAGCACGACACTGGTGACCCTATTGGAGCACGCCATAAGCACAGCAGAAAAAGGAGCAAAATCAGAATAGACGATTGTATTCCACCCACCACATCCACAGAAACAAAGTATTGCAAGCGGAGGTATCTCAATGCCCAATCGAATGACCCTAAACCCTTTGCTCATCAGCAAGTTTCTTTTATGGATCGTGACCATTGTAGCGGCCACGATCCTCCTACGCCGTCACAAGGTGACGTCAAAGGTACGCCTCGCCTTTACCGTCGGCGGCGTGTTGCTCTTTGGTTTCACCTACGGTCTTCTCGCCCAAAATGGGCTGAACCCTAATCCGGTCTTTTCGGTGCGCAACCTGCTCGCATCCGTACTGGTGAAGCATCAATTACTGCTTCCCATCGCCGCTATGCTGGTTATTCTGCTGGTGATAGTCTGGGTGTCCAACAAGTCTATCTGCGGATGGGGCTGCCAGTTAGGGCTGCTGCAAGACCTCCTCCACCGTGCGCCGTTGTCCAAGTGGAACCCGCCGTTTTGGCTTTCCAATACTGTGCGCATCGTCGCTTTTGTGGCACTGGTTGTGGGACTGGTCGCCGCCGGACGAGATTGGATCGGCGTCATTGACCCGTTCCAACTCTTCTCGCTCAACTTTACCCCAGGGATCGCGCTATTCTCGGCCGGCGTGCTCATCGCCAGCCTGTTCGTCTATCGGCCCTGGTGTCGATTCCTCTGTCCCTTCGGGCTGATCGGCTGGCTGGTGGAGCAGATGAGCCTGTTCCGACCGCGCATCAACCGAGAAGAATGCAGAGAGTGTCAGTTGTGCGTCAAAGCCTGCCCTTCCCAGGCGATGGCCGATTTCTACGATGGGAAGAAAATTCACGCTGATTGCTTTGCCTGTGGGGCCTGCATCGAGGCCTGCCCCTGGAATGAGGCGCTAGGCTGGCGAATGAAGCCCTAAGAAGGGGGCAATGTAGTGAGCATCCCGATCGTAGAAACAAAAGACCCCAAGGGCTTTGTGCCCACGCCACTGATTGGCGCCGACGAAGTGTGTGCGCTGTTGCTGAACCTGACAGCCGGTCAGTCGGTCGGGCCCTGCCAGATGCCTGCCACTGTATTGTGCTATGTCGTTGAGGGACAGGGACACCTGCGCGTGGGGAATGAGCAGGCCAAACCTCAGACCGGTTCACTGGCCACTGTGCCATCCGGTGCCGTGCGCGCCATCTCTGCCTCCGCACGGATGCACATGCCGGCCGTGCAAATTCCATGAGGAGCGAGATTATGTTGGGCCCCCCACCTGTTCTTCTGGCCGTCTTTGCCCACCCCGACGACGAAGCGTTTCGCTGCGGCGGCACGTTGGCATTGCTGTCCCGACGCGGCGTGCGGGTCTGGGTGCTGTGCGCCACCCGGGGTGAGGCGGGCGTCCCCTGCCTGGCCCGGCAGCAAGCTGGGCAGGTACGCGAGCGCGAGTTGTGCTGCTCGTGCCGCGCCCTGGGCATCGAGCCACCCCGTTTCCTGGACCTCCAGGACGGAACTCTGGCCCAGGTGAACGAGGAGCAAGCCATCGCACAGGTAATGCGGATCGTGCGCGAGTTGCGTCCCCAGATCTTGCTCACTTGGCCGCCCGACGGCGTCTCTGGCCACCCCGACCACGTGGCCGTCAGCCGTTGGACGGGCGAGGTCTTCCAGCGGACTGTCAGCCCGGTCGCGCTATACCACCTGGTCGTGCCGCGCAGCCTAGCCGAGGCGATGGAAATGGGCCATCTGCACACCGTGCCCGACGAGGCAGTGACGCTGGCGGTGGACGTGTCGGCGGTATGGGCGGCCAAGATGGCCGCCATCCGCTGCCACCGCACGCAGATAGGCGGATCGCCCATCCTACATGCGCCGGAAGTGAAGCAGCGGCTCTTCCTGAGCACAGAGCATTTTCAACTGGCTACGGCCCGGCCAGCCCCACTAATCGGTCTAGGAGTTTTTTTGAGATTGGAGGAAAACAGTGGACATGACTCGTGAGGCCCGCGTTACCCACTGCGGCGAAGCCGCAGGTCAGGTGCGGCGAGGGTTATGTGGCGACTTTGCCATTTCTACCCATCATCCCTGAGTGTCTTTGTCTTGGAACCATCACTACACCAAAGCTTCTCGAATGATATCGGCTGAAAAAGGGTCCCCATGCCCAGGATAGATCATTCTCGCACCTTGATCCAGCAATTGCTTCCAGCTCTCTCGTAATCTATCCATGTCCTCAGCGAAAATCGGTAGCCCCGGATTGAGGCGAAATGGGAAATTGTTGTGCGCAAGACATCCCACAAAGGCATCACCTGTCTCCAGTAGAACGCTAACCGAACCAAGCGTATGCCCAGGCGTGTGAACCACCCTGCCTGTAATACCGTATTCAGTCAAGGAAAGCCCTTCATCTCCGAGAACCACATCTACTTGGGCTCCGGGGAAACGAAGCAAGGGCGCAAGAGGCTTGAGTGCCAAACGCATAATATGACCCCAGGCAGTCACCGCTGAAGGCCATACCAGTAGACCATTTTCAAACCAGTCTTTGTCCCATTTGTGAATAGCGATTTCAGCGCCAGTGATGTTCTTCACTCCACTAGCTGCCCCTACGTGGTCAGCGTGCCCATGTGTCAAGACAATCAGTTGAATCTCATCCGGTCTGATGTGGATGGCTTTTAACCAATTCTCAATTGCTTGTTCGCTTTTCGGGGGACCACCGTCAATCATGACACACCCCCTGTCCTTGACAACATAGCAACGGTTAATCCCCAGACGAGTCGAGTGGATGTTCATCGTCATATCTATCCTCCAGCATTAGAATCAAGCCACGTAACTAGTGATTACACCGAGGAAGCCTATGTGTGGTGGATCGTGCGCTACATCGGTGCACAGTCCGTAAGACTGATACAAACTCACTGATAACTGTCATCCCCAGCAACTCCCCAAAACGCAGCCTCTCCGCCCGTTTCACTGTCACACATTCTGCTTCAGCGCCCACCGTGCCGATCGGCGTGGGGGTTTCGTTGCGGCGGCCATGTGTGTGGGACAGGTAGTCAGCTCCTCGATGAAGCCAAGGCTCTTATGTTGCAGAGCCTTCTTGATGGAGCGGATCAACGGCCGCATGTGCCATACGGAGCAGCGCGCGATCTAGATCGCCCCTGGTCAGGCGCGGCCCTCTGAACCATCAGTAGACCTCAAGGTCCCTGCCTGAGACTACCTTCCCCTCATACCTCTCCTGAACTTCGATTAGAAGCTCTTGCTCAGACACACCGTTGAAAAGCTGATGGTACAGGACCAGCAACCCTGGCCTGGCCTTTGACGCCATCTCCGCAAGCTCGATCGATGACGTATGCACACTGGAGTGGTACCTCTGCCAAACCGGCGAGCGCCCTTCGAAACCCGCCGACGAGTAGACCTCGTGTATGAGGACATCACAGCCTCGATATGCCTCGACACAGCTCTCAGCGGGAGCTGTGTCACCAGAGATGACTATGGTTCTGTCTGGCGCGTAGAACTTGAACCCAAACGCCGGCCAAGAGCCGTGCTTGACCGCAAAGGCCTCCACCTTCACATTGCGGTCCTGATACACAACGCCAGGCTCGATCTCAAAGGCCTTCACAAGGTATCCGGTATGGTTGATTGGTTCTGGCCCCTCCAGACGCTCTCTGATGTCCTCTCGGTAGGCTGCCAGGAGGTGCTCTGTCATCGCCCGAATGCCGGGCGGCCCGTAGACTTCCAAAGGCTCCTCCCGCTCCAACACCCACGGCGTCAGAATGAGATCCGCATAGCCCACCGTATGATCTGAATGCAGATGGGTCAAGAACGCCCGGTTGAGCCTTCGTACCTCGAGCCCTGCCACCCCCGCCTGATGTGCAGCGGCAGCCCTGCGAACCACTCCTGGACCAAAATCGACGATGTAAGGTGTCTCGTTCACGACGATGGCCACGGAGGGACCGGAACGCTCTGGATCAGCGTTGGGGTTCCCCGTTCCTAAGAGCACAATCTGTGAAACCCTTTCACTCCTGTACCTTATACCCATTCAACTTCCTTGGTTCCCCAAATGGGTTGCGCCTGACGAACTCGAGCCCGACGTTACAGGTAATCTTCCCTTGGTGGGGTAAAGAAATCCAATACTTCCCCAGGTTCGATAATCTCAATGCTATGTTCCACGCCTTTGGGGATGGAGTAGGAATCGCCGGGGCCAACAACCTGGTCGTATTCACCGAACTTGATTCTGTACCTGCCTGATAGGACATAGCCACTCTGCTCATTCGGATGCTTGTGGAATGGGACAAAGTCATCTTGCTTGTACAGCATCTTGGTGACCATTGAATCAGGGCCGTGAGAAAGCACAAGGAAATCTACTCCCCAGAAGCTTCTGCTCTTGGCCTCGTCTGCGGTTACAATCATCCTGCACTCCTTCCACAATGTCTTGGGTGTGGGAAGCTCATTGCCGGCTTGGTCTAGTCGCTTGTTGACCTGCCACATTTCATTTCGGGGACTGAACGAACGGCTGGCAGGGTGCCGCATTCTGTCTCATACCTCGATTCACGACACAAACTCGCCGATGATCGTCTTGCCAACCAACTCCTCTTCACTCATGTCCTGCGCCCGCTTCACCGTCACGCAGTCCCGCTTCAGCGCACGCAACATGCCGATCGGCGTGGGATTCTCGTTGCGGCGGCCGTACTGTGTGGGGCAGGTGCTCAGCGCCTCGATAAAGGCAAAGCCCTCGTGCTGTAGGGCCTTCTTGATGGAGCGGATCAACGGCCGCACGTGCCATACGGAATAGCGCGCAACGTAGGTAGCTCCTGCTGCCGCCACCAGCCGCGAAAGGTCGAAGGGGGGCTCGGGGTTGCCCGCAGGCGTGGTCAGCGTACGCGCCCCCAGTGGCGTCGTGGGTGTGACCTGCCCTCCGGTCATGCCATAGATCAGGTTGTTGGCGCAGATTACCGTCATGTCCACGTTGCGCCGCGCGGCGTGGATGAGGTGGTTGCCGCCAATAGAAGCAATGTCGCCATCACCGCCAATGACCACGACGTTGAGCTCCGGCCTGAACAGCTTGGCTCCTGTAGCAAATGCCACCGGGCGGCCGTGGGTCACGTGCAGGGTGTCCGTGTTAAAGTGCGGGCTGGGGATCCACCCCCCGCAGCCGATGCCGGAGACGAAGAGCATCTGCGAAAAGTCTAGCTCCAGTTCATCCACCGCCCGCAAGATGGCGCCCAGCAGGATGCCATGACCGCAGCCAGCGCAGAAGGGCGTGGGGAAGGTCCTCGGTCGTATGTACTTGACTATGGAAGCCGTCGTGCCCCTTTTCATGATGCCAGTTCCTCCTGCACAGCAGCCCAGATTTCGCGCGCCGTGATGAGCTCACCGTTGGTCTTGTGATAGCCAATCGCATGTGGCACAACTCGCTGCACTTGACGCAGCACTTGGCCACGATTCATTTCAGGCACCAGGATCAACGGCTCCCGTGCTCCCACGCCTTTCACCACATCGTCCGGGAACGGCCACAGCGTCGTCAGGCGCAGCAGCCCCGCCTTGACCCCCGCACCGCGCGCCAGCCGCACTGCGCCCAGGGCACTCCGCGCCGTGAAGCCGTAGGCCACCAGCAACACGTCGAGGGGGTCTTCACAGAAATGGGTAAACGTCCGTTCGATCTCATCGCGGTGATTCAGGATCTTACCGACCAGTCGCTCCACCAATTGCTCCTGCACCTGCGAGTCCGTAGTGCGGCGGTATCCCCAGGCATCGTGCGTGGAGCCGGTGACCAGCAGCCTGGCCCCCTCGCCAAAGGCGGGCATCGATGGCACCTCCACCCCGCCGAAAGGTGGCTGGCTGGGATCCTTCCAGCGCCGGTAGATCGGGGTCTTGGGTGACACCGTCATGTTCTCGCGCATGTGGCCCACGCCTTCGTCCATCAACAGAATCACCGGCACGCGGAAGCGGTCGGCTAGATTAAAGGCCCGGATGGCCTCCTCATAGGCCTCCTGCACCGACCACGGGGAGATGACAATGATCTCATAGTCCCCATGCGCCCCGAAGCGTGCCTGCATCACGTCGCCTTGTCCCGGGCGAGTGGCCTGCCCGGTGCTGGGCCCAGCCCGCTGCACGTCCACAATGACGCAGGGCACCTCGGTCATGATGGCGTAGCCGATGTTCTCCAGCATCAGGCTCAGCCCCGGGCCTGAAGTAGCGGTCATGGCCCGTGCTCCAGCCCAGGAGGCACCGATGACCGAGGCGATGGAGGCAATCTCGTCCTCCATCTGGATGAACACCCGGCCCGGCAACTGCGCAAAGCGCTGGCAGATGTGGTGCATGATCTCGCTGGCGGGGGTAATGGGATAGCCAGCGTAGTAGTTGCACCCCGCTGCGATGGCCCCTTCCGCGCAGGCCTCGTCGCCTTGCAAAAAATGGCGCCCAGGTTTGAGCGCACTGGGCACCTTGGTCCAGCTCCCTTGCCTCATCAACTCCCTTCCCTCTGGCAGCTCGTATCCAGCATACTGTGTCCCCTATCCTGCATCTTGCATGCCGTCATTCTTCTTCCACCACAATGGCCAGGTCTGGGCACAGCAATTCGCATTGGCGACAGATGGTGCAGTCTTCCGGTCTGGCCACCCGGATGGGATGAAAGCCGTGCAGGAATGCCTCTTCATCCACCTCCAGGACGCGCCGTGGACATACCTCCACGCAGATGTGACACCCTTTGCACCAATCCCCGTTTATTGTAATCTTGGGCATACACTCGTTGTCCTGTTCGTTCATGATTTGCTACCGCCTGCTGTGCGGATTGTACCCACGACAGGCGGCAGAGGCAAAAGCGCGTTGTGTCTACGCAATTGCCCTGATGAAAGAGTCACAGAGTTGCATTTATCGCCATCCTGATGTAGAATGGGTGTGAACCCCTGAGGTTGAAAGGAGTTAGCGACAGGATGACGGACAAGAACGGCAAGGCAAAAGCCCTTGACATCACCATATCTCAACTGAGGAAGCGGTTCGGCGAAGGCTCGATCATGAAGCTGGGTGACTCTTCCCAGTACAACGTAGAGGCAATCCCTACAGGATCATTGGCTTTGGATGCTGCCCTCGGCATTGGCGGTCTGCCCAGGGGACGCATCACCGAAATCTATGGCCCTGAGTCATCGGGCAAGACCACTCTGGCGCAGCACGTTATCGCCGAGGCCCAACGTCTGGGCGGAGTGGCCGCCTTCATCGACGTGGAACACGCTCTGGACACAGCGTATGCCGCCAAGTGCGGTGTGGACGTGGACAACCTGTATATCTCCCAGCCTGACACCGGCGAGCAAGCACTTGAGATTGCCGAAGCTCTGGTGCGGAGCGGGGCTGTTGATATCATTGTCATCGACTCTGTGGCGGCCCTGGTACCACGTGCGGAAATTGAGGGCGAAATGGGTGACGTCCACATTGGCCTGCAGGCGCGGCTGATGTCGCAGGCCTTGCGCAAGCTGGTCGGAGCGATCAAGCGTTCGAACGCAGCAGTGATTTTCACCAACCAACTGCGTATGAGGATTGGGGTGCTGTTTGGCAACCCTGAGACTACAAGCGGAGGCAGGGCCCTCAAGTTCTACGCTGCGGTGCGGCTGGACATCCGCCGTATGGAATCGATTAAGCACGGCGGAGAAATCATCGGCAACCGCACCAAAGTGCGCGTGAAGAAGAACAAGGTGGCACCGCCATTCAGGACTGCTGAGTTCGACATCGTCTACAACGAAGGCATTTCCAAGAGCGGTGACGTGCTGGATATGGGCGTAGAAACCGGCATCATCGAGAAGAGGGGTTCGTACTACTCGTACGGCGAGACCCGGTTGGGGCAAGGGCGTGAGAACACCAAAACTTTCCTGAGAGAGAATCCAGAAACACTGGAAGAGATCACGCAAAAGATCCGCGATAGTGTCAGTGCCCTGTCCAAAGGGCCGTCAGTCGAGCCCAAAACAGAGGAAAAAGAAACCTCGGCAGAGGATGAGCAGTAGCGCTGTGCAGCACGCCTGCTGGGCGCAACACATGCATCTCTGAGGTGAGAAGCCAGAAAAGGATCCCTACAGATCGGTTTTGACCACAGCATAGACTAGCAATGCAGCATATCTTTAGCAGGGCTTGGTTTCCCTTGACCATTTGGTTTGTACAGACATTTGGGGATGAGTTTGACCAATCAGCATACAGCAACTACCAGGTACTTACAGCATCCTTCCTGGCACGAGCTGGAGGCAACGCAGTAGTTTCGACAATTTGACTGCCAGGGATGCTCGTACTGCTTTGGCGATTTCGTAGACGCCGGTGCAGTTGGATAGCCAAGTTGCAGTAGATCAGCAATACTGAGGGAAACCGAGCTGCTTGTTCTTGCTGGAGCACGTGGGCAGCTCCAGCGCGGAAAACAGGTGTGTCACTTTGCAAAGCTGTGGTCTGATGACCACAGCTTTTGTTTAACAAGCATACGCTGGGCGTTGCGGAGTCGCTTGCGTCCCGCTCTGCGGGACGAACGACAAGAGACAAGGGCAGAGATGCTGCAGAAGATTACGGCGCTTAGGCTGCAGAAAAGAAATCAACGACGGGTGAACGTCTACCTGGATGGCAAGTACGGCTTCGCTCTGCGAGCGGCCCTTGCAGCGCCTTTGCAAGTTGGGCAAACCCTCTCGCCAGAGGAGATTGACCAGCTTCGGCAGCGTGATGCGGCGGAGATCGCTTACCATAAGGTTCTCGGCTTCCTAAGCTACCGCCCGCGAAGTCGTGCCGAGGTTGTGAGCTATCTCAAGCGACGGAAAGCCTCGCCCGATACCATAGGGACCGTTGTCGAACGGCTGCAGCGAGCAGAGTTGCTCGATGACGAGGCTTTTGCACAGTACTGGGTAGAAAACCGCGAGGCTTTTCGGCCTCGTGGAGCGCGCTCCCTGCGCTTTGAACTGCGACAAAAGGGCGTGCCTGCTGCAGTAATTGAGCGGGCAATCGAAGGCATCGACGAGACAGAGAGCGCCTATCGTGCTGCACGCGCACGAGTACGACGGCTCTGGCAGGCAGACTACCAGACGTTTCGCCGCCGTCTGGGTGGGTTCTTACAGCGGCGTGGCTTTGGATACGGTATCGTAAAAGAAACCGTGGATCGCCTATGGCAAGAGTTGCAGGATTGCACGGAGGAGGAGTTGTCCTAATCCTCTTACTTCAGACCCAATTGTGCCATCGGGCAGGCCGTCTTGGGCACAATATGGGCCTGTTAACTACAGAGTGCTGCGTCAAGCGCTAAACTCAGGCACCCGTTTTCGTACGGCAAACCAACCAAAGAAGTTTTGCCATCCCGTCAACGCGGTCGCCCGCAGGTGCCCACGGGGCATGCAGAGCACATGCCGAGCATGAACTGTTGATGCACGAAGCAGCATATCAAGTATAGAAGGAATGGAAGATGAACAACATAGTTCGCACAGCAATAACAAGTTTGGCAGTAGGTTTTGTCACATTCATCCTGGGCTACTGGTTCAGGAAATACACTGCCGATGCCAGGATTCGGAAGATACGTGAAAACGCAGAGAGCATATTGGCGCAAGCCAAAACTCGCCTGCAAGAAGCAGACATCCAGGCCAAGGAGGCAGCACTCAAGCTTCGAGATGAGACAGAGCGTGGGCTGAGGAGAAAGCGTTCCAACCTGGAAAGGCAGGAACGCCGCCTGCAACAGAGACGTGCAAGCCTGGATCGCAAATTCGATTCGCTGGAAGAACGCCTGCGCAAACTGGATTCCAGGGAGAAACGACTCGAATCCAAGCGCAATGAATTAGAGAAGCTACATCGGAAAGAGCTTGACGAACTGGAACGCATCTCGCAACTAACACTGGAGGAAGCCAAGGAGGTCCTGCTGCAGAGGGTCGCGAGTGAAGCGCGTCAAGACATGGCCCGGGTCATCCGCGAGATCGAAGCTCAAGCCCAAGAGGAGGGCGAGCGCAAGGCGCGAGAGATCATCACCCTGTCCATACAGAGAATCGCGTCAGATCAGGTTGCAGAGACTACGGTATCCACCGTGCCCTTGCCTAACGATGAGATGAAGGGGCGCATCATTGGCCGTGGGGGTCGCAACATTCGCGCCATCGAGAATGTCACAGGCGTGGACTTGCTGATAGATGATACACCAGAAGCGGTCACCTTGTCGAGCTTTGATCCGGTGCGTCGCGAGATCGCCCGTGTCGCGCTGAGCAAACTCGTCCTGGATGGACGAATACATCCTGCTCGCATTGAGAGGGTAGTCAAGAAAGCCCAGCAAGAGATCGAGGCGGTTATCGAGGAGGCAGGCGAACGCGCGACGCTGGAGCTGGGGGTCCATGGGCTGCACCCGGAGCTTGTCAAGCTGCTGGGACAACTCAAGTATCGCACAAGCTACGGCCAGAACGTGCTCATGCATTCCATCGAATCGGCACACCTAGCGGGCATCATGGCTGCTGAACTGGGAGCAGATGTGGCTTTGGCCAAGGAAGCCGGCCTCCTGCATGACATCGGCAAGGCGGTGACACATGAGATCGAAGGGCCTCACGCGCGCATAGGCGCCGACATTGCCCAACGGTACGGAAGGTCACCGGAGATCGTGAACGCCATCGCAGCGCACCATTGCGACGATGAAGCCTTGACCCTGGAAGCCGTTCTGGTTCAGGCTGCAGATGCCATATCCGGTGCGCGTCCTGGTGCGCGGCGTGAAACATTGGAAAGCTATATCAAACGTGTCGAATCTCTCGAGAACCTGGCGGCCTCGTTCTCTGGCGTCGAGAAATCCTACGCCATTCAGGCCGGACGCGAGATCCGCATCATTGTAAAGCCTGAGGAAATCGACGACTTGGGCATTGTCACCCTTTCCAGGGACATTGCCAAAAAGGTCGAAGAGACATTGCAGTATCCTGGACAGATCAAGGTCACCGTGATCAGAGAGCAGAGAGCTGTAGATTACGCCAAGTAGGAGGTAGTACACCAGCCAGATAAGATATATTGTACGGGGCGATTCATTGTCGAACTGCCACATGGACAGCGAAGGAGACAACGAACATGGAAATCCTGAAAGTAGCAGCGAGATCCAGGTCTACGGCAGTCGCGGGCGCTATTGCTGGCGTAGTTAGAGAGAGTGGACGCGCCGAAGTGCAGGCCATCGGCGCAGGAGCAGTCAACCAGGCAGTAAAAGCGGTGGCTATCGCCCGTGCTTACTTGGCTGAGGATGGAATCGACGTCGTCTGCATCCCATCTTTTGTCGAAGTAATGATCGGCGACCAGGAGCGTACGGCGATCAAGTTGGTTGTCGAAAGGATATGATTAGCCGAACCGCTCGCCCTCCCGTCGCGAGCAGGGCCGACGGGGTTGACCTCCATGTGCACACGACGGCGTCCGATGGCCAGCTTTCTCCGACAGAGATCGTACATCAGGCGCTCGAAATCGGTCTGGCAGCCATTGCCATTACCGATCACGATACAACCGAGGGAATTGCAGAAGCACTTGGGGCAGCTAAGGGCACAGGGTTGGACGTGATCCCAGGTGTGGAGATCAGTACGGATATCCCTTACGCCAAAGTCCACATCCTGGGATACCACATCTCGTACAGAGATCCCGGCCTGTGCAACGAACTTGAGCGCTTTCGTGCTTCGCGCCTCGATCGGGCGCAGAGGATGGTCACCAAACTCAGCCGCATGGGCCTACCTGTAGAGTGGGAGCGAGTGCGACAAATCGCGAGTGGAGAAAGCATCGGACGCCCGCACATCGCTCAAGCCCTGCTGGAGAAAGGGTATGTTTCCTCGCCTGAGGAAGCATTTCGTCTTTACATCGGGCGGAACGGCCCGGCCTACGTGGAGCGCTACAAGCTATCCCCACCAGAAGCTCTGCGAATCATCCTCGCCGCAAACGGATTGCCTGTGCTGGCGCACCCCTTGCATGCAACTCGCCTGGTACCCGAACTGGCAGAGCAGGGCCTGGTTGGTCTCGAAGCCTACTACACCGGCTATGCACCTGATGAGATCGAATTCTTGCTCCATCTGGCGGCCCAACACAGGCTCATTGCCACAGGTGGGAGCGACTTTCATGGAGAAAACGTGCTGCCAGGGCATGAACTGGGTGGAGTCCAGGTGCCACGAACAGTGGTAGAGAACCTGCGTGCCTATCGTGAACGCCCCCTGCGTCGCTTGGTCCGGGTGGGTGGCCTGAGCTGATCCAGCGGAACCTCGATGACGATGCCGCCATCCAGCTCCACCCGAACCGTCTCCTTGAGCATATTGTAGCCAGTAACCTTGCCCATTCCATCCGCAGTCCTGACCTCTGTTCCTACCTTGGGCATCTTGCGCCGTGCCTCCTGGTAATACGCATTCTCATAGGTCAGGCAGCAGAGTAAGCGACCGCACAAGCCGGATATCCCCATTGGGTTCAAGGGGAGGTTCTGCTGTTTCGCCATCTTGATGGATACAGGAATAAACTGGCACAAGTGGGTAGAACAGCACAGTGGCCGGCCACAGGGTCCTAATCCGTTCAGGAGCTTGGCTGCGTCACGGACGCCAATCTGCCTCATCTCAATGCGTGTGCGGAACATGCGGGCCAGGTCCTTGACCAGAGCGCGGAAGTCAATGCGCTGCTCAGAGGTGAAGAAAACCACCAGGCAAGAGCCATCGAAGTTGTATTCAGCGCGGATTAGCTTGATCGGCAAGCCTTGTTCTGCAGCCTTCTCCTGGCACTGTTGCAAAGCTTCCTCTTCCCGGCAGGCAAAGTGCTGTGCATTGGTTAAATCCACAGCGGTAGCTTTGCGCAAAACGGGCTTGAGCTGGCCCACAATTTTCTCCTGTGGCACTTCCTTGGGTGCTATGACCACCTTCCCCAACTCCCGTGCCCTGGATGTCTCCACCACGACATGGTCGTCCTCATGCAAGCCTTGCACACCTGCGGGATCAAAATAGTAGATTTTGGTTGTCGGTTTGAAACGAATACCAACTATCAGCGGCATAGTAGTACGATTGACTCCTATCTGATACAGACTACTGTCTCGCCATCTGTAAGGCGAAGCTATGTCTCGCCATCTGTAGAGCGGGGCCGTGTCCCGCTATCTGTAGAGCGGGGCCGTGTCCCGCTATCTGTAGAGCGGGGCCGTGTCCCGCTATCTGTAGAGCGGGGCCGTGTCCCGCTATCTGTATAGCGGGGCAGCCTCAGAAGCAAAACCTCCAGGGCCAGACAC
>JAUWJD010000045.1 GCA_030607875.1 Chloroflexota bacterium
CCGACGAGCAGAACCCCCTGCACACCTACGACCACCCCGGCACCTACACCGCTGGGCTGACCGTCACTGACGCCCACGGCTGCCAGGACACAACGACCGTGGAGATCACCGTGTGGGAAAACCCCACAGCGGAGGCCATGGCCGAGCCAGTAGAGGGCTGCCCGCCGTTGGCGGTAAGCTTCACCGGATCTGCCAGCGGCGGCATGGAGCCTTACAGCTACCGATGGAACTTTGGCGACCGCGAGTGGTCCGACGATCAGAATGCCGAGCACACGTACAGAGACCCTGGCACGTACACCGCCGTGCTGACGGTGACCGATGCCCACGGCTGCCAGGACACCGCCAGCGTGGAGATCACTGTGTGGGAAAACCCCACTGCCGTGGCCCTGGCTGACCCCGCAGAGGGCTGCGAGCCCCTGCCGGTGCAGTTCAGCGGCTCTGCGGCGGGCGGTCTGTGGCCCTACATCTACCAGTGGGACTTGGGCGATGGCGAATCGTCCGACGAGCAGAACCCCCTGCACACCTACGACCAACCCGGCACCTACACCGCTGTGCTGACCGTCACTGACGCCCACGGCTGCCAGGACACAACGACCGTGGAGATCACCGTGTGGGAAAACCCCACAGCGGAGGCCGTGGCCGAGCCAGTAGAGGGCTGCCCGCCGTTGGCGGTGAGCTTCACCGGGTCTGCCAGCGGCGGCATGGAGCCTTACAGCTACCATTGGGAGTTCGGTGACGGCGAGTGGTCCGAGGAGCAGAACCCTGAGCACACCTATGACGAGTCGGGGACATTCACCGCTACGCTGACGGTAACCGACGCCCACGGCTGCCAGGACACCGCCACTGTGGAAGTCACGATCCACCAGAGCCGGGCCGCAGAGGCCATGGCCATGCCGGCCGAGGGCTGCGAACCGGTGACGGTGGGCTTCTCTGGCTCCGCGACCGGTGGGCTGCCGCCGTACAGCTATCTCTGGGCCTTTGGCGACGGCGAGTGGTCCGAGGAGCAGAACCCTGAGCACACCTACGACGAGGCGGGAACATTCACCGCTACGCTAACGGTGACCGATGCCCGCGGCTGCCATGGCACGGCCACGAAGACTGTAGAGGCCTTTCCCTGCCTGTCCATCACCAAGTTCCGCCCCCACGGTGACGTCATCGCTACCCACAACTTCTGGTACTACATCCATGTGTACAATGGCTCCGAGTGGGCGTCGCACAACGTGGTGGTAACCGACCACTTGCCGGAGGGCATCGCCCCCTATTCAGTGCGGGTGAGCGAAGGCGGCGGGTACGACGGAGAGAGCACAGTGATCTGGGAACTGGAGACGCTGGACCCAGGGGCGAGCACCTACCTGTGGATCAAGGCCAGCACCTATCGCTGGGCGGCAGGCACAACCCTGCACAACGTAGTCATGGTGGAGGCAGACGCCTTGCCCACTGTCTACGCCGAGGACGTGGCCCTTGTGCTGGCGGCGCCGACGCCCACTAGTACGCCAACACCAACCGCTACACGAACCGCATCGCCTACGGCGACACCTACCGCTACGCAGACGCCGACCGCTACAGACACGCCCATCGAGACACTGACGCCAACGCCGACCCCCACCGGCAGCCCGCCACCGACTGCATCGCCTACGGCGACATCGCTTCACACAGCGACGGCCACGCCGACGCCCACCGGGACTAGTGTGGGCCCGCAGGTGAACTACTACGCCTACCTGCCGGTGGTGATCGCGAACTGGCCGTAGGGCGAGGCTCGCGTGGAGCAGTGAGCTTGCCACGCCAACACCTGGAGAAGGGAGACAACATGACGTCGCTGGGAGAAATGCTTCCTGGTGCCCGTGTGGCGATCCGCCAATGCCTGGCCGTCGGCCCAGCCGATCGAGTCTTTATAGTGTCTGACGAAGAAACCCATGTCATCGGTGAAGCACTGGCATTGGCAGCACGTGAGCGAAACGCCGCTGCCGAGTTGCATCTTTTGGAAGAATTCGGCCAGCGGCCTTTCACCGCCCCGTCCGAGTTTCTGTACGAGATCGCACGTGCTTTCAAACCGACAGCCACCCTCTACGCCGCACAAGCCAAGCCTGGAGAGATCGGCTTCCGCATCCCGCTGATAGCGATGTTGCGCAAGGAGTTCAACGTGCGCCACGGGCACATGATCGGCATCTCGCCACTGCTCATGCGTACCGGGATGCTCGCTGACTATGAGCGCGTGGCTGAGCGCACGCTGCAGGTCTGCGAGCGGGTAAAGGATGCGCGCGAACTGCGTGCCACAAATGACCAGGGCACCAACCTGGTAGCAACTCTCGATCCCCCACGCCTGCATTGGCATCCGTGGACTGGTCTGTACCACGAGCAGGGACAGTGGGGCAACCTTCCCGAGGGAGAGGCCTTCACCTGCCCGGCTCACGTGCAAGGCACCCTGACCGCCAACGTGATGGGGGACTATTTCAGCGAGAAGTACGGCCTCCTGGATCCGCCGGTTACGTTCCACCTCGATGGCGTGCTGGTCAAGGTGGACCACCCGAACCAGAGCCTGGCACGCGAGATCTGGGACTACTTGGATGGCCATGAAAACGGGCGGCGCATCGGGGAGCTGGCCATCGGCACCAACGAGTTCCTCACCAAACTGGTCGGTAACCTACTGCAGGACGAAAAGTACCCAGGCATCCACGTCGCCTTCGGCAATCCTTACGTGAATTTTACGGGAGGCGATTGGACCAGTCAGGTCCACGTGGACGTGCTGCCGGCACATGCTAGCATCTGGATCGACGGGGAGCAGATCATGGAGAAGGGGCACTTTATGTTCTGAGAGTCACCGTGGGATAGGGCCGTTGGCCGCAGCATCGTCCTGACGCCGGCGCTTTTCCCAGGTCCGTGTGCCAGAGTTGAAGCGGCTGGGCGCTGACAGCCAGCGATTCGGTCCAATGGTCGCGCACCAGGCTTGCAGCACAGACCCGGTGCCTTTGACTTCAGAAATCACCACTCCGCGCGCCCACCGGAGAGGTCGTAGCAGGCACCGGTGACAAAGCTCGCTTCATCAGAGACCAGGAATCTAACCAGAGCGGCCACTTCCTCCGGCCGGCCAATTCGGCCCAGGGGAATGCGAGCCAACAGGGCGTCGAGGTCCTCTTTGGGCATGCTCAGCACGGATTTCGTGCCGATCACCGTGGGCGCCACGGAGTTGACGTTGATGCCATCCCCAGCAACCTCCCTGGCCACGGATTTGGTCAGGCAGATGATACCGGCCTTGGCAGCACAGTAAGCTGACGAGTAGGGATTCCCCTCTTTGCCCGCCACCGAAGCCATGTTGACAATCTTCCCATAGCATCGGCCCTTCATGTACGGGATCACAGCCTGACAACACAAGAAAGTACCCTTCAGATGCACGTCCAGCGTGCGGTCCCAGTCTTCCTCGGCGATATCTTCGACCAGAGCCTCAGGCCCGGCCACCCCTGCGTTGTTCACCAGGATGTCGATGCGCCCGAAGCGATCCGCAGCTGCATGCACCATCTCCTGGACCTGAGCCTTCACAGACACGTCGGTCCGAACAGGAAGACCCTGGGATCCCAACGCACGCACCTCCCCTGCAACTGCGTTCGCTGCCTTCAGGTCGATGTCAGCGATAAGGATGTTCGCGCCCTCGGCAGCCAGGCACAGAGCAATAGCCCGGCCGATGCCCCGACCCGCCCCGGTAATGATGGCCACACGGTCCCGCAGACCGGTCATGGTGCAGCTAACCCTCCCCGCACAGTGCTTCCACAGCGCTGATCTCCCGCGCTGGCGCTGGCATTAGCTCGTACCCGCCCTCGATGATAAGCACACCATCCTCCAGGCGGATGCCGATGCCCTCATCCTGCAACATGAGCATCGGCTCGAATGCCCACACCTGATTGGCGTCAAACGGGGCATAGGTGCCAAAGCAGAAATAGTCAGCATCTTCGACGTTTAGGCCCACAGGATGGCAGTTCCTGCCCAGACCGTAGCGGTGCACGTTGTGCTTCTTGAAGTGATCCCATACCAGCTTGCGCGCCTGCACACAGGTGCCGCCAGGCTTGAAGGCTCTCAAGCCGAGGTTCTGTGCATCGAGCAGAATGGAGTACAGCTCGCGCTGGCGAGGGGTAAAACGTCCATTGGCTGGCCAGGCGCGGCTGATGTCCGCGGCGTAGCCGTTGTAGGACACCCCGCAGTCGATGAGGATCATGTCGCCATCTTCGATGGTCTGGTTGCCGGCCCAGTAGTTATTGGCAGATGCGCGCCGCCCAGCAGAGACGAGCGGCCCAAAGGCCGTTCTCAGGTCAGAAAACTGTCCAGTGTCAAGGCGCGACTTGAGCTCGTACTCCCACAGGCCGATCACCTTGGCCTCGTTGTCGCCTGGCTTGACGGTACGCATCAGCACTTCGATGATCTCCCTGGTGATCTGATAAGCCATGCGGATGCACTCGATCTCATAGGGTTCCTTGACCAGCCTCATTCCGTGAATCTTGGGCGCGATGTTCTTGAGCTGCAGCCAGACAAAGCGCTCTTTGATGGCATTGACCCGGACTATGTCAGGCGGCACGGGCTGTCCCAGCCTGGGCATTTCTGGTATGTTCACCCATAGCACCTGCTCGTGCCGCAAGGCTTGCCGAAGCACCTCGTCCATCTCCGACAGACCATAAACTCCCTCAACACCGCTGAGTTGCTGGGCCTCCTTGATGCTCGGCACTTGGCGCTCCACCACCGTGTTGCCCCGCGGCCTGCTCGGTTGCTCGACGAACAGAACTTCCTGCACCAAGCGGCCCCGGCCCAGCTCCGAGCCCTTCGCCGTGAACCAGTAGTGCCCCGGATGGGAGATGCCCTCAACCAGCACTCCCTTGGGTGCAAGGATCAGGCATGCTGCTGACGAGCGCACGCCGGTCAGGTACTCCAGATTCGTGTCTTCTTCGAAGTTGAGACCTTGCGCGGAACGCGCGATCCAGGCAATCCCCTCGTCAATCTGTTGCATGATTCGCTGTCGTCGCTTGGCGTACATGGCAGCTCTGTCTGTCTGCGAAAGCAACATGACCTACCTACCTTTCCACTGCGGACTCTGCCCCGGGCCTGCCGCCACAGGCCAACCTCAATTGGCCGGCTGCGAGTATACCGGGTACTTTACATATCGCTCTTCCACGACCACGCGACGCAGACGATCTACCGCCTCCCAGATTTCTTCGAAGGAGGTGTACAGAGGCGATAGCCCCAGCCGGATGCCATTTGGCGGACGAAAGTCGGCCACAGCGCTCAGCTCCTCCACGAGAGCACAGTTGATACGATACGCTGCGGAGTGACAGACCAGCACATGAGCGCCGCGTCGTGCCGGATCGCGAGGCGATCCAACCCAGAAGCCCAGCGGTGCCAGCACCTTGTCGATGAGGTAGACAACGTAGGACGTCTGGCGCACTGACTTTGCGCGAAGGCGCGGCAGCCCAGCCTCCAGCAACAGGTCGAGACTTGGCTCCAGAGCTGACATGGAGAGCATCGGTGGAGTACCGCAAAGAAAACGGGATATCCCTTCGGCGGGATCATACTCCAAGTCAAAAAGGAATGGCGCACGATGGGTGAACCAACCCCAAATCGGAGATAGAACCTTGTCATGCAGACCCTTGCGCACGTAGAGCCACGCCGGAGCACCAGGACCGCCGTTGAGGTACTTGTACGAGCAACCAGCAGCAAAGTCCACTCCCCAGAGATCCAACTCAACTGGCACGGCTCCGACAGCATGGCTCAGATCCCAAAGAACCAGCGCCCCAGCCTCGTGGGCCCGCCGTGTGATGGCCTCGACGTCGTAGGCAAAGCAGCTCTTGAACGCTGGATGGGAGAAGCTCACCAACGCTATCCGCTCATCGATGGCATCGAACACCATCTGTTGGTCGATGGTGATGCCATCTGAAGAAGGCACTAGATGCAGCGTGTGCCGATTGCCGAACAGTCGCATGCAGCCCTGGAAGACGTAGACGTCTGTCGGGAAGTTGAACACATCGCTGACGATGCGTGTCCTGTCCGGGCGCAGGATCAGCGCTGCCATGGTGCACTTGAACAGATTGACCGAGGTGGAGTCAATGGCCACGATCTGTCCTGGTACTGCACCAAGCAGGCGGCCAATCTTGTCTCCCAGCCTCTTGGGCGCATCCAGCCAGCCCGCTTCCCTCCATCCGAGGATCAGCTTCTGGCCCCATTCCTGGCTGATGACAGTCTGCATGCGCTCTACAGTCCGCTTGGGCAAGCGGCCCAGGGAGTTGCCATCCAGATAGATCACGTCTGGTTCGGCAATAACGAAGGCGTCCCGATACGAAGCGAGCTCGTCCTCCGCGTCAAGCTGCAGGGCGAACTCCCGGCCTGGCTGGAAGGTTATCTTTTTCACATCGCCTCCTCCCGCTCTCAATAAACTCCAGAATGGTTCACTTCGATCGCGAGCCAAAGACTGGCTTCGTCCTACCTCCTGATCCCCCGTGGGGTGCCAGGGTGCTGCCCTGGCACCCCACCAACCATAAAGGAGGAGAGACTAGGTATCGGCTCCGCGCCCCCTCAGGGCGATCAAGTCGACCTGCAACAAAGTACCATTAGGCAGACTTTTCCCCAGGACAGAGCGCGTCGGCGGCTCGAAGTGGGCAAAAAGCTCTTTGGTGGCGTCATTGAAATCAGAGTACTCTCCGCCACCGATATACACGGTGAGCTTGATCACGTTGGAAAGGGCGCTGCCGGCCTCGTGCAACTGTCGATCTGCTTCAGCGAAGAGATTCATCGTCTGCTCCGCCAGCATAGTGCCGGGAGCGGTCAGGCCGTTAATGATCACAAAGGGACCGCTGTGCACCAAACCCTGGCCATGACCGAATGGCCGCAGAATGTGCGTCGCCTCTGCGATGCTGATAGTTGAATCAGCGACGGCGATCCAGTCCAACTCCAACATAGCATCCAGCGCGATTTTCCTAACCGGCCGGACGTTGACCAGCGGCGGCTCAAACCGCAGGAAGTCATGCACACGTCGGCGCACCACATTCTGTTGTTCCATGGGCACCAGATGCACCGACAGCTCGACCACGCGCTCCTTGGGAGCGCCGCCAGCTAGCGATAGTTGCTCAGTGTGCTTCAGGCACCAATCAACCTGCTCCTCCAAGCTGGACGCTGGCACAAGTATCTCACCCGGTAGCACCATCGGTGCGCCAATGTGCCCCCCTGTGAACACGAACCCCGCCGCAGCCATGGCATTGGAGCGATAGCCAATACTGGACGGAGCCCTGTCCGTGTGGATTCGCTTTCTCCTGTCCAACATCACCTCCAGCACCGTACACCGGGAAGATCTGTCCGCCTCCACACGACCATGAGTGCCTACTTGCCTATGGCCTCACCCGGGAGGGCAATCATATCGATACGCAGAGCAGAACCGCTCGTCATCAGGGGCGCGATGAGCACAGAGCGCGCTGGCGGGTCGAAGTTGGCGAATTGCCGTCTTGTTTCCTCATTGAACTGAGGGTAGATATCGTACTCTGAGATGTAGACCGTCATCTTGAGCAGATTCAGCAGAGCGCTGCCCGCCTCCTCGAGCCGTCTGGCGGCATCGTTCAGCAGGTTGTGCGTCTGTTCAGCCAGGTTGGCCCCGGATGCGATCATGCGATTGAGGAACAGGAACGGCCCGCTGCGCACCAGGCCCTCGCCCTGGCCGAAGGGACGCAGGATTTCGGCGGCCTGCTCCAGGCTCATGTCTGGATCGGAGAGGGCGACGCCGTCGATCTCCAAGAAGGCGTGCATGGCCACGTCGTTAATGGGCTGCATGTGCACCAAGAGCGGAGTGTAGCCCAAGAAGCTGGCGATGCGCTGGCGAATGACGTCCTGCCGTGCAAACGCGTTGGGCACAGGAAAGGCCGCCACCTCCACAAAGCGGTCCTTGGGCGCACCTCCGGCCAGCGCCAATTGCTCCATGTGCCTCATGCAGAGGTCAACCTGCTCTTCCAAAGTGGCGGCGGGCTCAGCCTGCTGTCCTGAAGGCGCCATTGGCGCGCCAATATGCCCGGCGGTGAACACGAATCCCTCTGCAGTCACGGCGTTCGAACGGTAGCCGTGACTGGGTGGAGCCTTGTCTGTCTCGATCCTCAACTTCCTGCTCATGCATACCCCCATTTGCCAATATCCACCAAGGGCAGCTCCAACAGCTTGCCCCCTTGGATGACGTGCTCCACCTGACTCAGATTGCGGATGTCTGCCAGGGGATCCCCGCCGACGATCACCAAGTCGGCCATCTTGCCCACGTCCACCGTGCCGAGCGCATCACTCACGCCCAGCATCTCTGCCGGAGTCCTAGTGGCGGCAACAATAACCTCCATCGGCGACATGCCGATTTCGGTCAGCAGCTCACACTCCTTGGCCACCGTGGCGCGCGGATTGTCGGCATCCGTACCCACGGCAATGCGCACGCCTGCCTTGTAGGCTTTTCTCAAGCGCTCCTTGGCGATTTTCGCGACTTCAGCGGCCATGGTGGCAATGTGTTTGCCAAAGCCCATCTGTTCCCCAAAGTTCGCCAAGCTCCAGGCGATGGCCATGGTGGGTACGACAGGCGTGTTAGACGCCAGCAGCATATCGATCGCCTCGTCGTCCATCATGTCAGCATGGTCGACCCAGTCCACGCCAGCCTTCACCGCATTCTTGACCGATTCCGCGCTGCCCGTGTGCGCCGCCGCCAGCCTACCAGGCTTGTGCGCTTCCTCGACGATGGCGCGCATTTCCTCCACAGTCAGTTGCGGCCAACCCGGCAGGCCAATCAGCCTTCCGCCACCGCCTCCAATGCTGGATGCGCCATAGATCTTGAGCACATCCACGCCGGCCTTTAGTTGCAGCCTGGCCACGCGGCGTGCCTCATCCGCCCCGGTGACCTCCACCGCCCAACTCTCATTGCCCGGCCGGACCCCGCCTGTCTGGGCAATCAACGAACCGCTGGCAAACACACGGGGGCCGGGCGTCCAGCCGGCGGCAATGGCTTCCTTCATGGCCACGGCAAAGTTGCTCCCTGCGCCAGCATGCCGGATGGTCGTGACACCGGTCTGCAGCCAGATCTTGGCCCCCAGCGCAGCCTTAAACACTGTGGTGGCCACAAGGTCAGCGCGTCTCAAGCTCTGGTCCGAGGGTTCATCGATGGGCTCCAGAAGCAACGTCATATGCGAGTGCAGGTCGAAAAGCCCAGGCAAAAGGGTGCTCTGCGGAGCATCGATAACCTGCCAGTCAGCAGCAGCAAAGGCCCCTCGTGGCCCGATCTGTGCGATGCGATCCCCCTCAACCCACACAGAAACGTCACGTTTTGGTGGGGCACCCGTCCCATCAATCAGGGTCCCCACGTTGAGTAATAGATCCATCAATCACTTCCTCCGACAAGCATGAGCGCACAAAGGCTCCAGCGCGCACGATCTGCCCCGGTCAGTTCTTCATCCAGGGGTCCATAGCATCGCGCAAGCCATCGCCCAAGAAGTTGAAAGCAAGCAAGGTGAGAGACAGCAGAACCCCAGAGGCAATCAGCAGGTGGGGATGGGAGCGAATATTCTGGACGCCCTCGGAGATCATCATTCCCCAACTGGGCATTGGTGGCTCAACTCCCAGGCCAAGGAAGCTAAGCCCGGCCTCCATGGAAATGACTGAAGGTATCCCAAACGTCGCAGCAATGACGACTGGCGCGAGCGTGTTGGGCAGGATGTGCCGCAGGATGATCCTGCGGTTTGATACGCCAATACAGCGCGCAGCTTCGATGTACTGCCGCTCTTTGATGGCCAGCACCTCACCGCGAACTAGCCGAGAGACGGTCAACCAAAAGACCAGAGCCAGCGCCAGGAAGACGCCCACCAGCCCACCGGTGGCGTTGTTAATGGTAGACACCATACCGGCGATAGGTCCTTGCGCCACCTTGAGCGCTGCCTTGAGGTAAGTCATGATGACAATGATGAGCAACAGACTGGGAAAAGCGTAAAGGACGTCCACCACTCGTTGGATCATCATATCAATCCAGCCTCCGTAGTAGGCTGAGATCATCCCTACGGGAACGCCGATGAGCAGGATCACCAGTTCTGCGACGACGCTCACGCTGAGCGACACGCGTGCCCCGTAGATCAGGCGGCTGAGCACGTCCCTGCCCAGGCTGTCTGTTCCCAGGAGGTGCTCCCTCGATGGCGTCTGGGTAATGGCGCCAAAATCAACCTTGTCATAGGGATAGGGCGCCAGCACGGGTGCGAACACAGCAACCACGATCAGGACGACGACGAAGACGAAGCCAAACATGGCTGCCCTGTTGCGCCGCAGTCGAGTCCAGGCATCCTGCCACATGCTGGTCGGCTTGGCTAGGCGGCCGCCCGGCCGTAGCTCAGTTGTAGCGGACTCGCGGGTCGAGGAAGACATAGACCACATCCACAATCAGATTCATGACCATGACGATGGCTGCGTAAAGCAATGTCGTGCCCATGATTACCGGGTAATCACGTGCCGACACGCTGCTCACAAAGTAGCGGCCGATACCTGGCACTTTGGTCACCGATTCGACGAAGAAGGAACCGGTCACCACGTTGGCAAAAGTGATCCCGGCCACCGTAGCGATGGGGATCATCGCGTTGCGCACGGCGTGTCGAGCCAGGACCAGCCGCTCCGGCAGCCCCTTGGCCCGCGCTGTCCGCACATAGTCCCGCCTCAGCACATCCAGCACACTCGACCTCGTGTAGCGCGCCAGCAGCGCCATTGGCCTGAGAGACAATGCGATCGCGGGAATCAGAATGCGCCTGGAGAGGATGCCGTCCCAGCCTCCGGTAGGCACCCAGCGCATGGTGATGGCAAAGACGATGATCATAATCGTGGCCACAACGTAACTGGGGACAGACACGCCCACGATTCCCAGGAACATCGATACGTAGTCCATCCAGGTATTGTGCTTGACCGCACTCAGCACTCCCAGGGAGAGCCCCAACACCAGGGCAAGGACCATCGCTACAGCTCCGAGCTTTAGAGAGACGGGGAAGAAATCGACCAGGATGTCCTTCACGTCCCTGCCGTACCGGC
Source organism: Chloroflexota bacterium (assembly GCA_030607875.1). Lineage (GTDB taxonomy): Bacteria > Chloroflexota > Anaerolineae > UBA2200 > UBA2200 > JAUWJD01. The sequence continues at coordinate 11,044 of JAUWJD010000045.1, forward strand.
TGTAGGAAGGGCCAAAGTCACCACGGGTCACGATGCCCACCAAGAAAGAGGTGTACTGCTCCCACAGCGGCTTATCCAACCCATACCTGGCGTTGAGATTCTCGATCACGGCCTTTGGCAGTGGCCGGCCTGTGCGAGCCCAAGGGCCCCCAGGCGTAGCATGCATAAGGAAGAAGGTGATGGTGAAAACCACTAGCATGCTGGGCACCAACAGCAGCAACCGTCTGATCAGATAGCGTCCCATCCGCAAGACCCTCCGCGACTGCGAGACCGGAGCTGGGCTCCGGTCTCGCAGTCATCCGCTTTTCCTATCTTACCGGACGATGTCCAGGCCGGGCGGCTGGGCAACTCGCGTCATCTGGCCGATGGTGGTCGTAACCTCGTCAAAGTTCTTGACGTACAGCTTGACGACCTTGACGATGGCTTCTTGCAACAGCGTGAGCATCGGCACTTCCTGGTTCACGAACGCCTCTGCCTGCTGATACATGACCGTGCGCTTTGCCGAGTCGGTCTCGTTCAATGCGCCTCGGATGAGTTGCACGTACTCCGGATTATCATAGCGCGTATGGCGCACGTTCTGGTCCGGGTCGAGCTGCGAGTTGTGCCACGTTGACGGATCGGGAATATCTGCCCACTGCAGGGCATAGTAGATATTGAAGGGCTCCGTCTCGCGTGACATGCGGTAGTCGCGCATAGCCTGTGGATCCAAGGGATTCAGTGTCACATCGATTCCCAGGTTTTCCTTCCACATCGCTTGCAGCGCCTGGGCAGTAAGAGGCCCGCGCCAGATACTCCAGTACGTAAAGTCGAGAACCGGGAAGCCTTGCCCATCAGGATAGCCGGCATCTGCCAGGAGCTGCTGCGCCTTCTGCGGACTGTATCCCAGGAAGGAGCTTGACTCGTAGCTGAAGAGGCTCGGCGGGCTAAAGCTGGTGGCGGGAGGATAGGCTCCTTTGAACACTTGGTTTGCCAGAGTCTCGCGATCGATAGCCATGGCTAGAGCCTGCCGCACACGCACGTCGTCCGTTGGCGGGTTCTTGGTGTCAAAGAGCAACAAGGTAGCACCTGCGATGTCGGTCAGGCTCCATTGCGTGCCCAACACGTCATCTGACTGGACGCGGTCAAGTTCGGTGGCTGGCACAACTGCCATGTCCACCTCATCTGCTTCGTACGCGGGAAGCCCTTGGGTCTGTGAATCCTGCACCACGGTGATCTCGATGCGGTCAATGTGCCGCGTGTCCTTCCATGGGCCTTCATAGTTCGGATTCTTAACAAACACCAACTTCTGGTCATGCTTCCACTCAGCCAGCATGTAGGGTCCATTGCCCACGTGGTTGCCGGCCTCCATCCACTTGTCACCGTACTTCTCGATAATGTCCTTGCGCACCGGGAAGTAGTCAGTGTTTCCAACGTGCCAGATCCAGAAGGGCGCAGGTGCCTCCAGAGTCACGACAAGCGTCCGGTCATCTGGCGCCTGGATGCCTACTTCGTTGGCATCGGTGATCTCACCCTGGTTGAACGCTTTGGCATTCTTGATGGCGTAGAACATGTCGGGGGCATAGCTCGCCTCGGCTGGGTCAAGCTGCCGGAGCCATGCGTAGCGATAGTCTTCAGCCACCACCGGGGCACCGTCGCTCCACTTCAGGCCTTCGCGCAGCTTGAAGGTCCAGGTCAGGCCATCGGCTGACTGCTCAAAGCTTTCGGCGGCCAGCGGCTTGATCTCCTCGCCCTTGGACTGCGTGTCCACAAGAGCCTCGTACAGATTCTGGAAGTCTTGGAATCCAGAACCGCCTTTGGCAGGGTCCAGGCTGTCGGGCTCTACGGCCGAGTAACGGAACGCCTTCGGTTCAGGAACGGGTGTCTCCGTGGGGGCTGGCGGCGGAGATGTGTTGGTGGGCTGTGGAGCACCGGTTGGCGGCGCCTTGGTTGGCTGTGGTTTCACAGTTGCCGTGGGCGCGGGCCCTGCGCAGCCTGCGAGCAGAGCCAGAACCAACAGCGCGATCCATGATACATATGCTCGTCTAGTCATTTGTTCTCTTCTCCTTCAGTTGCTATAGCGCTTTAGTCGATGGCCACAACCGCGCTGTTGGGCATTCAGAGTCTCACAGTGCGCTTTCCCTCAGTTCCCACCTCCTTTCGCGTCAACTCCGCCCGGCCAGCTCTCAGCATGCCTCTCACCCCGGCCAGGCTACAAGGGTCGAGCAACAGACTGGCATCCAACAGCTGCCCAACTCCGGCGTCTCAGCCAAAGTCGCGGCGCATCTGCAACCCTTCAGCTGCCTGAACCGTCGTGGACTGCACAAGCGCCTGGTATGGCGTGAAACCTGTTCTTACCTACAAGCAGCCTCTTCACGCACGCGGCAGTGCGGCTCTTTGACAGCGGTGCCGGCGATCCGTTCGCCCGAGCGCAGAATCGTACCCATTCCTACTCTTCTGGAAACCAAGCAGCCAAGAGTGGTTTCAGGCGCTGCACCATAGCGACAAGGGGCAGCTCTTCGGGCTCTATACTACCGTGAATGATGATGCCATCCAACAGTGCTCCCAGCACAGTGGCGATGAGCTCGGGATCGGCGACCATGCGTCGAGAGCGGTATGCTTCACTGTCTCGGAGGGTGTCGGCGACCATCTTCCTAAAGCCCTGGTGCATCTGAGCGATGCGTTGGCCGATGTGCTCGTCCCGTATGCCGTGCGCCATGAACTCCATGGAGAGCGCCCCCCAGCATGGATCCTTCTCTCCGAAGCTGACCATCGTCTCCAGCAAGCCTTGCACCCACTCGACACAGTTTCCTCGCCAGGGACACATCTTCAGGAAACGCTCCTGGTTGCTTTGGATGCGTTGTTCCAGGATGGTCAGGAACACTTTCTCTTTGCTGGCGAAATGGTTGTAGAAGGCACCCTTGCTGAAGCCTGCCTGGCTGATAATTGCGTCAACAGTGGCGCCTCCATAGCCCTCGCGTGCAAAAACCAGCAGTGCTGCGTCCAGCAAGCGTTGCCGGGTTGCCTCCGGGTCTCGAATCCGCTGTGCGTCCCTAGTTACCATGACCCTGTCCAGGTGAACCTTCGTGGCGACATTGCTACTTCCTCCCACACCGGCAAGGTTCGTGTCAAACCTACAGACCACAGAGACCGTACAACAAACCGACTAGTCGGTCGGTAATAGGCATACAAACTAACTGCGCCGCTGTGCGCTCACCCGACTGGAGTTACGGGCGTGGGAGCTATTCCTGTCGCAGTCTTCAGGACACTTGTCATCGCCGACAAACAACATCTGGCTGCATCCCAGGCACAAGTAGCGCAGCCCACTGCCGCAATGCTAGCACAAAGTTCCCTTTTTGTCAAACGGACACTGCTTGACACAACGACGTCCATAGCTTATCATACCGACCTAACCAAGCCGACAAGGAGGCCCCGTGGAGACATCATCGCCGCACCGAGAACTCTGGAGCCGTGACTTTATCTTGCTCTTTGGCTCCGCGCTGTTGACCTGGATCAGCTTCTACTTCTTGCTGCCCACCTTGCCCATCTACATCACCCGTCACCTGGGCGGCAGTCCTGCCCAGGTGGGCCTGATCGGCAGCCTGCTGACGGTCACGGCGATCGTCGCCCGCCCCCTTGCCGGCTATGCCCTGGATCGTTGGGGCCGGCGCTGGATTCTGCTCGCCTTCCTCGTAATGTTCTCCCTGGCCAGCTTCTCCTATAACCTGGCACAGAGCCTGCTGGCTCTGGCCGCCATCCGCGTGCTGCATGGTATCCCCTTTGGCGCGGTCACCCCCGCTGCCAGCACCGTGGCTTCTGACCTGGTGCCAGCGGCGCGGCGGGGGGAAGGCATGGGACTGTTTGGCCTGGCCGGCACGCTGGCCATGGCAGTGGGGCCCGCACTGGCGCTGAGTGTGATGGGCGGGGGACAGTTCACCCGGCTGTTTCTCGTGGCCGGCTTGATCTCCTTGTGTGCACTGGTCATCGCTTGGTGGGTGCGCTACCCCGACGTCCACAACCCCAACGCCTCGTTCTCCCTATCTTCGCTGGTCGAACGGCGGGTAGGCTGGCTGGCGCTGGCTACGCTGTTCACCTACGTGGGCTATGGCGGGATCCTCACCTTCATCACCCTGTACGCGGCGCAGTTAGGGATCACGAGTGCTGGCCTGTTCTTCACCGTGTATGCGCTGGGTCTGGTGCTGTCGCGTGCCGTCAGCGGGCGCATCTTTGACCAGCAGGGACCGAGGCTAGTGGTCGGCGCCGGGATGGGGTTCTTGTTTCTCTCTTATGTCATCCTCGGGCTGTGGCAGGCGGAGCCGGGCTATCTGCTGGCGGCGCTGGCCCTGGGCCTGGGCTTTGGTGCCGTCACGCCCTCCCTGTTTGCCATGACCATCAACATGGTCACTCCAGAGCGGCGTGGCGCAGCCAATGCCACCGTCTTTTCGGGCATTGACGTGGGCATCGGTATGGGATCCAACCTGTGGGGCGTCGTGGCACAGGCCACCGGCAGCTATGCCACAATGTACCTGGCGGCAGGGCTGAGCGTGGCGATTCCGGCGCTGCTGTTTTTCCTCAAGGCGTATCCGCGTTACGTAAAGCGTGAGATGGGGTGAGGGAGCAGTTCCCAGTTGCAGGCCTCCGGGTTCTGGTGCCCTGCCAGTGTGAGACTGCCAGGTTCGTAGTGTTTTGCCTGGTCGTGCAGCCCTCAGTTTGAAAACTGACGCAGCACTAGTCGTCAGCCAGATTCGGGAAGCACGGCTGGCAGGTGTGCAGAGAGAGGCCCTCGCCTGCCAACTACCCGTCACCCACCACCCACCACCCGCTACCGGCCACCCATGAATCCGCTGACTGACTGCCCCCGCTTGCGACTTCCCACTCCCTGCGGTATACTACCCCGCCATGTACCTCAAACGCCTGGAACTGCGTGGGTTCAAAACCTTCGCCACCTATACCGACTTTCTGTTCGACGAGGGCATCACGGCCATCGTCGGGCCGAACGGCAGTGGCAAATCCAACATCGCCGACGCTGTGCGCTGGGTGCTCGGCGAACAGAGCTACAGCGTCCTGCGCGGCAAACGCACCGAAGACATGATCTTTGCCGGAACCCGCCGGCGCCCGCAGATGGGCATGGTCGAAGCGATCATGACCTTCGACAACACCAGCCACTGGCTGCCCATCGACTTTAGCGAAGTGACGATCGGCCGCCGCGCTTACCGTTCCGGTGAGAACCGCTATCTGATCAACGGCAGCCGTGTGCGCCTGCGTGATGTGGTCGAACTGCTGGGCAAGGCCGGGTTGGGCCACCACGGCCTGGTGACTATCGGGCAGGGCGTCGCTGACGCGGCGCTGAGCCTGCGCCCAGACGAGCGGCGTGTGCTCTTCGAAGAGGCGGCTGGCATCCGCATTTACCAGGAAAAGCGCAGTGACGCTTTGAACAAGCTGGCCGAGACGCGGCAGAACCTCCTGCGCCTGACTGACATCCTCAACGAAATCGCCCCACGCCTACGCGCCCTGGAGCGCCAGGCCCACCGCGCCGAAGAACACCAACTGCTGAGCCGTGACCTGGAGAAACTGCTGCGCCTCTGGTACGGCCACCGCTGGCAGCGTCTGCACGCCCGATTGAGCGAAGCGGAAGGAGCGTTGCAGCGGCGCCAGGCAGACGTGGAAATGGGCCGTGGCAGGATGCACGAAGTGGAAGCATTGATCGCTGACACACACACCCGCCAGGCCGGCCTGCGCCGCCAGCTCAGTATCTGGCACGCCCAGAGCGGCGACCTGCACGGCCAGGCCGAGGGAGCCGGGCGCGAACTGGCAGTCCGCCGCGAACGCTGGAGCTTGCTGCAACAGCGGAGCACCGAGCTGCAGACAGAACTGGCGCGCTTGCACGAGCGGCGCGCAGCGCTGCAAGAGACCTTGAGCGCAACGTTGGCCGAGCACCAGCGCCTCCAGGATGAGGTACAAGTGCAGACTGCGCGGCTGGGAGAACTGCACCTGGGATGGCAGGACGCCGAAGCCGCGCGGGCAGCAGCGGAACAGGCTGTGGAGGCAGAACGCAACCAGGCCTTCCAGTTGGCTACAGCGTTGGCCGACGCCCGCAACCGCAGCAAACAACTGCAGGAGAGGCGCGCACAGGTAGCGGCCGAACAGGAGAAGGCACGGCTCGAACTGGCTGCGGCGGAAGATCAGTTGCCCACACTGGAAAGCGAGGTGGCACAGTCACGCCGCCAGGGAGAGCACCTGCACCGCTTACAGGAGGCCGCAGCCACACGCCAGAGTGAATTGCAGCAGCAATTGGCAGCCCTGGAGGAGGAATCGAAGCAGCGCCGCGCCAGCCTGGACAAAGCCGCACGGCAGCTCCAGCGCCTGCAAGACCGCCAGGAGATGTTGCAAGGCCTGCGGCAGAGCCTAGCCAGTTACGCGCCCGGCGTCAAGGCGGTGCTGGAAGCCAGGGGGAGCCTGGCGGGCATCGTCGGGCCAGTAGCCAGCCTGCTGCGGGCGCCGCAGAAACTGGAGCGCGCCGTCGAGGCGGCGTTGGGCTCCTATGCCCAGGCGCTGGTCGTCGACTGCTGGGAGGACGCCAACGCGGCCATCGTCGAACTCCGCGTCAAGTCGGCCGGATGGGCCACTTTCCTGCCACTGGACTCGTTGACAGCCCCACGAGCTTCGACAGCCCCGGCGGGCCAGGGCGTGCTGGGCCTGGCACAACACCTGGTGGAGTACGACGCCCGCTACGAGAACGTAGCACGCCTGCTGCTGGGGCGCGCGGTCATCGTCCAGGACTTGGACACGGCGCGAGACGTTCGCCCGCGATTGTTGCCCGGCCAGCGGCTGGTTACCCTGTCGGGCGAAGTGGTGCAGGCCAGCGGCGTGATCAGCGGGGGATCAGCTCGCAAAGGAGGCGGCTTGCTGGCGCAGGAGCGCCAATGGCGCGAGCTGCCGGGCCAACTGGCCGCCGCGCAGAAAAAGCAGCAAGCGGCACAGAAGGCGCTCCAGGAAGTAGAACAGCAGCAGCAAAGCCGTCGCCAGGACCTTGCTGCGACCACCAAAGAGCAAAAGCGCTTGTCGGAAGAGAGCGCTGAATGGGCACGCAGTCTGGCTCAGTTGCAGGGCAAGCAGGAGCGACTGCAGCAAGAAGTCGAGTGGCGGCGCAGGCTGGACGAGCAGCAGCGTCGCGAGTTGTCGACGCTGGACGAGAAAATAGCCGCGCTGCAGCGCGAAGTGGATCAGCAAGCGCACGAACAAGAGCAGCGGAAGGCGGAGATGGAGCAGTCACTGACCCACCTGGAAGGTGCGCGCCAGGCCGAGGAAGCAGCACGGCAGGCGCTGGCCGAGGGTGAAACCGCTTCTGCTGTGACCCAGCGCCAGTTGACGGCGCACCAGCAACTGCTGTCCAACCAGGACGCTAACCTGGCACAACTGGAACAGGAGATCACCACCAAGTCAGAACGGGCAGCCGAGATCCAGCGCCAATCCGGGCAGCTTGACCAGCGAGTACAGGAGTTGCAGGATGCATCGGCCTCCCTGACGGCGCAAATCGCCGAACTTGCGACGCAGATCAAGCCTGCCGAGACAGAGGTGCTCGACCTGCAGAGACAGGCCCTCAATCTGGAGAGAGAACTGGCGCAGGCCAGGCAGCGGCTCGGCGAGTTGGAACTGCTGTACAACCAGCACGTGCTGGAGAAGGAGCGCCGCAATGATGCCCTGCAGTCGCTGGAAGAGCGCATCGAGGAAGAGCTGGGCGATATCGAGTACCCGAGCGAGCGAGCGCGGCAACTGCGGCTGGAATTCTTCCGCCGGGACCAGCAGGTGCTTGTCCCACCGAAGACTCTCCCGGAAAACCTCAACGCGGAGATCAAGCAGTTAAAGGGCCGCATGCGCCGGCTGGGCAGCATCAACCCCAACGCACCACACGAGTATCAGGAGGTGCGGCAGCGCAACCAATTCCTGCAGACGCAGATGGCCGCCCTGGAAGCATCCGTCTCCTCGCTGCAAGAGGTGATCAAGGAACTCGACGAGGTGATGAAAGAAGAGTTCCAGTCGGTGTTTGTCATCGCGGCGCAAGAGTTCTCGCGCTACTTCGAGACCCTCTTCGGCGGAGGCCAGGCCAGGCTGACGCTCACCGACCCAGACCATCCAGCCACCACGGGCGTGGACATCATTGCCCGTCCGCCGGGCAAGCGCCAACAGTCCCTGGCTCTGCTCTCTGGCGGCGAGCGAGCGCTGACAGCCACAGCGCTGCTCTTTGCCGTGTTGAAAGCCCGGCCGCTGCCTTTCTGCCTGCTGGACGAAGTAGACGCCATGCTCGACGAAGCCAACGTGGGGCGCTTTCGCGTGCTGCTGGAAGAGTTCGCCAAGCAAACGCAGTTCATCGTCATCACCCACAACCGCCAGACCATCGAGGCAGCCGACACCATCTACGGCATCTCCATGGGTGAACAGGGCGTGTCCAATGTCATCTCCCTGCGCCTGGAGGGAGAGAAGGTTAGCAGGTAGCAGGTAGCGGGTAGTGGGTGGTGAGTGGTGGGTGACGGGGGCAGATCTGTCCCCTGCTACCCATGACCCACTGCCCAGGACCCTTCATAGAGGAACTCCCATGGCCCGAATCCACATCATCGCCACCGGCGGCACCATCGCCATGGCCCACGACGACAAAGCAGGCGGATCCGTCATCTCGCTCAGCGGTGCTGAATTCCTGCAGCGGCTGCTCAGCCAGGCAGGTGAGGGCCTACCCGAAATCACCTCTGAAGAGTATGGCCCGCTGCCCAGCAGCCACTTTACCATCAAGCACCTGTGGGGCTTGCGGCAGCGGGTGGCTGAGGTATTGGGAAACCCGTCTGAGAGAAACCTGTTTTCACCAAGAAAACGGGTTTCTGAAGCGCGCGAAGTCGACGGCGTAGTCATCACCCACGGTACCGACAGCCTGGAGGAGACCGCCTACCTGCTAGACCTGACAGTGCCCGGGGACAAGCCGATGGTGGTCACCGGAGCAATGCGCGTGGCCTCTCAACCGGGATACGAAGGCATCGCCAACCTGCTGGCCGCGGTGCGCGTGGCCGCCAGTAGCGAGGCGCGCGGCCTGGGCGCGCTGGTGGTGATGAACGACGAGATCCACGCCGCGCGCGACGTGACCAAGATGCACACCCAGGGCCTGGACACCTTCCAGTCTCCCTTTGCCGGCCCCCTGGGCCGCGTCGAAGCCGAAAGGGTGGATATCACACGGCGTCTCGAGCGGGACACCCTCGCCTGCCCACGGCTGGAGCCCAGCGTCTACCTGTTCAAGCTGGCCGTGGGCATGGATGCCAAGCTGCTGCGCCAGGTGGTGGCGCTGGGCGCACGGGGCGTGGTCATTGAGACCTTTGGCGGCGGACGCGTGCCGCCCTGGTGGCTAGAGGCCATCGAGCAAGCCCTCGCCCAGGGCGTGGCCGTCGCCGTCACCACGCGCTGCCCCAGCGGGCCGCTCTACGACCCGTACCGTTACGTCGGTGCCTACCACGACCTGGTGCGCGCCGGCTGCCTCCTCGCCCACGGCCTCAACGGCCAAAAGGCCCGCCTGCGCCTGATGGCGGCATTGGGTACAGCGAAGGATGTTCAAGAGCTGCAGCGGCTGTTCTAGTCCGGGCAATCAGAAACCATGATTGTGTTTCAACCCCCGAATCCGGGCGGAGGCCTGAGCGCGGCACGCTGCGCGTGAAAGGCCTCCAGGTCTGCTTTCAGTTCGTCCAGGGTAAAGCCTGGTGCCCTGACTCTGCGCAGGAACTCTTGCTCGACTGCATCGAACGCCTCCGCAACCTCGGCCAAGTGGGGAGCGACTTGACCAGGGATAAGCAATACGCCGTGTGGGTCGGCGTGAAGGAGTTGGCCGGGCTGCACTGTCACCCCTCCCACCTCCACCGCTGTGCCAAAGTCCACCATGTGCACATAGGCATGCGAGACCAGCACCTGCGCGGCGAAATAGTGAAAGCCCAACGCCTGGACTTCTGGCACGTCGCGCACGCCGCCGTTGGTGATCGTGCCCACACAGCCCAGGGCCAGGTGCACCGTGGCCATAATCTCGCCCCAGAAACTGCCCACGCCAGGCAAGTCATCCAGGTCCTGCAAGACAACGACGCGCGGCTCAGGAATAGTGAGCAGCCAGTCCCAGAATTCGTAGCGCGAGGCGGACTCGCCTGGAGCGGCAGGCTCGGCGCAGCGGAAACGGCCAGTAACCGCGTAGCCAACCATCGGCTTGGACATCGGCTGCAGGCAGCGGATCGAGGCATTCATGTAGCCCCAGTTGCGAGGCCGCACCCCGAAGGTTTCGATGGCATTGGAGAGGGTCGGCGTGCTAAAGTCTTGCAGACGTTCCAATTGGGCAGCGGTCAGTGCAGGTATGTTTGCCATATCAACTCCTGTTCTCGGCAAGCAGCATCTGTAGAATAGCCCCTTGTGGGCGTGACCTGGGCATACCCATGCATCCACGACAGAACGGGTACATTGTCGGCGCGAGGCGAACGGCAAGAACGGCAAGACAGGCACAAGGCCCTATGCTACCACTGATGCATGCCATCATTCGCTTATTCGTTTGCCATTCGTTGATGCTACTCAGCGGTGTAGCCGCCATCCACGACCAGGGGTGCACCGGTCATGAATGAGGACTCTTCGCTGGCCAGAAAGAGCGCCGCGCGGGCGATTTCATCCGGGTCGGCCATTCGTCCGAGCGGGCGCCCACGGTCGTAGCGTTCACGCGCTTTCAGCGGATCCGGCTGGCTCTCAATGATCCTCAGCGTCATATCAGTGGCGGTGACGCCAGGGCACAGCGCATTGGCGCGGATGTTATAGTCCGCATAGTCGAGGGCGATATTGCGGGTCAGGCCCAGCACAGCAGCTTTGGAAGCGGTGTAGGCTGCCAATCCGCGCAGCCCAACGATCGCTGCGGCTGAAGCGGTGTTGATGATGCAGCCGCCACCGTTGCGCATCATTTCTGGAATGACAAAGCGGCAGGTGAGATAGACACCCTTGACGTTGACCTCCATCACCCGGTCCCAGTCTTGTTCCGAAGTGTCGGTCACCGTGGCTTTCAGGTTGATGCCCGCGTTGTTATACAGAATGTCAATCTTGCCATAACGAGTTATGGCCTGCTGCACCAAGCGCTCGACCTGCTCAGCGCACCGCAGATCTGTGGGCACGAAGAGCGCGCTCCCGCCCTGCGCCGTGATCTGGCTCACCGTGTCTTTGCCAGCATCCACCGCAATATCGACCACAACAACAGAAGCCCCTTCGGCAGCGAACAGAATTGCAGCAGCACGACCGATGCCGCTCCCTGCGCCGGTGATAATGGCTACTTTGTTCAACAGTCTCATGCCGCCCCCTATCGGAATAGGTCCAGAACAGCACCGTTGTAGCGTGCCGCCTGAGGCGAGGCCAGAAACACCACAGCATGGGCCACGTCTTCCGGCTGGAGCCAGCCGCGACGATCCACGTCCGGTGCCAGCCGCCGGAGGCGCTCGGTGTCCACCGGACCCGGACAGATGGTGGCCACACAGATGCCTTGCCCATCCACTTCCTGAGCCAGCGCGCGCGAAAAGGCGACGACAGCGGCCTTGGTTGCTGAGTAGACGGCCAGATCGGGCTCCGGGAGGTGGGCCGCTCGGGAGGCGATGTTGACGATGCAGCCCCGCTGGCGTGGCAGCATGTATCGCAGCGCAGCCCGCGTGCACAACAGCAACCCCCGCAGGTTGAGGTCAATCAGGAAATCGCATTCGGCGCCAGTCATGTGCACGAATGGCTTGCGGATGCCTGTTCCGGCGTTGTTGACTAGGACATCCAACACCGAGAATTCAGCAACTACTGTCTCGAGCGCCCGTTCGACGTCCTCCGGGACGGTGACATCGGCCACAACGGGCAGCGCCGCGCCTCCATGCGCACCTCCACGGCTGCGGAGTTCCCTGGCCACGGCACGGACGTCCGCTTCTGTCCGCGCCAGGACGGCCACGCTGAAACCAGCCTCGGCCAGTGCAAAGGCCGTGGCGCGGCCGATGCCCTGCGTTGCACCGGTCACCAGCGCGACCCGGGTCTCTATCGGCACTTTCGGCGTCCTCTACTACTTGTCCGCCGTCGATGGTCGCTGCAAGGCTGCCAAAATCTTATCCGCAGTGATCGGCAGATCGCGAATGCGCACGCCCAAGGCGTTGTCGATGGCATTGGCAATGGCCGGGGCACTTGAGGCCAGCGACAACTCGGCCATGCCCTTGGCCCCGAAAGGTCCCAGACTGTGCGGGTCCTCCACGATCAGGGCGATGATCTCAGGAGCCTGGGTTATGCGTGGGATCTTGAACTTGCGCAGCGTGGCGGTGACCACGTACCCCTGGTCCACGATGAACTCTTCGCTGAGCCCGTAGCCCATGCCCATCACCACTCCGCCTTCTATCTGTCCCCGGATGTTCTGGGGATGGATGGGCTTGCCCACGTCTTGTGCGGCAATCATCTTCAGCACGCGCACCGCGCCGCTGCTCTCGTCGACTTCAAGGATACAGGCCTGCGCGCAGAAGCAATAGGCCGCGTGGACACGATACTGCTCAGGGTCCTCGGCAAACAGCTTCTCATCGAATTCCAGGTTGTAGTAGGAGGGTGGCGCACTGTAGTACGCCTCCGCCGAAAGGGAGTAGTTCTGTTCAGTTGCCTTGCGCGCGAGCTCGCCCAAAGGCACCTCGCCGTCGGTCGATTTGTCCACCACACGTCCATCCTCGAAATGAATAATGTCCCGCCTCAAATCAAACTGACTGCAGGCATAGTCCAGCAGCAGATCACGCAGCTTGGTCACGGCCATCTGCACTGCCCTACCCTGCAACAAGGTCGCCCGCGATGCCGTCGTCATGTACGAATCGGGACAGGAAGCCGTGTCGCCGGTGATCACGACCACGTCTCGGTAAGGCACCTGCAAGGTTTGGGCCGCAATCTGGGCCATCACGGTGTCCTGGCCCTGTCCCATGTCAATGCAGCCAACGCGCAGAATCAGGTGTCCGGCAGGATCAATCTCAGCGATCGCACCCGCCCGGTCATCCAGGCCAGGGCCCAGTCCGACGTTCTTGTAGGCTGCCGAAACCCCCACGCCCAATCGTTTACCTGGCGCAGGCTCAGGCAGCAGTTCCCCAGCCAAAGCGTCGCGCACAGCGATGAGGCATTCCTTGACAGCAACGCTCTCGTTGATCTGATGTCCGGTGGCCGTGATTGAGCCTGGTTCCAACGCATTGCGCAGCCTGAACTCGAAGGGATCGAGGCCCAGGCGACGTGCAAGCTCGTCCATTTGACAGTCAGAGGCGAAAGCTGCCTCGGGGCTGCCAAAGCCACGCATGGCGCCAGCGGGCGGGTTGTTGGTGAAGACAGCGTAAGTATCCACTTTGACGTTGGGCACCACGTAGGGCCCGCAGCCAAATGTCGCCGACCTGAACAGCACTGCCGGCCCCACTGACCCGTAGGCGCCAGTATCGCCAATGATCTTGGCCTCGACGGCCAGGAGCTTGCCATCGGACGTGGCCGCCGTCTTGTAATGCATGTACATGGCATGGCGCTTTGTGCTCACGCGCATGGATTCAGGGCGTGGCAGCACCATTTTGACCGGGCGACCGGTGTGCAGCACGCCAAGAGCTGCCAGAATCTGGACCGTTATGTCTTCCTTGCCGCCAAAGCCACCGCCCATCGGTGTGTGCACGACGCGCACCTTCTCTGGCAGCAGGCCAAGCGATGCCACAACCTGTTTGTGATCCACGGTGGGCCCTTGGCTCGCTACCCAGATGGCAACTCCGCCTTCTCCGTCGGGGCGAGCGAGGCACGCTTCCGGCTCCAAGTAGGCATGCTCTACAAACGGCGTGTAGTAGGTATTCTCCACAATGACGTTTGCCTGCTCAAAAGCAGCATCAACGTCCCCTTTGCGCACGTGATGCTCCGCATTCACGTTGCCATCCTCGTGTATCAGGGGGGCATCGGGTTCCAGCGCGCGCTGCGGAATAGACACCACCTCCAGCTCTCTGTACTGCACCTTGATCTTGGGCAGAGCTTCCTCGGCCGCCGCGATGGTCTCCGCGTAAACGCAGGCCACGGCGTCCCCCACATAGCGCACTCTGTCATCTGCCAGCACAGGCTGGTCTGCATTGATCAGTCCAAAACGATTCTTCCCCGGAACGTCCTTCGCAGTCAGCACGGCAACCACCCCTGCCACTTGCTCCGCTTCGGACGTATCAACCGCCAACACCTCTGCGTGAGGATAGGCGCTGCGCAGTGCCCTGGCGTGGAGCATCCCTGGAGCGTACAAGTCATCAGCGTACTTTGTTTTCCCAGTCACCTTCGCCCAGGTATCCTTGCGCATCACGCTTTCGCCAACCACCTCCCACGCCTCGGACTCGGCGGGTGCTTCTGCATCTGCAGAAGTGCGCATGCGCTGTGCCGCCTTCTTCACCGCACGCAGAATCGACACGTATCCGGTGCAGCGACAGAGGTTGTCCTTCAGGGACTTGCGGATCTCTTCATCCGTGGGATCAGGATTCTGATCCAGGAGCGCTTTGGCGGCCATCACCATGCCCGGCGTGCAAAACCCGCACTGGATGGCCCCCTCCTCGATAAAGGCCTGCTGAAGAGGATGCAGATGGCCATTGATGTCCAGACTTTCAATGGTCTGCACCTTAGCCCCGGCGATCTTTTTCAGGCGCAGCAAACATGAGCGTTGGGCTTTGCCATTGACAATGACGGTGCAGGCGCCACAATGGCCTTGTCCACAGCCATTCTTGGCTCCGGTCAAATGCAGCACATCCCGCAGGTAGGAAAGGAGGGTAGCCTTGGGATCGACCTTTTCAGCCTTGACCGGCACACCGTTTACCGTGAATTCGATTGGTTCTGTCATCGCTCGCTCCTTTGCGCAGAGGCTAGATATGAGTCTCATGCCCCATTGTACCCGCGCAGCCTGCGTCTGACGAAATCGTACTCGGTTTCAAAGTGTGTTGGTACATTTAGGGAAGACGGTCAGCGATAAAGGGATAGAGAGTTTCCCTTTGCATGCGGCCCTGGCTGTACCCGTCCAACGCACCCTCGACCTCACCTTGGGCCCCATCCGCTATCTGGAAAACCAGATTGCTCAAGTGGAACAATGGATCTCCACAGAAGTCCAGGCTTGCCCGGCAATTCTCAAATTAGCTACCATACCGGGCGTTGGTCTGGTCCTCTCCAGTGGCATCGGGGCTGAGATTGGCAACATCAAACGCTTCATCCAAGGCACCAAGTGGGACAAAAGCGCAAACGCTACCGCCCCGTAAACCTGCGCGATGCCGAAGATGGTGTGGCCGAGACTGCTGGCCCGTGGTGGCCAAGCAGCAGCTCCGCGACTTTGAAGCCCAGGACCGTCGTCTGGCCAAGATTGGTAACTGCTACTTCGCTACTACTTCGTCCAGGCTGCTAGTCTCATGCGTAGGCACATCCCAGGATACGCCGACTACTACGCACGCAAGCACCGTGAAGCTTCCAAACACCACCACAAGCGGGCTCTGGTCATGACTGCCCCAAGAGCGTGGGCTTCGTTGTCGGGCTGCTACACCGCAACGAGCCCTATCGCTCCAACAAGAGGGCATAATCGAACCTAACCAACAACACCGGCCGGCGCTAACCCGTTTCAGGCAGACCAGGTCACCTGGGGCCGATCGCAGAGCATCCTGGCCGTCATGGCGTCTCTCATCTTAGCCCCCACCTTTCGAAAAAAAGGCGACATGGGCAGGCATGGCTAGATACGTCCCCATTTCCATTGCTAAGGTTCGCTTTCCAGCTCAAACCAGAACTTGACTTTCACCACACTCTACAGCCGTTCCTCGAGCCGCTCTTGACTACCTCTTGACTACGGTCGAGAAACAGGACTCCCTAACCCGATGCTTGAAGCATCAGGTGTTGCAGTTTTGGTGCCACCTCCCATCCATGCTTCCCTGAGTCTTGGGTAAGCTCCAGACCAGTGAACAGTCACGCACCAATGGCTTCCGGCCACATTCTGATGGATAGGTCCAAGTTCAAGCATCTGGCAATAGGCATCGTCAGATACATTCGTTGTGCATTAGAAGGGACATTCCCTGCTCTTGAACGTAGCTGGTCGTCAGTCCCTATCCGTAGGTGGCCCTTCGGAACACTGATGGGTTACTGACGATTGGTGCGAGAATTGAGGCCGTACAACGCCTGTTCTAGCCACGCGGCTGCACCCCGCCCTTGATCCGCCAAGCACCGTTGGCGATTGAGGCCAAGGTTCGGGGTGCAGCCCAAGAAACCGTCTGCTAGCGCTAGTCTACCGGGTCCCGCGTACCCAGGACCTTGATCCAGTGCTCAACCCTTGGGTCGTCCCAATAGGTCCGCAGTCGATGCATCTTCCAGTTGTGGTAGGTGCCAAAGTCAAACCTGAGCGTTGACTTCCAGTTCTGAGCCAGGGCCCAGAAGCCCCATTTGACATCGGCCATCATCTTGTAGAGCTTTAACCGGGCGAATTCCTTGGGGATAAACTCACCCCAATAGTACTCGATCATGAGTCTATCCTGATCTTCGTAGAACATCATGGCCGATCCGAAGGTGCCCATATCCATGCCATAGTCGTTCATGGACCCTGTTTCCCAGTCAACGATCTGCATGTCCTGCTTCTCGTCACTCCACATGAAGTTGTATGCTAGAGTATCGTTCTCACAGACCTTCCATTTGATACCGTCCTTCAACACCGCGTCTTCGATCCTCTTGCGGTAGTAGTTGATCTTGTCGATATCTTCAGGAAGCATGGTCTTTTTGTCTAGCATAAAGTTGTACAGGGTGCGGATCTGATCAAAGACCGTCTCCTTGACGGGTACTTCGCCTGGGTAGTCATGGGCCTTTCTTAGGCCTTTCATGCCCTCCCTGAGCTTGACCGGATCCCAAAAGTCTACGGTATCCATGGTCACGTAGCCATGGAGCCAATCGAAGGCCTCACCTTTGGGCGTTGCATAGGCAACTCTCGGGCCAGCGCCAGATTCAGCAGCGATTCTCGAGCAGGCCTGGGACACTTCTCTGTTCATGAACTCTTCGGTGCCCTTGCCATAGATCTTGACAAAGTAAACGTCGCCGTCAACTGTAACCTTCCAGTTGACGTTGGTGATCCCTGCAATGTACTGCTCGTATTTGACGTCCTTACCCTTCCAATCATCGATCGAGGCGATATACGCCTGAACGTCCAGCAGGTTGATTTCGCGGTCTGTTAGTCCTTCTTTAGCCATCGTTTTCTCCTTCTTGGGCTTTTCTTAGGCTTGGTGTAACTCCAAAAGAGGCTGCCAATCCGAATGCTCGCCAGATGATGTTCAATCCAGGGGATAGCCTTTCCACTCGTCGTATACCTCATGATTGTTCAGCATCCAGATCCAGTTCTCGGTGCGAGGATCCTTCAGCAAGCAGCGAAGCCGCGCGGCCTTCCATCCATAGGACCTGATCCAGTCGAAGGTCACTGGCCTGAATTTGTCAAGGATAGCCATGAAGAAACAGCCCTTCATGCAGACCAGGAGCTTGAACAACTTGAAGCGCGCAAACTGGAACGGATCCAGTTCCCCGAAGTAGTACTCGACCAATTCCTGATCGTGGTCATCGTACAACATGGCTGAGGTCGACAGGGTGGCGAGGTCACTGCAGACATCGTTCATCGACCCCCATTCATAGTCGACAATCTTCATGTCCTGCGTGTCCGCATTCCAGAAAAAGTCCCAGGACCACCTCTCATTGATATTGTTGATGCACGGCTTCAAATCGATGCCGCCGTCGGCTCCCACTGCTTCCTCAATGCGATCAATGAGGTTCGCCAGATACGGCAGCTCTCTGGGCTGGAAGGTTTTGTGTTCCTTCATCAGCCCAATGAGTTTACGAAGCGTATCGAACGTGGTGTCCTTGTTGGGCAGTTTCTGCTTGCTGTTGTGCAACTTCTTCAGTGCGTCCAGAGACTTGAAGAGGAAGTCATCGTCAAACCGATGGTGGAAGATCCACCTGTCCGTCTGCAAGCGACTATAGCCCTCAAGCCATTCATCAACTTGTGTGCCGCTGTCCGGCAGATAGTAGGCTACTTTGGGGCCTGCGCCTGCTTTCTGTGCAGCCTTACCTGCTGCATGAACGTGGTCTCTATCGAAGAACAAATCTGACTTCTCACCAGGAATCCTCACGAAGAACCGCTTCCCATCAACGGTCACCGTGTAGTTGAAATTCCACATCAGGTAGTCAGACCATCGCTCGAAGGATACGTCCTTGCCTTTCCAGTCGTCAATCTGCTTAATCACGCTTTCAATAGTTGTGTTACCTTTGGCCACAGCCATACTCCTTTCAATTGTTTGCAGTCTTGGCTTCCGAAGATGGGTGTTTCATGATGCTGTGTCGCAGTTGCACCTCCTTCAACATTGTATTGGCTTGAGAGGAATAAGCGTTCCGTGACCCGATATCGCAGGTGCACCTTCCTACCACTCAAGTTTTCCCAACAGTCCAGAACCGTGCCGGGTGCACGCAAAGGTGGTCAGTGACTTGATCTTGGCTGAGTCTTGTCCCACCGAAAGCGCTCTCGGAGGGCTTTTCTCGCCCACTCGGACGATCGGAGAGCCCCTCCTACAGGCTCTGTCGCCCACTTCTCCGGGTTTGTCCAATCTACCTGACAGATTTTGCGTGCACCAGACAACCCAATAGCTCATCAACGACCGCTCGACACCGCTGACCGGTTGATTCGTACCGGCCTCTCACCACCCAACGCAAGCGCCCCGGCGGTCCTTGGTCACCGAGAAGGGAATACGCTACGAAGGAAAGATACCAGTGTCGCCTGATACCCCGCCACTATCGAAAGGGAGACTCCAGCGGACGGCTTCTCGGACCAAGTCAGCACCCAACTGGGTCTTGGTGCGAAAGCTCTGTTGTTGCAGGTAGAAGTTCAACAAGTCTACCAGATGCTGGCGATAGCCCTCCAGCGTCGGAGAGACAGCCAGGGCTGAAGCTGCTTCACACAGAACTGCCTTCTCGCGCTTCTCCCGGAAGATCTGGAGGGTGGTAGAGCCGCTATTGATGAAGATGGTTTGGCCAGGATCAACCAGGGCAGCAGCAGCGCCGATTTTGCGTTTCTCTTCCAAATGGGTGGTGTACTTAACGGTAAAGAGGGGCTCAACTCGCATTCGCTGGCTCAGGACGGCGCCACCGTGTGTGCGCTCCAGCAGCCCTTCCTGTTCCAAGAGACCGAGATCGCGGCGGATGGTGACGTCCGAAACGCCCAACAACTCACTGAGGTGCGCAACGCAGACATTACCCTGTTGCTGGAGGAGGTCAAGGATCTGGTTGCGCCGTTGCGCGCGAATCAAACGTACTTCCATTCTCGTATCCCTTACTGCGCCAAGCCCATCTTGTCACTCGGCGCCGGGTGCTCATGAGCGATTAAGACCGTTTGATCGTCCGATTATGAATGAATCTGTTTGGATTGTACGACATGTTAAGGGATTTGTCAAGTCAGCGCATTCTATCATGTAAAATGTCACTAAAGGAGTATAGTTCTTCCAAATGCCGAAGGTGTCACCGGAGGAACTGTGCCAAGTGAAAAGAAGATGACCATCGACGAGCGATACAAGTATCTGTGCATCAAGCAAGAGCTGTACAGGAAAGCCAAGCGAAA
>JAUWJD010000051.1 GCA_030607875.1 Chloroflexota bacterium
GACGAGACCTTCGGCGGTCGCCCACAGGGCATGCAGAGCACGAACTGCAAGGGGCTATGCTACATACTCATCTGCTCTCGGGACCCAATTTCTTGAGCCAAAGATACTGTACCACCTTTGCAGCGAGCTCGTGTGCAGCTACCATCTTGTGGTATAATGCAAAACACTCACTCGAAGGAGGCCCGAACCATGCGCATGTCCAAGCTGTTCGGACGAACGCTGCGCGAGTCACCCGCAGAAGCAGAACTGATCAGCCACCAGCTCACGCTGCGTGCTGGCCTGGTGCGCCAACTGGCCGCCGGCATCTACAGCTATCTACCCCTCGGCTGGCGCGTGCTGTGCCAGATCGAGCGCATCATGCGCGAAGAAATGGATGCTATTGGCGGTCAGGAGATGCAGATGCCGGTAGTGAACCCCGCCGCAATCTGGCGTGCCACCGGCCGCTATGATGCGCCTGCACCTGGCCCCGCTCTGCTGCGCTTCCGCGACCGCGCCGGCCACGACATGGTGCTGGCCATGACCCACGAAGAAGTGGTGGCTGACCTACTGCGCAGCGAGGTACACTCTTACCGGCAGCTCCCATTCATGATCTACCACATCCAGACCAAGTTCCGTGACGAACCGCGTACCCGCGGCGGGCTGGTCCGCGTCCGCGAATTCACCATGAAAGACGCCTATAGCTGCCATGCCGACTTTTGCAGTTTGGATGAATTCTACGAGCGTATCTATCAGGCTTATGTCAACATCTTCCAGCGTTGCGGAGTCCAGGCCATCGCTGTAGCTGCTGACGTGGGCGTGATGGGTGGTGCCGCCTCCCACGAATTCATGGTGCTCTCCGCCAAGGGCGAAGACACCCTGGCCATCTGTCCCCAGTGTGGCTATGCAGCAAACGTGGAAAAGGCTACATTTGCCAAACCCGCTGGTGTATCGGAAGCAGAGCGCCCCATCGCCAAGATAGCCACACCGGGCTGCAAGACCATTGCCGATGTAGCAGCTTTCGTTGGTGTACCTACGTGCCAGACGCTCAAGGCGCTCTTCTACACCACAGAGAGCGGCGAGATCGTGCTCGCTCTCATCCGTGGCGATTTAGAGGTGAACCTGGTCAAGCTTGCCAACGTTTTGGCAGGCGCTGACTTGCGTCCCTCAAGCGAGGACACATTGCGATCCGCTGGCATTGTCCCCGGCTATGCTTCGGCAGTAGACCTATCCGGTTTCCGCGTCATCGCCGACGATTCGATCACCCTGGGCAGCAACTTTGTCGCTGGGGCGAACAAAGAAGGATACCACCTGAAGAACGTCAACTACCCCCGCGACTTTGCGGTCAGCACTCTGACTGACATTGCACGAGCACGTGCAGGAGACCGCTGCGCAGAATGCGGTGCTGTTCTGGAAACACCCCGGGCCATTGAGGTGGGGCATCTCTTTAAACTCGGTACCAGATACAGCGAGGCTGTGGGCGCGACCTATCTGGACAAGGATGGCCAGACGCAACCAATCGTCATGGGTTCATACGGCATCGGCACAGGCAGGCTGATGGCAGTGATCATCGAAGAGAATCACGACGAACACGGCATCATCTGGCCTGCGGACGTCTCGCCCTATCCATTGCATCTGCTGTCGCTGGGAGCAGCTCCAGAGGTAGTCACCGCGGCAGAGCAGTTGTACAGTCACCTGCAGGGAATGGGTTACGACGTCCTGTACGACGACCGCAATGAACGTGCTGGGGTCAAGTTCAACGATGCGGATCTAATCGGCATCCCCTGGCGCATCGTCGTCAGCCGCAAGACATTGGCCCAAGAAAGCATCGAGATCAAGAACCGGAGCGAAAGGGCAGGCCGTATGATACCTCTTGGTCAATTGGAGGCCATACTGGCCAGTTCGGTTGCACACTGAACTCCATACCCATCCATCCTCTGGCCCAGACCACGGAGAACAAGTTGTGCTCGAACAGCTCGCAAAGGCCAAAGTTGCTCGCATCTCGGCAACGGGCTAGCGACGGCGGTAACGCCTGGCGGTCAGCCACTCTTGTCGGCCAACCCATCCCAGACGCAGACAGCGGGTGAATTTGCACAGACAGCACAACAGTAGTATAATATCGTGACTTGCGGAGTACTGCGCCGAAGGTCGCTGAACTCAAACGGTCCTTCTCATAGCATGATTCGGTGAGATACGTTTAGCCATCCGTGCACGAAGCAGTAGAAGTTTCGCTGAAAAGTGGGGGGGACCCACTTTCCTTGTTGTACTAGTTAGTGGCCTTGTCTCGGACAACGCCTACGGGAGGTTCCTCAGACTTGAAGAACGAGTTTCTGGTAGCCGTAACTCAGATCAGTGCAGAACGACACCTGCCCAAAGAGGTAGTGCTGGAAGCTATTGAGCAGGCTCTGATCCTGGCCTACAAACGCAACTTTGGCGCGGCTCAGAGTATTGACGTCAGAATCGATCCCAACACCGGCCAGGCGCGCGTCTTTGTGGAGAAAGAAGCTGTCGAAGAGGTAGAGGACCAGCGCACGCAGATTTCGCTACAGGAAGCTCGCCAGATTGACGCGGAGGCCGTACCAGGCAGCATAATCAGGATCGAGAAGACGCCCAAGACCTTTGGACGCATTGCGGCCCAGACGGCCAAACAGGTCATCCTGCAGCGCATACGGGAGGCCGAGCGCGAGACGCTATATGCCGACTGGTCCGACCGGCTCGGTGAGCTTGTGCTGGGCACAGTACGTAACATCGATCGCTCGGGCAATGTGATCCTGTCTCTGGGAAGAGCAGAAGCACTCATGCCGCGCAGTGAGCAGATTCCCACCGAGCACTACTCGCGTGGTCAGAAGCTGCGCACCTACATCTACGAGGTCGAGAAGACGAGCCGAGGGCCCCGCATCAGGATTTCCCGAACGCATCGCAAACTCCTGCGGCGCTTGATGGAATCCGAAGTGCCAGAGGTATTCAACGGCACCGTGGAAATCAAAGCCATCGCTCGGGAGCCTGGTTCTCGTTCCAAAGTGGCCGTAACTGCTACCCAGCCGGGCCTTGATCCGGTGGGTTCCTGTGTTGGCATGCGCGGGGTGCGCATTCAGAACGTCGTCAACGAGTTGAACGGAGAGAAAATAGACATTGTGGCCTGGGCTCCTGATGAGAAGGACTTTGTCGCCAACGCCCTCAGCCCAGCAAAGGTAGAACACGTCTGGCTGGACCCTAACACCAGGACAGCCACCGTGGTCGTGCCGGACGGCCAGCTCTCACTGGCCATCGGCAAGGAGGGCCAGAACGCCCGTCTGGCAGCCAAGCTGACCGGCTGGCGGATCGACATCAAGAGCCTCTCTGAAGCAGCAGAAGAGGCCGAACGCCGTGCGAAAGAGGAAGCTGAGGCAGCAGTAAGAGAGGCGGAACTGGCCGCCAAGCGCGAAGCGGCGATGGCGCTGCTGCGTGAAGCAGAGCGCGCACTGGCAGAGGAAGAGGAGCAGGCCGCCGCTGCCGTCGAGGCAGAAGCAGCACCAAAGATAGCACCGGCTGGCGACGTGGAAGCAGAGGTGGCTGCCGAGACCGCTCCTGCTGAGGAGGTAGAGCCACCGGCAGCAGAGGCACCTGCAGTGGCAGAAGCTCTTGAAACAACCGCACTTCCCACGGAAGCTCCAGCGGAGGCAGGTGCCAAGCCGGAGATCGGCAGGAAAAAAGCACCGGCGTGGGAGGGCGAAGAAGACCCGGAGCTTGACAAGGAACAGCAGCGGCTCAAGGAACAGCGCAAAAAGACTCGCCGCCAAGAGAGTCTGGTCTACGACGAGGAAAGCGGCACGCTCATCCGCCACCCGAGGCGCAAAGAAAGCCGCCGTCAACGGGACTGGGAAGAGAGTACAGAGTGGTAGGTTCCACCAGGAGCAGCCCGTCCTCAGCGCAGGAAGAAGCTGGATAGCTTTTATGAGGCAATGGAAGCGATGGCTCGAAAACACGTTGCATTGCGCACTTGTGTACAGTGTCGGGAGGTGCGGCCCAAGCGGGAACTGATCCGTATCGTCCGCACTCCTCAGGGAACGATCGAGATTGACGAAAAAGGCAAAGCTGCCGGCAGAGGCGCATACCTCTGCCGCGATCGAGCTTGCTGGGAAAAGGCTATACCTCAAGAACGATTGGACCATGCATTGAAAATGAAACCGAGTCCTGAAGACAAAAAGAGGCTTCTAGAGTATGGGCAGCAGTTGCCCTATGCTGGAGCTAGTGCCAAGAAAGGAGAAGGGACAGCCACGACAGTTGAAGGCTAGAAACGTGCACACCTGTATGCTGAACACAGCACTAAACAAGGAACACCTGCGAGCACGGAGAGACGTCTTGGGTGCTGAGAGGATGAGGGAACAGGGGATGACTATGGCTGACTGAATCCCGCATGCCAGAGTAGATTGCATGTCCATTCCCCGCTGCTATACTCCTCTCGTTCCCCCCCACAGAGGGCCACTTGTCTCCGCCCTGCAGATGAAGCACCATACCCGCTAGCAACAACTGAGGCTGGATTCCCCTACGACGCGAGAGCTTGTTCCGTGCGTCGTTGTCGCACCTCCCGAATGTAAGACAATCGAAACGCGAAAGGGGGTAGGTTATGAGCGAAGAGAAAACCACCCACAAGAGAAAAGCGCCGTCAGGTACCAGTAAGTCAAAAGCCCCTGCCGCTGGCACGCCATCTTCGAAGCCAGCCAAGGCTGCTGGGAAAGCGGATGCTGCATCTCGAACTGCTGACAAGAAAAAAGCCACAACCAAGCGAACTGCCAAGCCCAGGACGAGAAAACCCGCCAGGAAGCCCGAGGCAGCGAGGGCCGATTCTGCCCTCGCGCAGAAGCCTGCTACGCCCGGCAGCACATCAGTTCCACCCAAAAGTCCGAGCGTTGCAGATGAGGCAGCCGTGGTCCAGGCAAAAGAAGAAACACCCGCATCGAACGTGGTGACCATTCCGTCGACGATAACTGTGCGCGATCTGGCAACATTGCTCAAGAGCAGTCCGATCAACCTCATTCGCGAGTTGATGAAAAACGGCGTCATGGCCAACATCAACCAGGTAGTTGACTTTGACACGGCTGCCATCGTAGCCGCCGATCTGGGCTTTGAGGCACAAGAGGAGCGCCCGACAGAACTCGTCGAAGAAGCGCCGGAGATTCCCCTGCGCAAGCGCCGTGAGTACACACCGGAAGAACTGGCCAAGCTGACGGTACGTCCACCGGTAGTGACGATCATGGGCCACGTCGACCACGGTAAGACCTCCCTGTTGGATGTCATCCGAGAGACCAATGTCGTTGCCAGCGAGGCAGGCGGCATCACGCAACACATCGGCGCGTACCAGGTGGAGAAGCAGGGAAAGCAGATCACCTTTCTGGACACCCCAGGGCACGAGGCTTTCACCGCCATGCGCGCGCGTGGAGCGATGGCCACAGACATTGCCGTGCTGGTAGTCGCCGCCGACGACGGGGTACAGCCGCAGACTATCGAAGCTATCGACCACGCTCGCGCTGCCCAAGTTCCGATCATCGTCGCCCTGAACAAAATGGACAAGGCCAACGCCAATCCTGAGGCCGCCAAGAAGCAACTGGCCGATAGAGATCTGATTGTGGAAGACTATGGTGGCGAGGTCATTTGTGTTCCTGTGTCTGCCAAGCAAAAGACGGGCCTGGAAAGCCTGCTGGAGATGATCCTCCTGGTTGCCGAGATGGCTGATTTGAAAGCCAACCCAGAAGCCCCTGCCGAGGGCGTGGTGATCGAGGGGCAACTGGACAAGACCAGGGGGCCTTTGGCCACCCTGTTGGTGCAGGAAGGCACACTGCATGTTGGCGACAGCTTGGTCAGCGCCACCATCGCGGGCAAGGTTAGGGCTATGTTCAATGATAAAGGCGAGCGGATTGACAGTGCCGCGCCTTCTGAGCCAGCGGTGGTTTTGGGCCTGAGCGGAGTTCCCAGAGCTGGCGATTCCTTCCAGGTCATCAAGACTGAGCGCACAGCCAGGAGGCTTGCTGCTGCCGAAGCTGCCCGTCGTGAGGAGGCCGCCGGACAGCGGCAACGTAAGATTGTCAGTCTCGATGAGTTCTTCGCTCAGGCACAGGCTGGCCGTGCAAAGGAACTGAATATCATCCTCAAGGCAGACGTCCAAGGCTCCATCGAGCCCATTGTCAACTCTGTAGAGAAACTCGGGGACGAAACCCTCCATGCGAATTTCCTGCACACAGGAAGTGGGAATATCAACGAATCGGACATCATGCTGGCCGTAGCTTCTGATGCCATCGTCATCGGCTTTAACGTACAGGCCGATGTTGCCACAAGTCGCCTGGCACGCTCCGAAAGGGTAGACATACGCCTGTACAACATCATCTACAATTTGGTGGATGACATAGACAAAGCACTGAAGGGCATGCTGGAACCGACCTACAAGGATGTGGTCATCGGTCATGCCCAAGTGAGGGCGGTTTTCCGCATCCGGCGCAAGAAGAGCATCGCCGGCTGCCAAGTCGCCGACGGCATAGCCGCGCGCAATGCCCTGGCCCGTGTACTGCGCGACGATCAAGTCCTTTTCGATGGCACGGTCGCATCGCTTCGTCGCTTCAAGGACGATGTGCGCGAAGTGAAGGCAGGAATGGAGTGCGGTGTGAGCATAGAGGGCTTTGATGATTTTGCCGAAGGCGATATAGTCGAGTTCTACAGAAAGGAAAAAGCTTGAGTGCAGAGGTATCATGTTGATCGCCCCTGTATCTACTGCTTCGTACATTCGTGGCTAAACCTCTTCGGTCGGACACTTGCACCCCGCTCGGGCCGCGAGCCCGCCGCCGTTCGTCGCCTCAGTCCTGTCGTCCTGAGACAGGGCGAGCGACGAAGATGCTACGCGAGGGCGAGACGGCCTGCGCTGCGCTCCGGCGCAAGTGCAGGTGTTGCCGCATGAAAACGGCTACTCAACTTTGGCCACCGACGCAGTACTCTGTAGCTTCAGCCGGGACATATGCCAACACACCGTAAAGAACGAGTCAGTGAACGCCTCCACGAGGAGATCAGTGCCCTGCTGCAGATGAGGATCCGAGACCCACGCCTGACGAATGTCACCGTGACCGGAGTCACGGTAAGCCCGGATCTGAAGGCAGCTACAGTGTTCGTCAGTTCACTTGGTGACCGCGAGTCATGCGATACTGCCCTAGAGGCCCTGCAACACGCCGAGCGATTCATCAGACGGGAACTGGCTCAGCGCCTCGCAATGCGCCACACGCCAAAGCTGCACTTTGTGCTGGACAACTCGTGGGAACGCAGCGCGCGTATTGCCAAACTATTGGAGCAATTGCCAAGCGCGGCTTCGAGCGACGGGGCTGCAGACTTGGACAGAGATGAGCATCGCCAGAAGGGGTGAGCGTGATTCGCGGGCTGGCCAACAAGAAACTCGATACTGCCAAAAAGTACCTGCTCGAAGCAGGAAGCGTTTACATCGGCTGTCACATCCTGCCTGATGGAGATGCTGTTGGCTCCTTGTTGGGCCTGGGCAGAGCACTGCGCTCGCTGGGGAAAGCCTGCACTCTGGCCTGTGCCGATCCGATACCGTTCAAATTCGACTTTCTCCCTGGCGTGCAGGATATCGTCGCCAATCCCCCAACTGCGGAGGAGGTCATTGTCACAGTAGACTCTAGCGACGTCGAGCGCCTGGGGGCGCTGTACGACGAGGCCATCTTCCACAGCCGACCGGTGATCAACATTGACCACCACGTCACGAACACAGCCTTTGGCACAGTGAACCTGGTACAATTCTTGCCTTCCACGGCAGAAATCGTGTATGCGCTGATAAAACGCCTGGGGGCACTGCTGGACAAAGACACTGCTGCCGCCTTGCTCACTGGCCTGGTAACCGATACACGCTGTTTCCGCACTGGCAACGTCACCACAAAACAACTGCGCACGGCGATTGCGTTTATGAAGGCCGGCGCTTCCCTGGCAGAGATCACGGAACTAGTGTTCAACCGCAAGCCTGTCTCCACCATCTGCCTGTGGGGCCAATCACTAGCCAACGCACAGACACGCGGGCGCATCATCTGGACAGAGATCAGCCGGGACATGATGCGCAAGTGTGGTGCTACGCCCAACGACGGGAATGGCTTGGTCAGCCATCTGGCCAGCACCCTTGGGGTGGATGTGGCCATCGTCTTCCGCGAGACAGATGACGGGCGCGTAGACGCCTCTATGCGCGCTGGTCCAGGCTGGGACATATCTGGAGTTGCCTTCAAACTCGGGGGCGGTGGGCATCCAAAGGCTGCCGGCTGCACCATAGCAGGCGACATGCACACCGTGCGTGATCTCGTCCTGAGTGAAATCGAGGCAGTGCTGCAGGACCAAAAGGCAGCCTGCCACGATCAGTAGTAGGAGCCCAATCGGAGTCCTCCCTTCGGACTGGCACTGTGTTCGCCCTTGTCCCCCACGACAATAGGCAGAGGACGTATGCCAGATCAACAACTCTCGGGCATACTGAACATCAATAAGGCCAGTGGCATGACCTCACACGACGTGGTAGCCTACGTGCGTAAGGTGATCGGGCAGAGGAAGGTCGGTCACGCCGGCACGCTGGATCCCACGGCCACGGGCGTGCTGCTCCTATGTCTGGGGCAGGCAACGCGTGTATCCGAGTATTTGATGGCTAGTGACAAGGAGTACCGCGCACTCATCCGGCTGGGCATCACCACCGATACCTACGATGCAGAGGGACAAATCACCGGCCAGGCCAAGACTGACAGCATTACGCGCGTCCAGGTCGAACGAGAACTGGGTCGATTGACCGGAAGCCTGGAACAGATACCACCCATGTACTCAGCGATCAAACACAAAGGTACTCCGCTGTACCGCCTTGCCAGACGCGGGCAAACGGTCGCCCGCAAGCCACGGAAAGTGGAAATCAAGGACATGGAACTACTGGAATGGGCACCGCCCGAACTGGATATCCAAGTCCACTGCAGCAAAGGCACGTACATCCGCTCTCTGGCACACGACCTGGGCCAGCACCTGGGCTGCGGCGCGCACCTGGTAGGCTTGACACGAACAGCCAGTGGCCGCTTTCGCATCGAACAGGCCATCACGTTAGAGGAATTGGAGCAAGCCTTTGCCCAAGGCGAAGGGGCTGCATTGTTGCATCCCCTGGATGTCGCTCTGGAAGCCTTTCCCGCCGTGACCGTAGACCAGACTACCGAGAGAAAGATCATCTTTGGGCAGCGAGTGCCGCTGCCCGAGATGCTGGAGACGCCCATGTGTCGTGTCTACGCCGCAGGAGGCCGACTGGTGGCATTGCTTCGGTACCATGGTGACGGACTGTGGCAACCACACAAGGTCTTTGGCCAAAGATTAGGAAACGATGAGAATCATTCGCGATCTGCACCAAGCACAGAGTGAACACGAGACAATCTTGACCATCGGTGCCTTTGATGGATTACACCTGGGGCATCAGGACTTGCTCCAACAGTTGATGCACAGAGCGCAGCAGACTGACCGCGTCAGCGGGGTAGTAACCTTCGACCCACTGCCACGGACGGTCCTGCATCCTGCCGGTAACACGATCTGTTTGACCACCACCGAGGACAAGATAGAGCTGCTGACGCAGTGGGGGCTGGATCTGTTGGTCATCTTGCCATTTACTCTGGA
The DNA here is from genome assembly GCA_030607875.1 of Chloroflexota bacterium. GTDB lineage: Bacteria > Chloroflexota > Anaerolineae > UBA2200 > UBA2200 > JAUWJD01. The sequence continues at coordinate 9,625 of JAUWJD010000051.1, forward strand.
ACTGGCGCGAACCTCGGCGCGAGACTTTGTGCAGATGTTGTGCGAATACCTGCACATGACTGAGCTGTGGATTGGCTGGGACTTTAGCCTTGGCCGCGGGCGTGCCGGTAATGCCAGCGCTTTGACCAAGCTGGGCAAGGCGATAGGCTTTCACGTGCACGTCATCGAGCCTGTGCGCGATGGCCCGGTGGTAATCAGCAGCACCCAGATCCGCCACTTGATTACGGCAGGGCGCGTACGCGAAGCTGCCGAGATGCTGGGGCGCTACCACGAATTGAGAGCCGTTGTCATATCCGGAGAAGGCCGAGGCAAGCGCTTGGGCTTTCCCACGGCCAACCTGCAACTGTCAGAGCATTGCGCTGTGCCAGCGAGTGGCGTCTATGCAGCGTATGTGGCCTACAGAGAACAGCGTTTCCCCGCCGTGGCCAACATCGGCTGCCGGCCGACTTTTGGAGCGGGAGAGCATAGCGTAGAAGCATACCTGCTGGACTTTAGCGGGAACCTATACGGAGAACACATTTGTCTTCAATTCGTGGAACGCCTGCGCGAGGAACGCCGTTTTCCCAATGCGGAGGCACTGTGCGCACAGATCGAGAAGGACATTGCCCAAGCACGGGAGATATTGCAATGAAGCCCCGCTACGAGCAACTGGAGCACACCGCTGACCTGGCGCTGCGCATTTACGGTCATGACCTGCGCGAACTCTTTGTCAATGCCGCCTACGCCATGTTCAGCCAACTGGCAGACATCCAGGCCATCCAACCTGCTCTACAAGAAGGGGTTAGGGTCGAGGGCAGCGACTATGAATCGCTGCTGGTTAACTGGTTGAACGAATTGCTCTATCTGCACGAGACGCAGGAGCAGGTGTACTCGGCGTTTGACATCCACGAGCTGACGCCCCAGCACCTTCGAGCAACGGTGTACGGTGAACAGAGCCACGACGTCTTTGCGATCATCAAGGCTGCTACGTACTACGACCTGGCCATCGTCAAGACGGCTGCAGGATACACCGCTACCATCGTTCTTGATGTATAATGAGCCAAAGAAGGGACACTTGGTGCGGCATCACGAGGCACAGAACCTTGCCCACCCCAGGAGGTGCAACATGGTGAACAAAAAAGACCTCAAGAGAATCGAAGAGCATCTGTGGGAGCTACCCCAGGGCTATCGCAGCGACATGCGCGTCCCAGCACGCATCTACGCCGACGATGTCCTGTTGGAAGCGGCGTTGCAGGACCGCTCGATCGAGCAGTTGATCAATACGGCGTGTCTGCCGGGCGTGCAGAAATACACGCTGGCGATGCCCGACATCCACCAGGGCTATGGAATGCCTATCGGCGGTGTGACTGCGATGCGCACGAAAGACGGTGTGATCTCACCCGGAGCGGTGGGCTATGACATCAACTGTGGCGTGCGCCTGCTGCGTTCCAACCTGGAGGCGGAGCAGGTCAAGCCGCTGATGGATGAGCTCATAAACGCTCTGCACTATGGGGTGCCCAGTGGCGTGGGACGCGGCGGCAGTATCCGCCTCTCCAGACCAGACATGGACAAGGTGCTGGAGCGAGGCGCAGGCTGGGCTGTGTCGAAGGGCTATGGCACCGCGGACGATCTGGAACACACCGAGGAAAGGGGTGCGCTGGCTGGAGCACGAGCAAGCGCCATAAGCCCCAGGGCCAAGAAGCGCGGCAGCAACCAGCTTGGCACACTAGGCGCGGGCAACCACTTTGTTGAGATTGGAGAAGTCGTCGAGGTCTATGACGAGGCAGTTGCCCAGCAGTTCGGAGTGTACCCCGGCCAAGCCGTGCTGTGGATCCACACCGGTTCGCGTGGACTGGGGCACCAGGTATGTACCGATTACATCAACGCACATCGGAGCGCAGTAGCCAAGTACGGCATCCGCCTGCCTGACCGCGACTTGGTCTGTGCCCCGATCAACTCTCCGGAGGGGCAGGACTATATGGCCGCGATGGCTTGTGCCGCCAACTATGCCTGGGCCAATCGCCAACTGATATTACATCTCACGCGTACGATCCTGAATGAGATCCTGGCTCCACGCTTCAAGCACTTCCACCTCACCTTGATCTACGACATCGCGCACAACATTGCCAAAGCCGAAGAATATGTCATCGATGGCCGGCCAACAAAGGTCATCGTGCACCGCAAAGGTGCCACGCGCTCCTTCGGCCCGCAGAATCCCAAGTTGCCAGTGGATTACCGTGCGGTGGGTCAGCCAGTGCTGGTGCCAGGCGACATGGGCACTGCATCCTACTTGCTGGTGGGCACTACTGAGGCGGCGGAAAAGTCGTTCTCCTCGACCTGCCATGGGGCGGGACGTGTGATGAGCCGTCGCGCGGCGAAGAAGAAAGCGCGAGGTGAAGATGTCCAGCGACGTCTTGCCGAGGCGGGCATTACCGTTCGCGGCCCCTGGAAAGGCCTGGCCGAGGAAGCGCCGCACGCCTACAAGGACATTGACCGAGTAGTCAACGTCGTGCACAAGGCCGGCCTGGCGCGCAAGGTAGCCAAAATGGTGCCGCTGGGCGTGATCAAGGGGTAGGGAACTGAACCGCCAAGAAGTGGGTAGCGCAGGCGGCTGCAGGATTTGCTAAAAACGGGCACCGCATAGTAGAATCGGTTTCCAAGACAATACGCAAGGAAAGGAGAAGTGCGATGGCATTGTTCGACAGACTGACCAAGGGAGTTAGCGAGGCCGCAGACCGAGCCAAGTTCGAGACAGACAAGGCACTGCGCGTCAGAAGGTTAAACTCTGAAGTGGACAAGCTTGAAGGTGAACTCGGCCAGGCTACCATGGCCACGGGCAAGAAAGCAATCGAGCTGCGGCCCGCCGGGCTGGAAGAGTGGATTGAACAGGTGGAGAAGCTGGACGCACAGCTCGCCGCCAAGAAGGAAGAGCTGGAGAAGGCGAGGGCCGAAGAGTACGTGGAGCCCGAGTCCAAGGCCAAGTTCTGTCCCAAGTGCGGCACAGAGCTTCCGGAAGGAACAAAGTTCTGCTCTTCCTGTGGGGAGAAGATCAGCTAGCGTTTCAAGGTGAGTTGCACGGGAGGAGGAGGGACCGTGGCCTCGGCGCATACTGGTGCGTCTTCCTGGGGCCTTGCTGTCCGAGCCTGCGGCTCGTGCAAGTTTCTTTTCTCACTCTGATTGCTCAGACAGGTCTGGCTGGTGTGGGCTGTTGTTGTGCGAGCCCAGCGCAGCCACAGACCGCAAGATAAGACCAGACTCAAAGCAGCCAGGCCAGCAAGAGGCCAGAAGTGAGTGTATCTCTCGTTTCTGGCCTCGCTGAACAAAACCACTGCACTTACCAGGCTTCAGCAGTTGCGTGCCGATGTGGCGCCAATTCTTCTGCTGTTCTCAACCACCAGCTCTCACACGTGTTTGAAGGTTTCACTCCTTGAGACAATGGCCTGCCACAGCTCACTCACCTCGTTCCGTGTTACCACCCGCAGCAGAAGCAGCACGCTGGAATATCCCAGGACAAAAACACCGAACAAGGCCACGTTCATCGTCCAAGACGACCGCAGTAGGAGCAGCGGCAGAAACAGAATGCCCAGCCCAATCGTCACCAGGCACTCGCGAAGCGAGTAGCGCAACACGCGTCTCATACGCCAGGTGAAATACCCGGCGTGCAGTGCAGATACCGCCAGCATAGCAGTACTGCTCCCCAGACTCCCGAACCGTGCAACCAGCGGGGCGCCCAGAATCCAAAAGGCGACCAACCGGATGGCGGATGCTGCCAGAGCTGCCCTGGGCCGAACGTAAATCATGGCCACCAGGCGAGCGATAAAGCCTATGGCCGACGGCAGCAAGGTCAAGGTCAGCAACACCAGAGTGCCTGCCACCGGCCGGTATTCTGCTCCGAGCACCATGGGTACCAGATCCTCTGCCAGGAGAAGCGTGCCAAATGCAGCGAGCACCCCACCGAACGCCAGATACTTGAGCAGACGCTCGAGCCACCACGTCAGCGTTTCGATCCGCCCCTGGGCGCGCAATGTGGTCAGCAGCGGAGTGAAAGTCAAGGTAACGTACGGAATGGCCAGCGCCATGGTGATGTACACGCGCCAGGCCAGCCCGAAGTAGCCTACCTGGACATAGTCCATCGTGACGGCGCGAAGCATGGTTTCGCCGCTGGCCCCCAGGGCGGTATTCAGTACGTCACTGGCGAAGAAGATCAGGCCGAATTGGAGATACGGCATCGAGCGTCGCACGTCGAGGTGCAGGCCTGGCCAGGCCAGATGCAGCCTGGCCCAGCAGATGCCAAGAGCCAATACCACGAATTCGGTCAGCAACAGGCCCAGCACAGCACCGCGCAAGCCTCCCAGGTAGAAGCTGGGGAGCAGGATGCCCAGTGATAGCCATTGGCGTAGCGTCTCTCCCATCTGCCAACGCGATGCCTGGTTATAACCGACAAAGACAGCAAACAGCAACTCCGCGATGCCTCGCACGAAAACCATGCCAGCCATGATCACCAACACCAGCAGCTCCAGGTCGCGCAGCCATAGAACAGTGACTCCAAGGTACACGCTCGCGGCCAAGGTGGCGGTTGCCAAGCGCACGGTAAGCAGATCCGCCCAGAACTCGTGTAAGCCCTTCCTGTCCCCCCTGAGGATGAATTCCGGCACGTAGCGCCCTATGACATCAGTGAGGCTCAAGTTGCTGAACAGCAAAAACCAGATGGAGAGTGAGGCGATCAACGAATAGCGGCCGTAGATGTCAGGCCCCATCAAACGAGGCACGACGAGGGCAAAGGCGAACCCGCTGGCCGCGTGGAGGCCACGCTGTACCAGAATTCCCCCCGCATTCCGTACGGTCGTCCGTGCTTCAGAGATCACGGCCATTGCTCTCAAACATGCCTACAACCTTGGGCAGACACTTTGTCGTCTGAAAATCGGATGGGCAGATATGCGGCATTCATGTCTCCGAGCGGCGATGGCACCCCTCATTTGTGGCTGCTGACGGCATCACGCGGATCAAGTCCCAACCCCCGCTCTTTCAGGCTCACGTAGCGCTGGCGCCCAACAATCAGATGGCCAAGTACTTCAATGTCGAAAAGGTTCCAATAATCGCTCAGCCTTGAGAGGGATTGTATTGAGACTGGAAAGAAACGGCAAATGCATCTCTTCATGATGGCAATGATTCAACCGGGATTCAGTTTTCGCCTGAGAGAGGTAGAGAAGGAAAAAGAGTTGGGCTTGATGGGAGATACGCCCCACACGACTTGCAGGTGCCACGCTGATTTGCTATGATGTCAGAAACAAGACAAGGGGACGTTGGATCTGGGAAAAGGCCCGCATTGAGCGCTTTCCAGAGAGGAGCGGACCGTCCAGCGCTTTGTCACGAGGTATGATGGTTGAGGCATACGAAGGCGAGCGCACCCTCGACCGCGTTCGAGCCAGAGCGTCGCCCTTCAGCGATGGCTGGCAGCACTGGTTCCCTCCGACCGAATGGCCCATCCCAAAGCTGCCACAAGGCTGGGATCGAATCTAGAGGAGACTAGCGCACAATGTCCGATTACACTCCGGTATATCCAAGGCGCAGGATGACAGCCGCTGCGCTGTTTTTCAACAACCAGGGCAAGCTTCTGATCGTGAAGCCGACCTATCGTGACGACGACGGATGGCTCGTCCCTGGTGGCGTGATTGAGGAAAACGAATCGCCTCTGGAGGGCTGCAAGCGCGAGATCCGTGAGGAGCTGGGGATGGACCTCGCGGTGCAGCCACTGCTGTGTGCCGAGTACCAGTCGGCACAAGGGACAAAACCGCAGAGCGTGCACTTTGTCTTCTACGGCGGACTGCTGAGCCAGCGACAGATCCAGCAGATCCAACTGCCCGCTGGTGAACTCGGCGAGTTCCGTTTCTGCCACTGGGATGAAGCCGAGAGGCTGCTCTGTTCAAGGCTCGCGGAGCGCCTGACCTTTGCGCTGAAGGCACTCGAACAGCGGACGACAATCTACCTAGAAGACCTGCACGAGGTGGGCAAGTGGGCGTAGGCGTGAGGGATGGGGTTGTGGCGGGGAGATGGTTCGCGTAGCAAAGCCGCCCCATTCACATGGGTAACACAACGTGGCTTACGAGAGACCGCGACTGGAGGGATGTCCATCATGCCAGAAAAGACCATGGAATGGATGGCGCGCGAGCGCTGGGAGGCCCTCGTCCGCGGGGAGGACTGCCCGCTTTGCGCCGCATGCCAGTCCACAGAGCCCGTCAACCGCTATGGGTACACCATCGCCGACCTCCGGATCAGCCGTTTGCGGCTGGCTCGGAACCAGTACGTCGGTGGCTACTGCGTCCTGATCTGCACCAAGCACGTACGAGAGTCCTACCACCTCGCCGTGGAGGAGCAGATGCTGTTCTTCCAAGACCTGATGCAGGCTGCGCAGGCTGTGGATCAGGTCTTTCGGCCAGACAAGATGAACTTGAAGATCCTTGGCAACATCGTGCCACACCTGCACGTTCACCTGATACCCCGCTACTACGGCGATCCTGCCCCCGGCCGCCCCATCGACCCCAACGCACAGCTCAAGACCTTGCTGGCCCGGGAGTATGAAGAGCGCGTGCAGCTTATCCGCGAAGCGCTCTGATCACACCGTGTGGCATCTGGAAAAGCGGTCCTCGGTGCCGTCACCCAACCCGGACCAATGGACGAGGCGACGGAGCTCTAGGGCATCTCGGCTGCAGCGGGTCTCGCAGAGCTATCCAGCGAACATTGTGTCTTGGCCCAGGCGCGTGTGACACGCAAAACTCGGCACAACAGCTGTGGAGGACGTAGCGCACGCAGTCCAGCACAACACAGCCGAGAAACTATTCCGCATCGAAAGACGTCGATTGAATGGGTGGTTACGCCGAAGCAATTCGGCAGAGGAGGTACTTGCATGGCCAGAGGCGTAATGATGCGCCACTCCCTCATCGCTCTGGTGGTGACGCTTGTCATCTGCGGCTGCTCGTCCAATCCGCAGGTCGCAACCCAGCTCTCGGAGGAAGACACCATTCGGGAGGCCGTTTTCCGATATCAGTTCGACTTTAACGCCTCCGCTGTTGGCAAGGCGGCCAACGTCTACTTCCTCAGCGTGGAAGGTGGCAACGACCCCAGTCCCCAGCTTCTCAGGCAGTTCCAGGGTCACCGTCCCCTGGTAAAGCCCGCTTCGGCTTCCGTGCTGGAGGCTGGGACGGCGCAGGTGCTGGACGGCGAGAGTGGGCTGCCAGGCCTGATCTTCTGGATCAGCGAGATCAGGTGGCTTGGCGGTGACAAGGTCGAAGCCGAAGGAGGCTACGAGGAGGCAAGCGAGAGCGGAGCTGGGAACGTATATCGCCTGCAGAAAGAAGATGGGCGCTGGGGAGTCGTCGGGGCTCAAATGATCTGGATCAAGTAGAGGCCGGCGGTCTTGCGCATGCAGCCGACGTCCCTACGGGCGCCGCCCCCTAGCTACACTCGGTTGAGCGCCGTCACTTGCTGCGCAGATCGCTGGCGCGGCTAATGCGTGACTCGTTAGGCGGCACCCGCCGTCCGGGGTGCGTACAGTCCATGCGGCAATACGGAGAGACAGTGAACAGCTTGACCGATGAGCAGTTGATGGAACGATTACAGCAAGGGCAAACGTACCATCTGCCGTCCAAGCCCAACTGGTTCTACCTGGGTGAGAACAAGGGTCAAGAACGCCTGTACATCGTCGCTTCGACGCAACCCATCCCGCATCTGGGAGACCTGTATACCCAGCACCACCAGGCAGATGACGGGCCGAGCAAGCAGGAGACTCTCTCCAGTCTGCTGAAGGAGCTCGAAACCGTGGAAGAGGCACACTCCGAAAAGGCTGTTGGCTGGGTGTTTACCTTCGAACACCGTTAATCGTCTCGGGCAGAGTGTACAGAAGTGGCGTCCTCCTAGCCATCCGGATCACATCTCCGCTTCACAGCCTCTCACTGCGCCGCGTCCATGGCCGGAAAGGCACCCAGTACGCAAAGCCCTCTACAGCACTGTTTCACCCTTCACGCCTCGCGTCTCACGCCCTGTATGAACTCCTCCCCCTTTGCCATCAACTCCACGTGATCTGCGGGAGCGCTGACGTGGGCCAGCAACTGCTGAGTATGGCGGCGCAGCGCATCCATGGCCCGTGGGCAGCCCCGCGCTTGCCATGCTTCCAGCGTCAGGCTCGGAAACACCTCACTCTGGTAGTACGCCTCGCGGAAGAGATCGAGCGTCATCTCAGACGTGAGATAGTTGCCGCCTGGCCCAACTCGTCCTATCTCATCCAAGTCCGCAGTTATGTCATCCCAGGCAAAGCCCTGCGCTAGACGTCGCGCCTGCGCGATGGCTTCGTTGGCATAGACCGCCAGCACCGGCGAGAAGGCCTTTGACCCCAGGTTGTCGCCCACAAACGGCACCAGCCCCACCTTGCCCAGGCAGCTCGTCAGGTGGTTCATCCACTGGTGGCCCCAGGCGATAGGATCCGGCCCCCAGCCAATCCCGCTCCCCGAAGTCCCGGCATGCGGCAGGCCGTAGTGCGCCATCATCTCCGCACAGGCCAGGTTGATCAGATAGCTGTGGGCATCGTAGAAGCTGCCCATGCCCCGCATGTCGAAGTAGGCGGGCAGGCTACCCAGGATCACTGGCGCGCCCTCTTTCATCAACTGGCTCAGCGTCAGGCCAGCCAGCAGCTCCGCAGTGAGCAGCACCAGCGTGCCCGCCGGCGTGATCGGCGTCGTCGCTCCGGCCATGCCATAATTGGAGTAGATGAACAGCAAGCCACGCTCGATGGTCCACCACATCTTGTCGGCCGTCCCGGCGTTGATGACCAGCGGCGTGATGGGGTTGAAGTACGGAACGACGAACGGGCGCGCCGCCAGGTCGCCGCACAGATGCTCCAGCAGGTCGAGCACGTGCGGGAAAGCCGCCTCATCCGCTACCAGGACGACCAGCGGCTTGGTGGTGTTGGCCACCATCTCCAACGCCGCGTACAGGTCGCACAAAGCGGGATCGACATCCTGCACCACACCCACCGTGGAGATCACATCGAAGCTGGGCAGCGCCCCGCCCAGCCGAACCATCTCCCTCACGTGCTGGCGAGTGAACGGCGTCACCGCATCGCTCTGCGCATCCTGGTAATAGAGGCAGGTCACGCCGATGCCAAAGCGCGCCTGTGGCCCGGGCACGTCCTTGCCCAGGCGGAACACGTGCTTCCCCCACCGGTCGTGCACGTCCACGGTGGAAGGAGCCACCCGCAGGGCCCATTCCACCAATTCGGGCGGCAAGAAGACGCGCCGGCCTTCCCCAGCCCGGGCCCCGGCCCGCAGCAACAGCCGCCGCGCCCTGTCCGCATCCACGCGCACACCCACGTGGGACAACACGCGCAGCGAGTGTTCGTGGAGCTGTGCGATTTGGCTTTCGTTCAGCACCGCAATGTGGGGTCGAAGCGCCGTTTTGGATGTCATTCTTCATCCTATCCCCTGTGAACTGTAGCAGCCAGCAAGCGGTAGGGGCAAGTCATTCCTGCGAGGCGCATTGCCCAACAGAGCCGTGCCGAAAGGTGCGCCACCGCACCAACGACAGAGGCCCTGAGGAATGACTTGCCCCTACAACAACTGACTGCCAACTGCCAACTGGAAACCGTCAACTGCCAACCGCCGGCAGAAGCTGAATGCCCTCCGCGCGCAGCGCCAAGATGCACCCCCAGCCGAAGGCCTCCGTAACCTTCAGCGTTGCGCTCAGCTGGTGCACACCCGGCCCCAGGCGCAGGCGAACCGAATGCGCATTGAGGTCCACGTAGCCTCGCTCTGCATAGCTGCCGAGTCCCCTGAACGTGTTCGTCCCTGTAAACAGCTCGTCACCATCGACAGCCAGGGCCAGCTCGTCGCTGAAGCCAAAGGCCACTTCGACCTCTGCAGCCGTAGGCATCTCAAAACGCCTCCCCAGAATCACCTCGCTCAGCGATGCAGGCAGGTAGCGGTTGAGGTTGAGCACACCGCTTGGCTCGCACTGCACGCAGCCGAAACCATCCACGAACCATTCGCTCAGCGTGTCAGAAGGAGGCCGTAGCGGCTCTGCACTGGCCTCCGGCATGCGCCGGCATGGCGACACGCGCAGGTTGGAAAAGTACGCGGGCAGGTAGGTCCAGATTCCGACGCGCCCCGTACCCTGCCGGTGGGCCAGCCTGGGCACAACGAGCGGTGGCTGGCCGTCCACAGAGACTGCCGCCCGCCCTCCCTGCACGTCGATGCGCAGACGAAACCACTCGCCTGTGGGCACAATGGCGTCCTTCTGATGCCCTTCACCGTGGTACAGTTGCCAGGTGTTCGACCCGTGGAACACGGGATCGTACTGCAGGGCGTCCCTCAGGGCGCTGCAGTGCGGTACGGCGTACGCCAGCTCAAAGTTGAGCACATCGCCGAGGCGAAAGGCGATGCCAGGGTAGCACGACTCCTCGGCACAAACGTCCACCTCGACGGTGGCATTCGCGGTCTCCAGGCCCCGCACCACTGCCAGGCCGTTCAACTGCAGCACCCTTCGTCCACGCCAATCGACCACCTTGGCCACAGTCGCCTGTACATCCAGTTGTTCCAGATCAGTTAGATCGGTCTCGTAGACTGTCGTCAACGCTGCCCGCCTCCTTGGAGTTCATAGGATCGCATGCCCTCAGCAATCCTTGCCTACTTGGATCACGCTCTACTCCCAGTCGGCTAGGACTGCCACACTTCCAGCAAGCAAGCAGGGATTGAAATCCCTGGCTGAACTTGAGAAGCGCCCTCAGGCGCTAGGGTAAGACGCTGATGGGTCTTCTCGGCTTCAGTTGGCCACATGGCTCTGTCACCCACGTACGCAGTCAGAGCTCGGTCAGCCCAAAGTCGCCACCGGCCAGCACCCGCAGCGTGCGGCCTCCGTGCAGGAAGTACTGGAGTTGCGGTTCCAGCAATCTGACGCCGCTGCTCAGCGGGTAGGCCACGTCGACGTCGGCTCATTGGGCGGTCAAGAGCTGCTTGGCCAGAACGTCGCCGAGGCTGATTGTGGAGTTGTCTGTCAGCGCCAGAGCTGGTAGCAGCGGGGCTTGCGATGACATCGTCTCTTCACTCCCCCTCCACCGCCTTCACCTCTTCCTCCGTCAGGCCATACAGCCGATAGACGATCAGGTCAATCAGCCGGTCGGTGGCAGCGATGCGGGCCAGCAGGGGGCGCAGTTTCTCCACCGATGCCTGCCACTCCTCCCGGATTTGATCCGATGCCTCGCGCCCTTTCACGTTCACCTTGGTGATCTTGCGGCGGTTGCGGTCCAGCACGCGCCGCATCTCGGCCCAGTCATGCTGGTAGTAGGCTTTGACGTGGGTCTTGAGCGTCCAGTCCTCGACGGGCAGCCCGGTGTAGTCGGCCACCCAGTCCAGCAAGCCCCGCACCTCAGCCTGCTTCTCCTTGTTCATCTCAATCATCTGCTCCGCCAGGTGGGCCAGCAGGTCGTGGACGACATCGGATTGCTCGGGGTCGGCGGCGAGCCGGGCGTCCAGCCAGCGGCCGAGGTTGGAACCGCTGAAGGCACTGAAGGACGCTGAGCTCACTGAGGGCCCTTCAGTGCGTTCAATCCGCTCTGTGGTCTCAGTGATTCCAACCTCCACCAGCCGCTTCCGCTCCTTCGCTGGCGTGGTGAACGAGAGGCGGCGGATTGGTAGGGTCTTAAGTTGGTTGATGTACAGCTGCGGCTTCGTCGTGCCTCCAACTTGCGAGGACAAAAGATAGTACTCTCGAATCAGCGTCGAGTTCAAAACGGCAAGAAGATACGATAAACTGCTCTCAACATCTGGCTTTAGGGCCATCGTGAAGATTGAGTTCGGAAACCTATAACCGATATCGTCGAGAGTAGCGATAATCGTTGGTTCTGTCTGACGCATGATCAAGCGTCTAGGTGCATTAAAGCAATACATACGTCTCGGCGAATCATAGCTGAATCCTGGACGCATCTTGTATTCTATGGCGTACTCTTCTCGAAGCACCCACCAACCATCCCACTGGGGAACACCGTATCGGTCAGGGATTTTCACTCCACTGCGGAGTGCTTTTACATACTTACTTCGCTGCTCCGGTCGCAGATCACCTTGAATCATTATCTCATGCAGAGCATCAGCTGTCTTTATGCCATCGCTAACCACAACAAAATGATCAAGATACCCCCGCGGTATTCTATGAAACAAGGCCCGAGTCGTGACAAGCCGGGGATCAAAGAAGATGCGATAGAGTTGGACTGGTTCATTTTGAGTATTCAAAACAATATCCTCATTTAGAACCGATATCGACATGCGATAACCAGCCTCACGTTCGAGATCCTGGGGCGATCGGATCCGCAGAATCGCGAACTCGTATTCCCCAATGTCGGAGAACGATACTTGGCTCCCAAACATGGAAGAGGGGTTCGCGACATCGCTAAAGTCGCCCTCTTTCATACTCGCAACCCACAATAACTGAGCCGAGTCAAGTAGATTCCGGCGAAATCTCGTGTGGAATTCGCCGATCCAAGAGTGTTCGGGAATCACCATCGAGACGAACCCGTTCTCCTGGGATAGCGCAACCGCCTGCTGAACGAAGGCATGTGACACATCGAACTTCTGTGCCACAGCAAACACGGTTCGATAGAAAGCCTTGTCTTCATCGGATAGATTATCCACCGCAATCCACGGCGGATTCCCCACTGTCGCATCAAACCCCGCCTCTTCCTTCAGCCGCCGGCCGAAGCGGTCAAAGAAGACCTCGGGAAACTCCAGCTCCCAGTGGAAGAAACGCCTGTCTTCGGCGATGGTCTGCGTCTGCTCCAGCAATGTCTGGTACAGTCGGATCTCAGCAGGGGCCCGGCCGGTGGCGTAGGCCACCAGGCCAGGCCACATGGCTGGGTCAATCTCCACGCCGAAATAGCACGCCGTCTTCAAGTCGGCCAGCCGCCGGTAACGGCGTGTCAACTCGTCCCGCAACTCCTGGTAGATGCGCTCCTGCTCTTTCACTCCCGCCACGTCGTCGCTGGATGTCCGCTCGATGAGCCACATGCTGTCCACGGCGGTCATCATGCTCTTACGAAAGGCATCGTCCTCGAACATCGAAAGCTGCTCGACACCCTCTTCCCTGGCCTTGCGGCGGCGCTTTTTCCTCACCACCTGTACCGCCCCCAGGTCAGCCACTCGCGCCCCGATGAGACTGTTGCCGCAGCGCAGGTGGTGGTCCAGAAACGAGAGTGGTTTGTCTTTGGACACCGTGGCCAGCCACAGCGACAGCTTGGCCAGTTCCACGGCCAGTGGGTTCAGATCCACCCCATAGATGCAACTCTGCACCACCCGCCGCTTCCAGTAGTCCAGTTCCGCCTCGGCTCCCATCTCGGCCGTGGCCTCCAGGCCCAATCCCACCAGATGGCGAGCGATGTACTCCGTGGCCTCCACCAAAAAGTGCCCGCTGCCCATGGCGGGGTCCAGCACGTCCAGCGACAGGATGTCGTTGGACAAGTCCTCCTCGGTGACGTTCATGCGGTCGGCCCAATGAGAAGAAACCTCGTCCAGCAGCGGCTTCAACGTCTGCTCCACAATGTACTTGACGATATAGTCGGGCGTGTAGTAGCTTCCCGTGGCCTTGCGTTGGCCCCGGTCGGTAACCAGGTAAACCCGGCTGGTGGAGACGGCCACCTCCTGTCCCTCGCCTGCCGATACGTACCGCTCGCGTCCCTTCTCCTTCACCACCGCCAGATCCTCTTCGGCGTACCGCAGTTGATACTCCAGCAGCCCCTCGTAGATAGAGCCCAGGTGCCTAACCTCCAGGTCACGGTAGTCCACAAAGACCCGCCCCTCCTCGGTGTCGGTGCGGGCCAGCAGGTCAATCGCTCGCCGCAGTTGCTGATCGCCCACTGCATACCGCTCCAGGAAGGGATGCTTCTCCGGGTTAAACAGATCCCCGTTGTAAGCGGGCACGCCTAGGTGCTCGTGACCCTTGTTGATGGCCCCAAACAACTCTTCCAGCCGTGGCCAGTAAAGGCGAGATGTAGGCAGGATTGGCCTGCTCAGGGTACGCTCGATCTCCTTCTTGACGGCATCCAGGCTGTAGCTCAGGCGGTAGGTCTCATTGTCCTGCACGGGCAACAGCCCCCGGCTCTCCGCATAGAGGATGAACAGCAGCCGGTACAGCAGGATCAACGAGTTGTCGTAGATAGCCTTGAGAGTAGCGGAGTCGGCAGTCAGAGCGTTGCCAGGATAGTCGAGGAAGCCCTGGGCCACGTGGCGCAACGCCTGGTAGACCTGATCCTTGAGGTGTTTGCTCACCCCCTGGGCATAGTCCCGGCTCTCGGCCAGGATGATGTCCAGCCAGGTACGGCCTTCGCCATTGGGAATGAAGGATGCCTGGCGGAAGAAGAGGTAGAAGTACTTGAAAGCTTCAACGTCGCCATTGTCCAACAGAGCGGGCAAGTCCACTTCGTAGTAGTAGTTCAGCTTGTGGGCCGTGTCCTTGTGATAGAGACGCCAGCGACGGCCATTGGTCAGGATTCCCCAGGCCCGGCCGGTGTGGAGCATGTAGAAGTAGATCTGCCAACTGGGGTTTTTGTTGGTAAAGGGGTCATGGGGCTTGCGGCCATCGCCCTTGAGGGTCTGGTCGAGGGAGCGGTCCCAATGCTTGGCGTCGCCCACAGCCAGGGCGCTGGCGGGGTAATCCTCCTGCCCCTGGAGAGGCTTGGCGGCCTTGCGGGCTTCCTCGGCGGGGAAGAAAACGTAATCGGGCCGACGCACGCCGTCGGGTGTGGCAATGCTGGGTTGCACCTCAAAGACTTGGTCCAGAGCCTCGAAAACAGGCCGAATCCAGTCTCGCTCTGTCTGGGCCTCGTTCTCCGTGGGGGTGAACGCCGCATAGATGGTCTGAAGGCGCTCCATGGCCCGACGAGCCTCGGCAGTTCCGCCCTGCCAGTCGAGCCGCCTGGGCAGCAGGTTTTCGAGGTAGTAGTCGGAGAAAAGGTAGTGGTTGCGATGTGTCTCCAGATGGAGACTGAGCTGTTGAGGTGAAACAGGCATCACTCCTCCTGGTTGCATTCCGGCGTGCAGACGCTGCTGCCCAGTGGCCTGCCCCGCATCACTGCTCCGTGCACCGAAGGTTGCTGACCCCTTTGGCTCGATTATGGCATGAAAACGACGGCCTGAGTTTAGCAACCTTCGGCGCAGTACCCTGTAGTCAGACCAGAACAGCAGGGCCTGACCCGGCCATCTCAGCCCCAAATTGCCGTCCACCGATGTGATCATCGCGCCGTGAGCGCAGCGAACGGCAAGGCCCCAGGCGACGATCCAACCCTTCGCGCACTACTGCCGCGCAGCCCAATTATAGCGCAATCTGACAAGTTCTTCAATTGCACCGTGCGCCGTGATCAGGAGGCCAGCACCGCCGGCAAGCTCTCCGGTCGTAGGAAGCAGCGTGGTGGGCTGGGCTCGCCGTTCGCGCGGACCTGCCCCTACAATGCGGTGTCGAGCCGTCGCTTCAGGGGTCATGTTTGATGCTATGCCAAAGAACTGCAGTGATTATACTGCAAAACAGCAAGGATTGCTATGGCGGCTCGACCTGTTTTGCCTGCACTGCTCCGGGCTTTGCGGTCTGCTCCTGCCTCGGGGCGAGCCCCGGGATTCGCCCTTACCATTTGCCTGCCAACAGGTCTGAGTCTGATGCCCATCTGAGAGCATGTCGGCTGCAGCCCTTCATCCTCGCTCCTGGCGGACCACAGTCCGCCTCCACGTGATGCAGGCCGCCACCTGCGACAGGCTGGACTTGGTCTCGCAGCGCTTCCAGCCTGCCATGATCGGTACCCTGCTGCACGGCGTGGACTGTGGTCCACGCATAGCATGGAATGGGGCGCCGATCCCGCGCTCGCTGTCAGTGGATATCCCGAGCGAATTACGCACTGGTCTGAGTCGGGTGCCCCAAATGCAGCGCCAACGCTGCATTACGCCAACATGTGTGATGGCAGCGGGATCACCGACACAGTGACAGCGCTGAGGGCTCTGAGCCTGACAGGCCCTCAAGCACGTTGGTCGGCTCCTCCAGCCGACATCCGCTGCAAGGTAACAGGAAACTGGTGAGCGCTTCACGTGCACGCCCGGGGGCAGGGTGACACCTTGATTCTCAGTCAAGTGCTCAGGGAACCACGATTTGCCTGGCTGAAACAAACCGACTACAATCATGCCTGAAGAGCCTCCAGGCCACGCTTCGAAGCATGTCAGCAGCGAAGGGAGCAGAATGATGAACCCCAGGGTGCGTTTCCTCCGTGTCTTCTCCGTCGTCAGCCTGCTATTGCCGTGCGCCATCCACGCCCAGGGCCCGCCTGACCTGCAGGGTCTGGCCCCCCGGGTCACTCAAGAGTGGCGCACCTACACCAACGCCAACTATGTGAGGGGCTTGGCTGCTCAGGGCCAGTACATGTGGGCGGCCACAAGTGGCGGCGTGGTACGCTGGAACCGTTCCAGCGGCACTTACACCAAGTACACCACCGCTGACGGACTGGTGCACAACCAGGTCTCGGCAATTGCCGTCGATCAGGACGACAGGGTCTGGTGTGGTACGAAGAGGAACGGAGTGAGCACGTTCGACGGCACCTCTTGGACCACCTACGACACCCACACCAGTGGGCTGGTGAGCAACCACGTCAACGCCATCGCCGACCAGAGTGGCAACGTGTGGTTTGGCACTTCCAATGGGGCAAGCACGCTCATCGGCCAAACCTGGACCACATACGGCACTTCCGATGGGCTGGTGAACGGCTGGGTACAGACCATGGCTGTCGACGATCAGGGGAACATGTGGTTCGGCACCCGGCAGGGGGTGAGCATGTTCAACGACGAAACCTGGACCACTTACACCAGCAGCACCAGTGGGCTCGCAGACGACTACGTGAAGTCCATCGCCGTAGACGGGGCTGACGTCAAGTGGTTTGGCGGCAGTCTGGGGGCAAGCAGCTTCGATGGCCATACCTGGACCACCTACGGCCCTTCCGATGGGCTGGCCGGCAACCGGGTCGAGGCCATGGCTGTGGACCCGGACGACAACCTCTGGGTCGGCACCTACGGTGACGGGATTAGCTGGTTCGATGGCGCCACGTGGACCACCTATGCCACCACCAACGAGCCAGCGAGCTACTACATAACCACCCTCTTCGCTGAAGCGCTCGGGCCAATCTGGATCGGTACCGGCGCCGGTGCGAGCAAGTTCTACGGCACTACCTGGACGACCTATGGGACGCCCGATGGGCTGGCAGGCGACATGGTTCAGGCCATCACCCAGGACCAGGCCGGCGATCTCTGGTTCGGCACTTTGCTCGGGGTCAGCCGCTTCGACGGCACCGACTGGACCACCTACACCACCGCCGACGGACTGGCGAGCAACGAGGTGTCCGCCATGGCCATCGATCCGGTTGGGGACGTCTGGGTCGGTACCTGGCTGGGCGAAGTCTGCAAGTTCGATGGCGCCACCTGGACGACCTACGCCACCCATGGAGTGACTGGCGGTCCGGTGCGAGACTTGACCGTCGATGGGGGCGGGAACATCTGGGTGGGTACCTGGGCGGGTGGGGTGAGCAAATTCGATGGCGCCGCGTGGACCACCTACACCACCGCCAACGGGCTGGCGGACAACTGGGTTGAGGCCATCGCCGTCGGCCCAGCCGGGGACCTCTGGTTCGGCACGAGCGGTGGGGTGAGCAAGTTCGAGGAC